>NZ_VNIM01000089.1 GCF_007785815.1 Alterirhizorhabdus solaris | reverse complement strand
TTCAAGAACCGCCGCCTGGTCCGCGACTATGAGCAGCTCACCGCCGTCGCCGAAACCCTCATCACCATCGCCGCCTCCGCCACTCTGCTACGTCGATGGACGTGAGGAGACGGCCTTTTCAAACGCACTCTAAGGGCCCAAGAAATGCGAGTGGATCCACTGATACAGCATCATGCATTGAGCCTGCTCGGAAAAGGTAAAAGGCAGGTAGAAAGCGGCGGTCGATCCTCGACCGCAGAAGGGCCTGAGGGAGATCTTGAAGGAGCAGATGCTTCGCTGACGGGTGAGAAAAAGCCCGGAAGAGAAGCGTCAAAACGCTCTTGAAGGACATGACCCTTGAACACCACCACCATGTGCCGGCCGGCGTCGGCCGGCGTTGCCGCCGCGCGCAGCTGACCGACATCGCAGCACTCGTGCGGCTGTACGAGGAGCAGCTGCTCCCCGAGCAGGTCGACTTGCTGACCAACACCACGGTGCGTTTCGGCGACGAGGTGCCGACGCACCGGGCGTGGATGTTGGCGACGAACTTCGCCTATGAGGCGCTGTGCGAACGGCGGTCGCTGGCGTGCGTGGCGATCTTCCACGTCCCCGCACTCGCCGGGAGGGCGGCGCCCATGCTGGCGGCGCGCTCATCAAGCCGCCGCCAAACGAACGCATATCCAATCCAAAGCGCAACTGTAATGCTAGGATCAAAAAGGTGAACGTATCGGAGCAGCCGACCGTTCGAGATAGAGATCGCGATACTGCCGCAGGATTTCGGCGCGATTGTAATAAGCGCCGCCGCGCCGCTGAAGCACCCGGCCCATCTCCCGCCTCAGCGCGTAATCGCTAAGGATCAGCACGATTGCGTCTCCGGTGGCCTGCGGGTTCGCCAACGCAGTAACGATCCCACCCGCGCCCGGCGAGGCGGGCTGATCCGGCCGCCCCTCGATCAGTTCGCGGCAGCAACCCACATCGGGCGCCACGATGGGTATCCCCGCCGCGCCAGCCTCCAAGATCACCAGCGGCTGCGCTTCCGAAAGGCTAGTGAGCACGACAAGATCGATCCGGGGCAGCCATTCGAGGATGTCGACCCGGCCGGTGAAGGTGATCGCGTCGTCCAGCCCCAGCGCCGTCACGAGCGTGCGACATTCGGCAGCATAGGCCGGATTCTCCTCGGTCGGCCCGAGGATAAAAAAGGTAGCGTGCGGCAGCGCGCGATGCACCATGGCGCAGGCGCGAATATAGGTCTTCACATCCTTGATTTCGACAACGCGCCCGATCAGCGCCACTACTGGCCTGTCTGGCACGCGCGCATCGGGCAGCGCCGCGAAACGGGCGTGATCGACGCCGTTGGGGATGGCGCGCACGCGAGTGGCGGTGGCACCAAGGCGCTGCTGGATCGTGTTGCTGGCGCCATAAAGTGCGACGATCGGATCGCAGGCCTGATAGCAGGTGCGGGCGTAGCTGTCGAAGGCGCGTAGCCAGATGTCGCGCAAGTCATCGGCCGGCGTGTCAAGCGTCAGGCCGCTCTCGATCCGGTCGCCGATCCATGCCGCCATCATGATCTCGATCTGTCGTTCGAGCAGATAGATGCCATGTTCGGTAAGGAAGGCGGGCCGCCCGGTCTCGATCCGCGCGCGCGCAGCGAGCAGGCCGGCGAACCCGGTCGAGATCGTGTGATAAACGCGGGCGCGCGGGAGCGGCGCCAGCAGCATCGAGAGCAATCCGCCGATCAGCGAGCGCCACGCCCAGAAAAAATGATGGAAAGACGCCGAGGGCATCGTCCGACGATACAACGCCTGCGCCTTGGTGAAGAAGGCGCGGTGATCGAGGATGTCGCCGGGCGCGATGCCGGCGCGTAACGCGCGCGTATACCGAACGAGCCCGAGCAGGGCCTCAATCCCGCCGCCGCCGATCATCGACTCGATCCCGTCGCACAGCGCGTTCACCGTGCGATCGGGCAGGATATGGGGGTTGCGCGACGCGCCCGGCCACAAAGCGACCTCGGTGAGGCCGGTGACGTTGGCGGGCGGCTGGACGCGCCAGGGCAGCGGGGCGGCATCCGCTTTGATCGCGACGACGTGGAAGCGCAGGTCGCCGAGACCCGCGATCAGATCGGCCAGCCACGAGGCGACCCCGCCGACCACATAGGGGAAGGCCCCCTCCACGATGATGCAGATGTCGGCTTGTTCGTTGGTGGCGGGTGGCATCAGGCCTCCTTCCGATCGTGCCAGAAATCCAGCATGGCGGCAAGTTCGGGCGGCGCTTCGCGCCTTTGCGCCACCTGCGCCAGATCGCCAAGAGCGGCATAAGCACGCGCGGCGAGCAGCGCCTCCATCAGCGCGGTGATATCTACCGGCGCGGCAACCCGCGGATCGACGATGGGGGTGAGCAACGCGACGGCCTCCGCCGCCCGATCCACGCGACACAGTGCCTTGGCGTGCCGTCTTGCCGCCGGCAGCCGATCACGCCGACCCGGTGGGATCGCTTCCAGCATCATCGCGCCGTAGGCAGCGGCATCCAAAGCGATCGCGCGGCGGCTTGCCGGGGAAAGCAGGACGTTGCTTTCCGCATGGTCGTGCAACAGCGTCAACAGCGCGTCGGCGACGGCTGGGTTCGCGGCGGCCTGGTCGACCAGATCGGTGCGTCGGCGGGCCAGATCCTGATCGATCTCGGCGACGGCGGCGGCGGCCTGCGTGCGGATCGCCTGATCGGCATCGGTGAGCGCGATGGCGATCAGCGGCGAGAGCGCCGGCACGAAGTTGCGCACTACGACACTGACGACCGACTGGCGCAGGGCGACATCGCCATGCCGCAACGCATCGGCGAAGTTGACGAGTTTCCCGGCATCGGGTGATCGCAGCCGATCATCCTCGATCCGGTCGGTCAGGCGGCGGTCGTTCGCCGGGCCGCGTCCGGTATGGGCGGCCAGCACGGCCGGGGCGGTCGGGCGCAGGCGGCGCGAATGGAGCGCGACCGCATAGGCGACCAGCATCGCCGCCGGCCCCAGCGGGGCGGCCGCCATCGCCGCGATCGACACAGCGGACCGCGCCACCAGCTGGATCGCCGCCAGCGTGAGCAGGGTGTGCAGGACCACACCGGCCGCGACCGGCAACCATCCGGCCAGCAGCAGGCCGATTGTGGCAAGATGCGCCACGGCGACGAGCAGCAGGCCGCGGTGGATCACGCGGCGTCCGACGGCCAGTGCAACGCGACGAGATCGTCGAGCCAGTGCGACAAGCCGCCGAGCGCCGCGATCCCCGCCGCCGTGAGCCGCTGCGGCGGGAGATCGTGGAACAGCAGCAGCCCGGCGAAAGTGCCGCCCCGGCCGAGGTGCACCGGCACGGCGACCACGGCGGTGCCGAGCACGGCGCGATCGCCGGCATCGCCGACATGGATCGGCACGCGGCGCGTGGCGGCGCGGTGCAGCAAGACCCCGCCGGGCACGGGCGCCGCGACCGCGCCCGGCATTTCGCCGACCGGGGCCGGAACCCCTTCATCGAGCCGGTAGAGGGTAAATGCCGTCGTATCGGCGACGAGCGCGATCAGCGCGACGAGATCGTCCACCCGCGCCCCCGGCCGCCCCGCCGCCATCATCCATTCGGCGACATGGCCGGCAGTGCGCGTTTCGGCGACGATCCGGTTCTGCAGCGTCCGGTTCACCTCGTTCAGCCGGGCATAGCGGCGCGAGAGCGTGTTGACTTCCTGCATGTGTTTCGCCTCGCGCCGCAGCGTCTTCACCAGTCGGCGTTCGCGGAACGTGGCGATCTCGCCAAGGCCGAGCGCGGCGATCGTCCACAGCAACGGCAGCTTGGCGATCGCGAGGATGTAGGCGAAATAATCCTGCCCCGAGGCGAACACGATCGGCACCAGCGCCACCCACAATGCGGATGCGACCGCCGCTGCGGCGATGCCGCCGCCCGTGCCGTACAGCACCGCCGCCAGGATGACCGGCAGCCAGAAGGGATGCGGATCGATGCCCGCGAAGCCGTGCCCCCCCAGCGTCAGCCGGTCGAGCAGCAGCAGCAGCGCGAACGCCACCGTGATTTCCAGCCCGATCCGCAACGGCGTGGCGTGGACGAACTCGGCATCCGGCTTGCGACGGTCGGGGGCGGTGGCCGTGCCGTTCACGGCGTGGCGCCCAGTCGACGGGTGACATTGAGGCGACCATAACGCTGGCGTTCCGGCAGGCCGGCGCGCGAGATGGAACTGATCCCGCCAATCAGGCTGGCCTCCCACCCGTTGACCGGCACCAGCGACAGGCCGAGTGAGGCGACCGGGCCGCTGCCGCCATATCGATTGACCGTCCACCCCGCCACGCCGGTCAACGCCAGCCTGCCGCCGATCGGCTGGCCGATCGTGCCCTCTACGATGTGGTTCTCGCGGTTGGCGATGGCGGAATATGCGATGTCCGCCACGCGCCGGTCGAGGATATATTCGCCATCGAAGCGGTAGGCGAGCGCCAACGTGGGCAGGCGGCGGCGGACGAGATACTCAAGGCCGCCTTCGGCCACCAAGCTGGTCACGCGCCGGCCGCCGCCGATCAGGCCGTAGCGGATCCCGCCGCCCTCGGCCCGCACGGTGAAGCCGGGCGCGAAACGGGCGCCGCCGCCGATGCCGGCACGATCGATCCAGCCGCCCAGCAGCGCGCCCGGCGACGTAGCCAGATCGGGCAGATGATAGGCGAGGCGCAGCGTGCCCCGCCGCTCCGGATCGCCGACGCTCGCGGTGATTCCGGTGCCGACGATATTGGCATCGAGCAGCGTGGTGATATCCAGCCGCAGGCGCACATCGGGGGCGACGCGCGCGGCGAGCGACAGGCCGCCCTCCGTCGCATCCATCTTCCGCCGGATCGTGGCCCCCGCCGGGTCGTCGCCGCGAGAGCGGACGTGGCGCGCCCCGGCCTCCAGCCGCAGCGTCGCGGAAAGGGGCGCGCCGACGCGGACCGTCACCTCCTGCTGGTCGAACCCGCGCCCGTCGCGCAGCAGCGCGCTGGCCTCGGTGGCGGGGCCGACGGCGCGTGCGGCCGCTCGCCCGGCCACGCCCCCGCCATCGGGCGAGGCACGATAACGGGCGGCGGCATCCTCGACACGGCCGGAGGCATATTCAGCCGAGGCGAGCGACGCCTGCACCGCCGGATCGTCCGGCCAGGCGGCGGCAATCGTCGCGATCCGGCAGCGCGCGCGCGCGGGATAGCCGGCCGCCGCTTCCGCCTGCGCACGCAGCAGGCCGGCATCGCGGCCGTCATCGGGTTCGGCCGCCTCTGGCAGGGGCGGCAGCGTCTCGAACAGGATGGCGAGGCCATCAGGCAGGATGCGGGCGGTGAGCCGCTGGTCCGGGCGGCCGCGCATGACGAGATTGTCCGGCCCCCAATCCAGCCGATCGAGGCGATCGCCGACAGCGGCGGCGAAGGCGGCGGCATGGGCTTCGTCCAGCAGCCGATCGTAACGGGCGATCAGATCTCCTTCCGTCTGCTCGACGGTGACGGCCACGGCTGCGGGCCAGCGCAGCAGGATCGTGACCGCGCCGACGGCGGGGGCCGGCGGCAGCGGCGCGGGCAAGGCGGGCGGATCATCGAACAGGTCGGCAATGACCGGCTCCGGCAGATGGCGGACGGGATCGGTCACGGCGGCGAGGCCGATCAGGGCGGCGATCATCATCGTCCGGTGCCGGCCAAAAGGGTGCCGGCGGCGGCGGGCCGGCCGGTGGCGATCAGCAGCCGCGCCTCCAGCGCGCGCAACGCCTTGTCTTGCAGGGCATCGCCGTCCCGCAGAGCATCGGCACGCGCGGCGCGAACGATCGCCAGCGCATCGCGCGGGCGGCCGAGGCGTTCGATCAGCGTCGCGCGTGCGGCGACCGTCTTTGCGGTTTCGGGCGTGGCGGCAAGCGCGCGGGCATACAGGCGCCGGGCGGCTGTATCGTCCCCCGCCGCCTGCGCGATCTCCCCGGCCAGCGACAGCGCGGCGGAATCGTCCGGGTTGCCGGCAAGGCAGGCGGCCGCATGATCGCGCGCTTCGTCCAGCCGGCGCGTCGCGAAGGACGACCAGGCGAGATCGCAACGCATCCGTGGCGTGGCGCCGCCCGCCCCCGCCAGCCGCGCATAGACCGCCAGCCGTTGCCGCGACTCCCCGGCAGGCAGCAGCGGTACGATCCGGCGCAGTTCGGCAGTGGCGAGCAAGCGGCCGTCGAGCAGGCCGTTCACGGCGGCGGCCGCGTCCGCGCGCCGTCCGGCGCCGGCCGCGATGGCGAGGCGGGCGAGGAGCGACGGGGTCGTCCCTCCGGCCGGATCGCCGGCGAGCGCGGCGAGGGCGGCGCCCGGCGGCGCGCGATTGGCATAGAGGCGCAGCCATTCGAGGCGGCCGCCGGTATCGGGCGCGGCATGCGCGCGCGCCAAGAGCCACGCCAGCCGTTCGGGCCGGGGGCGCGGACCCCAGAGGTAGAGCAAGCGCGCGACGATGGGATCGCCGGGCGCGGCGGTGGCGGCGGCCCGCAGCAACAACCTTTCGCCATCCGCTGCGAAACCGTCCGCGATCAGCCGTTCAGCAGCGGTGGCCGGATCTTTCCCGTTCCCCATCAGGATATCGCGCAGCGCTGTGCGATCGCCGGCGGCACGCGCCATCGCCTCCTCGATGCCGGCGGTGCGATCCGGTGGCAGCATGGCGGCGTAGCGGCGTACGCCGGCCCGATCCCCGGCGCGACGGGCGAGTTGCACCGCGAGCCACGGATCGAGCCGGCGCCAGTCCCCCACGGCGGCGGCGTCGATAGCCGGAATCGTGCCGGGCTGGCCTGCCGCGACGGCGCGGCGGGCCAGATCGAGTGCGAGCGGCGGGGGCAGGCGGGCGAGGCGTCCTGCCGCGATCGCGCGGAACAGCGTCGGGACGGCATCCAGATCATACGCCAGCCGCACGATCGCGGCCTGCGAGACGGTGCCGGCGGGGGCGGCGATGATCCGGTCGAACAGCGCCAGGGCTGGCGCGCGCTGGCCGGCGGCCTCGAGAAGGCGGATGCGGCGTTCGGCCAGCCGCAGCGGATCGCCCGCCGCCGCCTGCGTGGCCAGCGCCAGCGCCACCGCCGGGCGGGTCGCCGCGATGGTATCGAGCAGCGCATCCAGTGGCGGCACGCTGTGCCCGGCGGTGCGCAGACGGGCGTACAAAGGGAGAAACGCATCCGCCGGTGCGTGCGTGGCCGCCAATGCGAT
Source organism: Alterirhizorhabdus solaris (assembly GCF_007785815.1). GTDB lineage: Bacteria > Pseudomonadota > Alphaproteobacteria > Sphingomonadales > Sphingomonadaceae > Alterirhizorhabdus > Alterirhizorhabdus solaris. Next base: position 9,104 of record NZ_VNIM01000089.1, on the reverse strand, counting down.
CAGTTGCGCCACGGCAGGCGGGCTGATCCGCCGGCCGCTCGCCTCCAGCGTCGCCAGCCGGTGCCATGCGCTGGTCTGGTCGCCGGCCTTCGCATCCAGCGCGGCAAGCCGCTCGGTTTCCGCATCGCTCGCTTGCCCGGCGAGGGAGAGGAAGACGCCGCGCTCCGCCCGCCAGTCGCCCCGCGCGGCGGCGGCGGCGATGAGGGCGCGGATATCGTCGGCCCGCGCCGTGCGCCGCGCGATCGCCGCCAGTTCGGTTTGCTGGTCGGCGGTGCGGCCCAATGTGCCCAGCAGCATCGCGCGCTGGCGACGGAGCGACAGATCGTCCGGGCGGGCGGTGCGGCGACGCTCGATCTCCGCCAGCGCCGCATCCGTTCGGCCGGCCCCGATCAGCGCGCGCAGGCCCAGCGCGAACCGGCCGGGCGCATCCGTTCCGGCATCGCGTGAAGGCAGGCGCGCGGTGCCGAAATCGCGCGCGCTCACCGAGGCCTGGAGCAGCGCCGTCTCGCTCGGCGCCATCAGCGCGGAGGCGGTCGCGATGGCGCCCAGCCCCAGCAACACGATCCCGACGCTGGCGCCGAGACGGTGTGGGGTAATGCGGAGCCGGTGTGTCATTCCGGTTCCGCATATAGCCGGTCGAGCGCCAGCATCGAGACATAGGGGACGAAGCCCGCCGCCCGCTCCCGCGCGTAGAGCGCGCGCACCGTGGCGGGATCGTCCATCGACCAGTAATCGAGCGTGAGCAGCGCGAGGGCGGGATTGACGTCGCGGGCAGCCCGCAGTCGATCGGCCTGCCATGTCCAATCGGCGTCGCTCAGTTTCTCGTAGCGTTTCGTCGCGAAGTTCCAGCGCGACGCCATCGCCTCGCCCAGCAGCAGATCGATGTGCGGCGCGACCGTGGGCAGCATCGCGTAACCACGGTTCATCATCAGCAGCAATCGCGGAAAGCGTTGGCGGATGGCCTTCACCAGCGCGGCGGCGGCGGCGACCATGCCTGCCGCGCCGGCCGGATCGGCCGCCTCCATCGCCTCGGCATTGTCGAGCGTATCGAAGAAGATGCCGTCGAAGCCGCGCGCCACCAGCGGCGGGATGATCCGTTCCAGCACCATCCGCCGCCAGCGCGGATCGCGCAGATCGATGTAACTGGCCTCGGGCCAATGCGGATTGCGCCTGCCGAGCAGCCCGTCGGCGCGCAGCCGGGCGGCATAGGGCCGCGATGCCGCGACCTCGCCGAGGCTGAGATAGGCGAGCAGCAGCGGGCCGCTGCCGCGCGTGACGGGCGTGGCGCCGGCGTGGTCGGGTTCGACGACGAGGAGGTCCACCGTCCGCGCGATCGCCGGGTCGGGCATCGGCCCGTAATCCACCGCCCAGCGCCACTGCCCCCGGGGCAATGCGGGACGTGCGTCGGCGGCGACGGCGCAGCGCAGCGGCAGCATGGCAGTCACCAGAGCGAGCGCGGAGGCGAGCAGGGCGCGGCGGGAGGGGCGAACGATCATTTCAGGCCCATCTGCGATCGTCGCCGCGGATCGCGGGATTGTTGCCGACGAACAGCAGGTACAGCAGATCGCGCGTGGCCAGCCCCGTCGCGGCGAGCGCCACGATGCTGGCGAAGATCGCCCCTGCCATGTAGCCCCAGCCGAACCGGGCGAAGCCCTGCGGCAGCGCGATCAGCGTGGTGACGGCGCTGACGGCGAGGAAGCCGGCGGAAGCCAGCAAGGCGCGGCCGTTGAGATCGTAATAAGACAGCACGATCGTGGCGTAGAGCGCCAGGACATGGAACACCGCGCCCGCGACGACGAACCGGAAGCCGATGATCGCACGCGGATCCGCCCCGATCGCCTCCAGCAGCATCGGCGCCGTGACCCACAAGGCGAGCGCCAGCGCGGCTTGCCCCACGATCAGCACGCGCCCCCCCTCCAGCAGCACCGTCACCAGATCGGCGCGCAGCACATCCAGCCGGGCGAGCACGGCATGGCTGGTGCACCCCGCCATCAGCCGGCCGAACGCGCGATCGAACCGCGTCTCCACCACCACGAGGATCAGGGTGAGACCGACGACGAGCGAGAGCAGGCCGAGGAAGCTGGCGCCGTCGTAGAGCGGGTTCAGCCGCAGCATCCCGCTGGCGGCCACGCTGCCTTGCCCCTGCCAGATGATCCACTTGTCCACCCAGATCGCCATCGTGGCGAACAGCCCGGCCAGCGCCACCTGCGCGTGGACGGCAAAGGCGTGCCACCAGAGCGCCGGCCATACGGGCAACGCGGGAAAGCTCGCGCGGATCGAAACGATCAGCGTGGCGGTGAGTATGACAGCGCCCGCCACCACCGCCAGCAGCGGCAGCAACATCGTGCCGCCGGGCGGCGTGAGCCACGCCAACGGCGCCGCCGCCGCGATCCCCGCCACATAGGCCAGGATCACGCGGCGATAATCCCGGATCGCGGTGAGGAACAGGGTGGCGATCCAGACGACGGTGAGCAGACCGGTGAAGGCGATCGCCAGCATCGTTTCCACCGCCGGCAACGCCGCGCAAAGGCTGAACAGCAGCGCGCCCGTGCCGGTTACCGCACCGGCACCGGTGGCAAGGGCGGCGAACAGGATACCGGGCAACCGATCGGGCGCACGGGCGAATAGCGCATCGGCGACAAGCCGCGTGGCGACCGCCACGATCGGCGCAGCAACGACGGCGGAGAGACTGAAGGCGTAGGTGAGCACGGCCTGCAGACCCAGCATCGTGCGGCCGTCGATCGATCCGGCCAGCCAGTATTGCAGCCCGAGGATCGCGGCAGACATGCAGATCCACGGCCCGGCGCTGATCGCCGCGCCGTGGATCGCCGCCGCCAAGGTGCCGCCTACGCCGGAGCGCGAGGCGAGCTTGACCAGTTTGAAGCCGATACCGGCCATGTCACTCCGTTCGATCCAGCTCGGCCGGGCGCCGATGGCCGACCGATAGACAGAGAACGTTATTCTCTGATTACGCACCGCGCCGCGCGGCTTGCCTAAAGGAAGAAATCGCCGGTGTTCAACATGTGGTGGCCGGTCAGCGCGATGGAGAAATCGGCCGTGCGGAGAAAATCGGTGTTGCCGGTGACGACGGTATATTCGACGCCCGCGATCACCTGGTAATTGTAGCTCAGCTGCGCCGGGCCGGTGAACGCCTGGCCGGCCTTCAGAAGGGTAAAGGCCTGATCCCCGGCTTGCGAGAACAGGCCGACGTTCGCATCGATCGCCGACAGATCGATCTTGTCCACGCCCTGCTGGAAATCAGTAATGATGTCGCGACGGCTGGACAGGGTGCTGCTGTCCCGATCGGTGAGGAAGCGGAACATGTCCGCGCCGGCACCGCCCGTAAGGACATCCTTGTCGACACCACCGATCAGGATATCGTTGCCGTTGCCGCCGAACAGGATGTCGTCGTCGTCGCCGCCGTACAGCGTATCGTTGCCGTCGCCGCCGTTCAGCGTGTCGTTCAGGTTGCCGCCGTCGAGCAGATCGTTGCCGCCCAGTCCGTTCAGCACATCCTTGCCGTTATTGCCGTAGATCACATCGTTCTCGCCGCTGCCGTTCAGCGTTTCGGCGCGGGAGGTTCCGTTGATCGTGATCCCCGCCACATCGCCGATCGTGATCGCCAGCGCCTGCGTGTCGATCGTGCCACGGCTGTCCGCGGCGCCGACGATCACGTCGTAGACGTTGTTCGCGCCGCTATCGAGCGGCACCTCGAAATCGGGCGCGGCCTTGAACACGAGTGCGCCCGTCCTCGCGTCGATCGCGAAGAAGCCGGCATCGGCGCCACCGGTGACGGAATAGGTCAGCATATCGCCCATTGCGCTGTTGCCATCCACCGCGTGGACGGTGGTGACGGCGGCGACATTCTCCGCCGCCCGCAGTGAGGCGGCCGCACCGCCGCCGTTCGAATCGATCACCGGCGCGAGATTGGCGTTGTAGGTGATCGACACATCGTGCCGGCCGAGGGCGCCGACATCGAGCGTGACGATCTCGCCGGCCTGCTTCACCACCGTGGCGCCCGTATAGCTGATGAAATCGGTGTCCTGAGCGCGCAGATCGACCGTCACCTGCCCCTCGCCGATCACCGAGAAGGACAGGTTGGCGCCATTGCCCGTAAGTGCCAGCAGTTCTCCGCGCATCGGCAGCGCGGTGATATGCGTCACGTCGTCGACCTTGACGCCCATCGTGATGGTGAAGGTGCCGCCCTTGGCGGGCAGGAACACGCTGTCATCATCATAGGCGTACCAGCTGGCCACGCTCTGGATCACCCTAGTGCCCTGACCGTCCACGTCGAGCGCGAACGTGCCGGCGGCGGCGGAAGTGACCGTGGCGGTGATCGTGTCGCCGACGATCGTGGCGGTGAGGTCCGAGGCGGCGAAACTGTCCGACCGCTTGGCCAGATCGTCCAGCGTGACGAACTCGGCGCCGGCGGCGGCGGCGCGCGCGATCCACATGTCGAACATGGCCTTCGTGTAAGGCGAGGCCACGCCTTCGGTCAGCGAGGTGAGGGTAGGACCGTAGTCATGCCACGGCCACACCACCACCGGCGCCTCGGCCTTTGCGATCAGCGCGTCCCATTCCTTCGCCCATGCGGCCGATGCCTCGGCCGGCGTCTTGTTCTGAAATTCCACGAGGCTGAAATCGAACGAGGTGTTCGGCGCGATATAGGTCTTCCCGGCAAGCGTGGGGCTGAGATAGCCGATCGCGCCAGGATAGCCCGCGCCGACGCCCGAATAGCCGCCGCTGAGATAATCGACATGCTTCAGGATTTCGGCCGAGACGCCGATCTTCTCGGGCGCGCCGGGAACGGCGGCACCTTCGATCGTGAAGGCGCGGCCCAGATAGGCCGACATTTTCTGTTCGATCACGGCCTTGCTCTGACCGAACTCGAACGCGATCTGATCGGCGGTAAGAAGGTTCGTATTCTCGGGATGGGTGTAGCTGTGCGTGCCGATCTCGTTGCCGGCGGCAAGCATCTTGGCGAGCGCGGGGGCGGTGACGCTCCAGTCGGTTTCCTGCCCGCCCGCCGGATTGTTGCCAACGTTGACGTAATAGCTGCCGACGAAATTATACTTCGCCTTCCACTCGTCCAGGATCGGCAGCAGCTTGTCGTAGATGCCGGCGGTGCCGTCGGTCGGCTTGACGTCCGAAATCTCCTGGCTCTGGTCCATATCGGTGCGCGAGGCGACGATGGCGGCGTTGCGTGTGATCTGGAGGCCGATGGACATGCCGTTGGGGTGCACGCTGTGCGTGATCGCCTGTTGCAGCAGATTGCTGTCCGCCATCATGCCTTCGGTGGAGAACAGCACGTTGCGGCCGCCCGTCTGCGTGGCGAGGACAGCGGCATGGGTCTGCCCGGCCACGGTCTGCGTGGCGATCGTCTGGCCGTTGCCGGAAACGCTGGTGAAGGCGTTCCAGCCGACCCCGTCATAATGGCGCACCAGTTCGCCATTCGCAAAGTTGGTCAGCACCTCCTTCGTCGTGTCGGTGGCGCGCACATCCACGCTTGCCGGGAAACCGCCGGTCACGCGAGTCGCATCGAACAGCAGCTTCATGCGGGCATAGGAATCGCCGGCCAGCGCCGCCCCGCTCGCGTCGTTCGTCATGAATTCGCCGGCGGCGATCAGGCCGATGCCATTTTGTTTGGTAGCCTGCTCCAGCGTGTTGGCGATCGCATCCGCCTGCGTGGCCTCCACGTTGCGAAACGAGGGGAAGACGAGGGTGTCGTAATGGGAGAGCTTGTCGAGGTTGATGAGGTCCGCCTCGGTCAGCAGGTCGAACGGCGTGCCGGCCTGCCGGGCCTGATCCTGCGCGTTCATGAACAGCTGCGAATAAGCCGTCTTGTCAAAATAGGCGTTAGCCGTCGTCTCCGACCAGACGATGCCGATGCGGGTGGCCGGATCGGGCGCGTGCGCTGGGACATCGAAGACGGTAAAGCCGCGTTCCGAATAGCTGCCCGGCACGAAGGTCCGATCGTTCACGTCGAGCAGCACGTCCAGCGCCTGCGGCTTGCCGATCAGCGCCTTGGGCACGCGCAACTCCACCGTGGTGCCGTCCGCCGAATAGGCCAGCGCGAGATCGGCCTGCACCAGCGTCTGTCCGGCGGCGCCGCTGTACAGCGCGGCCTTGCCCGCCGCATCGAAGTTCACGTTATATTCGGCGCCGCCGGCAAAGCCGAAGATCTGGTAGCCGGTGACGGTGCTGCGATCGGTGTTCAGCCAGATCGTCGTGTTCGCGCCGATCGCCGTAGGCGCCTTGATGGCGAAGACGAAATCAGTAGCATCCGCTTGGCCGTAAACGGCGAAACCGGCATTGCCGCCACGATCGATTCTGGTCGTCGAGGCCCAGTCCGCAAGGCTGCCGTCGAGCGTGATTACCGATGCTGCCACCCTGCGATCCTTCAACAAACGGCCCCCGGGGCTCGTCGATGGCCGGATAGTCGCAGCGATGTCGTCGGGGAAGCTGAATAAAAGGTTAATACTTCGGCCGGCCAAATAGACTTATCAAGAAGACAGAAAAATAAGGAAAAAAGTTGTCGGCGACCGCAAAGTGTGCCTTCATAGGACGATCTCCAAATGCGTTAGCGCTCAAATGGCGTCCAGGGCGGAACCCTCCGAGCGCAATGACGTGATTAGGAAGTTGGTCTGCGGACTTTCATCAGGACCAGCAGCCTGAGCTACCTCCTTCTGAGTGGTCCATCGACTATGACGGGCCGGTGGAGTATGACCGCCTCGTCATAGCTACCGCACAGCCACTGATCCCAGTCGCTTTCGTCCAGGATCGTGATCATCGCCTTCGGGTGGAACGGCGCCACCAACGGGTTCGGATCGCAGGTGACCATCGCCCAGCACAGTTGGTCACCGATCTGCTGCGCAAAGCCCGCCACCGCGAAGATCGGCTGGTCCGTGCAGGCGAACCACATCTCCCCCTTGATCGGCTTGCCGCCGCCGACCGCGTGGGTGTCGGGCGTCCATTCGGCGAATTCGGTCAGCGGGATCAGGCAGCGGTTGCCGGGGTCGGCAGCAAGCCGGCGCCATTGCGGCAGGCCGAGCTGGCGGACGTTGGTCATCGGCCATTTGGCTTGGCTGCCCAGCACATCCCAGGTGCCGACGTCGATACCCCTTCTGCCGCCCTGCTCCCGAACGATCCATGCCCGCGCCCTGGGATAGAGCTCGACCGGGTTGAAGCGGTTGTCCATCGGTCGCGGCGCCGCCTATTCCGTTCCGAAGCGCGTGTGGATCGTCTCGGGTTCATGAGCCATGCGCGCCCGGTTGCACATCAGTGGCGAGCTCCCCCGTCGCCTGCGGTGTCCCGCAGCGACCCGATCCGGTCGGCGATCATGCGCCAGACGGTTACGCCGGCGTCGTCACCAGCCTCGGTAAGGGCGGCGATCCGGCCGTCAGCGAACGCCGGGGCCTGGCCGCCGTGAGTCATGAGGACGTTGTTGGCGCAGGCCCATAGTGCCCGTTCGGCCAGCATCAGAGTATCAACACCCGAAGACCATTGTTCGCGATAGAAGGCGTGGCGTCGGCTGCCGTCGCCTCCAACATGCTGAGCGCATAATCGCGGCGGTCGTCGCCATCCCCGGGGATTGGCGCTTCCGCCTGCAGGCGCTCCCATAGCAAGCCTGCCACCCAGAGCTCGAACGGGCCGCCGGTATCTTCCGCCTGAAACACGATGCTGCCGGCGATATGCCCGATCGGGCGATCGTTGGTGATCCTCATCGTCATGTGGTGGTCGTATCACAGGGTCGAGCCCGTCGGCACCACCGCAATCGCTGGATCCTTGCCTGCCGCCGGGAGCAGTCCGTGACGGGGGCGTTGTCGGATGTTCCCGTCCTCTCGATCGTTGCCTTGTCGATTTAGAACCGCAGCGGCCGTGGTAGGCGCACCCGGTGATCGTCCCGCTCCCCTTCATCTGCCTCGCCATCGCCCTCCACGATGTGGACGGGCCGATCCACTGCCGGTCCGGCGAGAAGGTCCGGTTGCAGGGGATCGGCGCCCTCGAGATGAACGGCCGGGCACGCCCCGGACAGCCCTCGATCGCTGGCGATCCGAGAGCACAGCGCCGCCGCATGGCGTCGACGATGGGCGCGCGGGTGCTGCGCGAGGATCGCGGGATGAACGGCCAGTTGTGGTTCGTCCGGCCGGTGAGCCTGACCTGCACGCCGACCGGCAGGAGCCACGGCCGGATCACGGCCTGGTGCAGCCGGGCCGACGGGAGAGACCTGAGCTGTGCTGCGATCCAGGCCGGAGTAGCCGTGCGATGGGACCGGTATGATCCGAAGAGGCGCCTGACGGACTGCTGACGGTGTAGACGGCGGCACGGGCGGGATCGAACAACGGCAGATGTATCCTGTCCGGTCTGCCCGACTGATTTCTCATCGACACTGTGCGATGCACACGACCCTGGCTGGGCTGGCCAACCGGGGGGCTACCGATCAGTGCCGCCGGCGGCCCGTGGGCGGATAGTGCCTCATACCATCCGGAATGAAACCCGCCCCCGGGTGGGGCTCACAGACGATACCGTCATTGTCGCCGTCCATGCTTTCGCGGTAGCCGGGCTGACCGCGATAGAGCGGGGCCTTGCCGGCTGCGCGCACCGCATTGCATCCCGGATAATATGTGGCGGCCTCGACCACGGCGGAAGCAGTCCTCCTTGCCTGGCCAATGGCCGCTTCCCCGTCAAACGACCCGGCGACGGCGAACACCGTCACAAACGTCAAGACGTATCCGCCGACCAGGAGGAGACGAAAGGACCGCGATGCCATGCCATCGCCTTATCATATGTTGGCGAACGATCGGTAGGTAGCTGGGGTTAACCGCCCGCTAGCATCGACATACCGGAGCGGGGAGAGCGCAAGGTCAGCCGTCCGGTTTCGTCCTGTCGCTGCGCGCCACCAGCACGCGAATGGGCGTGTAGCACACCTGCGGCGGTAGCGAGATGACGCCCCGCGATCAGCAGCGGGGGATGCTGGCCTAATCGCCGCGGTGCCGTACAAGGTGCACACCGTACTCACCGACAACGTCCTATGTTGGGAAGCAGCGGCGGATTTGGCCAGCAGATATCCATGCGCCGACAACCATCGGCGCGGCATGCATTCT
>NZ_VNIM01000088.1 GCF_007785815.1 Alterirhizorhabdus solaris | reverse complement strand
GCCCGCGCATCCGGGATCAAGGGCGCAATCAACTCCCACTGGATGTCCGTCAGGTCAGTGTCGTAGCGCCGCCTCGCTTGCGGCTTCCTCTTCGGCATCGGGCATCGGCTCGCATCGTGGGTCCGACCCCCTATGAATCACGCCAAGGCCCCCTTGGGAATCCTTCTCAAACGCACTCTAAGAGATAATCGCCTGCTTCGGTCTTTAACTCTCCACCAGTGCGTACCGAGCCGGCACCTTCTCCAGCGTCGCAATGCTGATATGCGGCCACGCTGCCCGTTCGGGATTCTCATCCTCGCGCGAACGGAAGAAGTGGAGCATCACGATCTGCGAATATTGCAGACGCAGCTTCGACTGCCCATACTCGTCCTTTTCGGCCAGCTCCTGGATCCAGAAGGTCGATTTCATGCTGACCGGCTCCGCCTCGCGCACCGTGAAGGGGGCGTTGCGCACGCCGCCACTCTTGCGCGTGGTATCCACCGTCAGCGTTGTCGTTCGCACGATGTCTACGCCCTGGTTGGCGAAGCGCAGGAGCTCGTTCATGTCGGCGGGGCTAAAGCCAGGGAAGCCGGGCGCGGAGACGTTCCCCTTGAACGGATGCTCGATATAGTGTCGGTAAGGCTCCAGATAGGGGTCTGCGTTGACGGCATCGCGAAAGTCGTAGTCAGCGGTCGCGACATTCTCGAACCGCCCCGACGGGAGCCCACTGATCGCGGGAATCGGCGGCATGCCGCAGTGGACCTCCGACCGCCCTAGCGCCAAGACGGAGTTTCCGTGCGGGATCGACGCCAGACGCGCGACATCCAGCTCGATCAACGAAACCTCGTCGCCCTTGATCTGGTCGTCCTTAGCGCGACGATTCTTGTCATAGAGCCAAAGGCCCGGCTCATGATGAATCGGCAACCCCGGCGCGCCGGCCAATCCGCTGCTTGTCGGCCGGTCCTCGGCGGCGACCTGCGCGATCTTCTGCTGATAGTCCACCGTCACCACCATCTGGTCGGCAGCGGTGACGGGGATGCCGTCAAGGTCCGTCTCGCCCGGCCGAACAAGACCGCGATTCGGGACGTCGTCGTCTATAAAGGTGAACTTTAGCTCCTCGCTATACTGATTCATCAGCACACGGAACTTAAAGCCCGCAGGTGGGGCCGAAGCACCGTGGAAGGGCAAAGCGATCATGTTCCAACCTGTGCCCTCGCCTACCCATACGCCAATCAGCTTCTCCAGCGGGCCAAGTTCGGGCGAAGGCGGCACGCCGCGGTTGGTCAGCTTGAGAGTCTGACGCGGCTGCGGCGGCATGACCTCGGAAAACTTACGCGTCCTGCGGTCGGTCGAGTCCACCACGGCAGCCTCCTACTACAGTCGGAATAGTTGCATCATAGTGGGCTGAATTAACAGATGCAAGTAACGATAGCCTTATCAAGAAAGTCACTTGATTCGGCTGATTTCTATCTTCCTTCTTCCCCCCGCGAGCTTGGCGCATTTGCTCCCGGAATGCTCTGCGCTGGGTAGATCCAAGCTCATCGCTCTGCGATGACACCGTAGATGCCTAATACCAGGGCTTGCGGACCATGACTCCCGAGGGTTGCCAGCAGCACTGGTCTTTGATTCAGAGTGGCAAACGGACAGGGGTTTGCCATGCTTATCGCGCTTCGCACCGACTTCGACGCCACCGCGGTGAGGCGCGCCGCCCGGCTGTCGAAGGACGGTGCGCAAACCGGCGCTTGCTCGCGCTGGACGCGATCTATGATGGGTTAAGCCGGACGGAGGCTGCGCGGATCGGCGGGGTCACGTTGCAGATCGTCCGGGCCTTGGTGATGAAGTTTAATGCGGCCGGCCGTGACGGGCTGATCGACCGGAAGGCGCCAGGGTAACCGTCGCTGCTAAAGGCGGTTCACCGCACGGCGCTGGTCAAGACAATTGAGCGTGGCCCGATATTGGCAGTCCACGAAATGGTGCGCTGGCGGATCATCGACCTGGCACAGATGTTGTGGGACGACTTCTCGCTATCGGTATCGCGACCAACTTTAAATCGCGAGCTGCGCGCGCTCGGTAACCGCAAGCTCTCGGCCCGGCCCAGGCATCATGCTCAGGAATTCGACGCGATCGAAGCCTTAAAAAGGGGGCTTTGCCGCCGTGTTGGACAAGGTCCGAACGTCCCTCCCGCACGGCACACCGATAGAGATCAGGTTCCAGGACGAGGCTCGGATCGGGCAGAAGAACAATTACGAGGCGATGGGCGAAGCGAGGGACGCGCCCCTCGGCACCGCATGATTAGATGTTTGGTCCCGGCGATTGATGGTGCAACAACCACGAGCGAGTGGAAGGAAGCGCTATGAGCCAGGTTTTACACGGGAGCGCCACGACGACAGAGGTCGTCCGTCGAGCGATACAGCATAGTAAAGAGAGCCTGAGGGCGCTGGCCAAGCGCCACGGCGTCAACTAGAAGACGGTTGCCAAGTGGCGCAAGCGCTCATCGACGGCCGATCTGCGGACCGGACCCAAGGATGTAAATCGGCGTCCAACTCGGAACCCCACCTACATCCGACTAAATGCTTAAAAAGAAGCACGAAATTCACTGGGACGGGGGGCCCGGACGCGTCGATCTTTTACGCCGGCTCCACACGTCTACGTTCTTTCAGAACCCGTTTTGAATCTCATGCGTAACGAGCCAGTCGCCTGATGATGACGAGTGCCGCTGCGGGGTAGAGGAACGCGGTAGCGGAGCGGATCGTGCGCTCGAAGTCTTTGGCAAGGCGGCGGTTCCGGTTGATCCATGCAAAGGTTCGTTCGACGACCCAGCGCCGGGGATGGACTACGAAGCCGGTCTGGTCGGCGAATTTGCGGACGATCTCGATCGTTATGGAGGTGGCGTCGGCAACGCGCGGGCTGTTGTAGGCGCTGTCGGCGAAGGCGCGCTGAACAAACGGGTGGCGTGATCGCGATTGCTTGAGCAGCGGCACCGCTCCATCGCGATCCTGCACGTCGGCGGGGTGAACGATGAGCTTGAGTGCGCGGCCATCGGTATCGACCATGGCATGGCGCTTTCGGCCCTTGACCTTCTTGCCGGCGTCATAGCCGCGCGGTCCGCCAGCCTCGGTGGTCTTCACGCTCTGGCTGTCGATCACCGCCGCCGACGGGCATGGCTCGCGACCGAGGCGAGCACGATCGAGCTGGACCACATGATGGTTGAGGCTCTCGAAGACGCCGCCGTCCCGCAGCTCCGAAAACCACGCATAGACCGTGCCCCAAGGCGGAAAACTGTCGGGGAGAAGCCGCCATGGGCAACCGGATCGTAGCACGTAGAAGATCGCCTCGATGATCCGGCGCATCGACCAACGCCGCCTCCGCCCGCGCGGTCGAGGAGACGGCAGATAGGGCTCGATCAGTCGCCACTCCGCATCGGTGAGGTCACTTCCATAGCGTAAGCCGGCGCGGCTATGCTGCGCGCGGGCGGTCGGGCTCCACATCGATTGCTCCAGAAAAGGTCTCGCAACCCTCTGGAATCACAGTGGACCCGATCGTCCAACCTCATTGCGCTGCCGTTCCCAAACAGCCTCTCACATAGTTGGTCGCTAATCGGAGGGTCCCGCGCTGGACGCCGATCTACAGCGGTGGAACGACGGGCGGGAACCGCATCAGGAGCGCGCAGCGCGACCGTTATGGTCGGCAGCGCCAGGATCACGCTGGTCGTGACCAGCACGATCAGCAGCCCCGCGCTCCATACCCCCGCCAGCTTGTGCAGATCGCGCAGCCGCGGGATCGGCGCTGCGTCGCGCTTGAAGGCGAACGCCTTGGCTCAGCTGCCGCTTGGTCACCATGCGATCATGCCGGTCACGAGCAGCACCAGCAAGATGGTGCCCGACCAGCCCGCAATCTATTCTCCGATCTCCCCGGCGAGCAGCTGCATGTGCAATTCGTAGAGCCAGGTCAAGCTTTTCCCCGACGGTTCGGGATGCAGCATTGCGAGGTGGACGCGAAACGGGACAGCTGACCTGCGTGGCTGCCCGCGCGATGGCTCGTTACCTAGCCAGAGAAGCTGCGTGTCGAGGCAAAGGGCGCTCGGGTCCACCCGAGCGTCGACCAGCGCTTCGCCCTGCCCGCCGTGCGTAACTGGGGTCGGCTTGGCCAGTATCGGCCGGAGTCGATGCAGAGCGATCCGAGGTTCGCCCATTATTACGAACAACCTCCGACAACTATGTGATCATCGTTCACGCGCCCCCGACACCTCGGAAAGACATCCGAGTCGAGACTTAAATCAGACCCATCTCTCGCCGGCGTGTGAGACAGATCACATTGACACGAGCGGCTCATCTTCCGTCGTTCTCTATAGGAAACAGCGACGCTGTTAAGCATGACGCCATAAGATCGAGGCTTTGGCGTCGCGAATACCTGTGACCAGACTCAGATTTCAACCAGTTTGACGCAAAAAGTGTTCTTTGCATCATGGTGTCGATTCTGACGGCCGACTATAAGAGCCGGTCTGAGATATGGCGCCGCATGGTAGAGCGGACGGAGCACTGCGGACGAACAGTCGCGCTGGCTAAAGCAGCTAGGGAAAGCGGCTATCGATCACTCTGGATGGAGGAACGGCTATGAGCACGATCACGATCAACGGAGTCTCGATCGATCCTGATGAAACGCCGGTAACGTTATCGATGCGTGGATCGGCGCAGGACGCTACCGCTACCAACTATATCCTCGTTCAGACGGATGGACCGCTTCAGCAATCGGATCGGACGGCATTGGAGGCAACGGGCGCGACAATCCTCGAATATGCGCCGGAGAACACCTTCATTTGTCGCTATGAACCGACCAATCTGGCGCCGGTTCGCGCGCTCCCGTTTGTGCTATGGGCCGACGTTTATCTTGAAGGTTTCAAGATCGCACCCGAGCTCCGTACAGCCGGTGCAAACACGATATTGAGCCGAATGGAGTCCGCGACCGTCGAGACCTCCATGGCGCAGGAACCACGTGCCGTAACCGTCGTGCTTCACCGGGATGTTGATCCGGAAGCCGTTCGCGCCAAGCTGGCCGAGGCTGCCCGGATCAATCCTGAAGACATCCAAATCGCGGGGCGCAAGATCGAGCTGGTTGCTCGACCCCAAATTGTCGAACGCTTGGCACGCATCGACGCGGTTCACCATCTTGAAGAGGGCGTCTGTAACAAACTGTTTAACACGGTGGCACTTGGGATCATCGGTGCCGACCGGACCCACGGGCAGGCCCGGCTGCGTGGCGCGGGGCAGATTGTCGCGGTTTGCGACACTGGCTTCGATAAGGGTTCCACCACCAATGTTCACCCGGCCTTCGCGGGGCGTGTGCTGAAAGTGATCCCGCTTGGACGCACCAGCGGTAACGACCCAGACGGACACGGCACTCACGTTGCCGGGTCGGTGCTCGGCGACGGCAATTCCCCGACGATGGGCGGGCCGGTAACGGGCGGCGCTCCAGGGGCACAACTGGTCCTCCAATCCGTACTCGATGCAAAAAACGGACTCGGCGGCATTCCTGCTGATCTCAAGGTCCTGTTCGCGCAGGCACATGCCGAGGGCGCTCGCATCCACACCAATTCATGGGGCGCGGCAGTGGCTGGCCGCTACACCAGCAACAGCGAGGAGGTCGACGAATACGTTTGGAACAATCGAGGCATGACGATCCTGTTTGCGGCTGGCAACGAAGGTATAGACGGCAACGCGAATGGGGTTATCGACAACGGGTCAATCGGCTCTCCCGGCACAGCCAAGAATTGCATCACGGTTGGCGCCAGCGAGAACCTGCGTCCGGCCATTTCAAAGAAATGGGGCGCACCGTGGCCGCAAGACTACCCTGCAAATCCCATTCGCGATGATTTGTGGGCAGACAACCCAAATGGCCTTGCCGCGTTCAGCAGTCGCGGCCCAACACGTAACCAGCGTATCAAGCCAGACGTGGTCGCGCCGGGAACGGCAATTCTGTCGACCCATTCTCGCGACGCGAACGTGGGATCGTTCTGGGGGCCATCAAACGACCGCGAATATTGCTTCATGGGTGGGACGAGCATGGCGACGCCCATCGTCGCGGGTTGCGCGGCGGTCGTACGCGAGTTTCTCGGTGGCGAGCCAAGCGCGGCCCTGATCAAAGCCATGCTAATCAACGGTGCGGTCAATATTGCTGGCCAATATACCCCCGCCGAGGCGGGCCCAATCCCAAACTTCGAGGAAGGGTTTGGACGGGTCGACATGCCGAATACAGTCGGTCCCCTACCCTCCGATGTATCGGTCGAATGGTTTGATGAGGGTCCCGCCTTGCAGACTGGGGACGAGTGGACGCGTGACGTCGCGCTTAACCAGACGGGAACATTGAAGGTCACGCTTGTCTGGACCGACCCGCCCGGCGAGGCGCTTCAAAATGATCTTGATCTGATCCTTATGGGGCCAAGTGGCGAGGAGCGCCATGGCAACGTCGCACCCGGCTCGTCCGATTTCGACCGGTTTAACAACGTGGAACAGGTGGAATGGACCGGACTTGACGCAGGCACATGGACCATCACGGTGCGCGCATTTCGTGCGGCGCTACATCCGCAGAACTTCGCACTTGTAGTACGAACCACCATACTTTCGTGAAAAGCTGGTTGGGGATGGGGATATCGACCCGGGATTTGAACCATTGTCGATCACGATCCGTCAGCGACACAGCAGCTACCGGCAGTCCGAAAATCTGGCTGACCATCCGGGTTATGTGATCGAAGCTCATTTTCGACAACGTGTCCAGCAGTTTCACTGGTACCGGGCATCGAACCGAGCTTCCGGATAGTCCGGCACGATCACTCCTTTTCAAAATCGAATTCGACATCTGGCTTTTGATGGTTTGCGAAATTTACGCGGACGCCTCGCCCCTACGTTAAGCCGCCGCGAGCTTCTCGTCGTCCAGGGCCAGGTGGTGCAGGGTCTCAAACAAGGCGTTGCCGCTCATCCGCGTCGGATCGAAGCCGCTGTCCTGAACGATCGCGCCATAGCGCGCCGCATCCGGAACGGATGCGCCCACAAAGCCCATCGACCATCCTTCGAATGAACGCGTAGGCGCCGTTTCGAACGCAAGTAGTGAAACCTCGCCGTGACGATCGTCCTGCTGGATACGTTCGAACACGCTTTCCACGGCCGCCTGCGGGCCTTCGAGCACCTGCCCGAAAAATCCCGAATTGAACATCAACGCGCCGGTCACTCCGACCTTACCGTTGTTGGCCTGACTGGTGTTCAGGATGGTGGCGATGCTGGCCGCCAGATCGTCGGGCGTGCCGGTCATGCGGTTGCGGCTGTAATAGACCAGGCGGTAAACGTCGTTGGCCATGCGATAATCCTCTCGCTAGTGGGATGATGTTGCGTTCAACAATGATGCGGCGGCTGTCGCGGCCATCGGGCGACCGGTAAAATAGCCCTGTACCTCGTGGCAGCCCTGGGCCCGGATGCGGTTGAGTTGCTCGACCGTCTCCACCCCCTCCGCCGTCGTCCTGATCCCGAGACTGGCACCGAGGCCTGCGACGGCCCGCACGATGGCGTTGCTGTCATCGGTGTTGCCTCGCACGAACGATTGATCGATCTTGATCTTGTCGAACGGAAACTTTTGCAGGTAGCTCAGCGAAGAGTAGCCGGTGCCGAAATCGTCCATCGAGATACGGACGCCGATAGCGCGAAGTGCGTTGAGCACCGATAATACTCGCTCCGTATTCTCCAGCAGCGCCCCTTCGGTGATCTCCAGCTCCAGCCGGCCCGGGTCGAGACCCGACGATGCCAATGCCGAGACGACGGATTCTATCAGCTTAGCGTTTCGGAACTGCACCGGCGACAGGTTGACCGCGATCGACACCGGTTGCGACCATGACGCCGCTTCATGGCAGGCGGTGCGAAGAACCCAGTCTCCGATCGGCACAATCAGGCCGATCTCCTCAGCAAGGGGGATAAAGTCGGCGGGTGATACGACGCCCCGTTCTGCGTTGTTCCATCTCAAAAGCGCCTCGAAACCAACGACAGCGTTCGTCTCCAGATGCACCTGTGGCTGATAGACGAGTTCCAGCTCCTTGAGCGCCATCGCCTTGCGAATGTTAATCTCCATCGCACGCCTAGCCTGCATGCGGGCATCCATCTCGCCTTCGAAGAAGCGAAACGTCCCTCGACCGTCGACCTTTGCCTTGTAGAGGGCGAGATCGGCACGCTTCAGCAGGACCTCGGGATTGGAACTATCACCGGGTGCTAGTGCGATACCGACACTAGCGCCGATGTTTAGCATATGACCATCAACCACGTACGTCCGGCCGATCAGGTCGACGAGACGGGTCGCCATGGCCTGCGCGGCGAGTGGTTGATCGCCACCCGTTTGCAGGATGCCAAACTCGTCGCCTCCCAGCCGCGCCACGAAATCCGTTTCGCGCGACATGCTGCGGAGACGTTCGCCGACCTTGGCGAGAAGCCCATCGCCGACCGGATGTCCTAACGTGTCATTGACGCTCTTGAAGCGATCCAGATCGATGCAGAGAACAGCGAGGGCTTCGCCTGTGCGCTGGGCCACTACAAGCTTCTCGCGCAGCAGCTGGTGAAAGCTGGCACGGTTGAAAAGACCGGTGAGGGCGTCCCGTGTAGCGCGTTCGGCATCGTGGACGTAGCGGCTGACGTCCATCAACGTGACCACAGCTTTATCATCCGGCAGTGGCCGACTGCTAACATCGAATACGCGACCATCGGGCAAGCGTGTCGAAACCGACGTTCCAGCCGCAACCGCGGCAAGCATCTCACCGCCACCGACCATCCCGTTGAGGCTGAAAAGGCTTCTCAGCGTGCTGCCGATAGGGTCAAGCGTTTTGAAAAGGGCACGGGCGGCACCATTGGCGTACTCGACGGTCCCGTCGCAGAACAGGATCAGAACGGCGCCTGGCAGATTCTGCAACGTCTGATCAGCCGTAGCTAACCAGCTTCTTCGAGAGATCGGTGCTGCGTTCATCGTACCGGCTTTCTCGGTTGACCTTTCCAAACCATTTTAGATCGAACAGGAAAAGCAAACGTTAACGCCCGCAATCGGTTTGAAATCTATGTATCTGCACCGAGCGAGGCTGTGACCTGCTCCCCAGAATGCATGCCATTGGTAAGTTAGCTCGTCAGATGGAGACGAATCATGCGGCGAAGCTAATTTACCGAGGATCAGATCATTGGGGTGCTGCGGGAGCATGACGCCGACGTGAAGACCGCCGACCTGTACCGCAAGCACGGGATCAGCGATGCAACCTTTTACACCTAGAAGTCGAAATACGGTGGCCTGACGGTGTCCGACGCTGCGCGCTTGCGGACGCTCGAGGACGAGAACCGCCGGCTGAAGAAGCTGCTGGCGGAGTCGATGCTCGACGTGCCGGCGTTGAAGGATCTGCTGGGAAAAAACTGACCCGGTCGGTGGAGCGCTACGCTGCGGTGGAGAAGCTGATGGCCGATCACGGCTTCTCCGAGCGTCACGCCTCCAGATTGATCGGGGTCAACCGGTCGGCATGGCAATATGAGCCGCTTCGCGGACGGAGCAGCCCAAGGTTTCGGCGGTGCGCAAACGGACCAAAGTCTCCGGGTCCACCGCGCGCTCAGCAAACCGGACGGCGCGTGCGCTGCGATCCCGACGGCACTGAACCTCGGCCCGACCGTTCAGCCCCAATCGCCCACGACCCGCTGTTCCGCCAGCGATGTCGTCAGTGTTTCGGACACACTGTGAAACGATCGCCGTAGTAGTCGATTGTCTGGCAGATCGACGGAACTGGCGCCGTTGATGACAGGGAATTGACAGATGTTGTTCCAGATCAATAATCCTCGGGACAACCTTGGTAGGATGGATATACGACCGGCGTGTCAGACATGTCGGAGAGGATGCGCGCGGAACCCGCGGCACGACGGCCGACCACTTCTAAATAAGCACCACGGGCCTCAATGCCCGGGGAAAGGCGCAGGCGCGCGATGCTAGGCCGCCGCGACTGAGATGATTAGAAGGCCCCGCCGGACACCTGTCATCGCCGCTTATGGCAAGCAGAGGACTGCTCGTTGGCACCCATGACGGCCGATGTAGCAGATCCTATTTCGCTGGTGGCCATCTGATCGCCGGTGGGCTGATGGCCGGGAACGGCTCGTGCAAGGCTTCGTCGGCTGCGCTCCATTCGGTCGGTCGCATGCGCATGCCATCGGGGCCTGCCGTTCAAACGGCGCCTTCGGATCTGCGCACCGCGACGCCTGCCGACTTCTCGATGACCGGGCCGAAGCGTCTGCGGATCAGCGCCACCGCCGCTATCGCGACGGCCGACGCGGCCTACCGGGCGGCTTGAGACGTGGAGAAGCGCCCCCTCATACGATGTCCCGCCCCGTCACCAGGGTGGGGAGCATGGTCAATGGATCATCGCCCCCCAGATGGTGGGAGGCTATGATCCGGACAGCTTCTTCGCGGCTGTGCCGAGGTTCGTCGCGGCGCGCGATCCACGCATCCACGGCGGCGATGGCTTCCGGTGGAATTGTGATCAGGACCTGCGTATCTTGGATCGACATGGACTCTCCGGCCTGACGTCGCTGCGACGAGGGTCCCGTGGCAGGCTCTCGCTCGATTGTGCTTCCTGCATGACCGGGGAAAGCAGGGGTCGATCAGACTGTCCGTTCGACATAGCGACTTCCATTTTCGTCGATTCGGACGAGCTCGCGTGAACCATCGGGATGCTCGCGAATCAGTTCGCCGCCGGGGGTGAGCGCCTCACTATAGAAACGCGAGGGTACCGCGTCGGATGAACCTGCACTCATCTGACGCGGGTCCGTCGGTAACACTCGTGCAACGGCCGCTCCGGGCCGCGACCTTGCGGAAGGCGTGAGATTCCTGGCAGCCTGTTGGCCTTGCATCGTTCTTCCTCTCCGAGCCGCGCTTGGGACTGCCATCGGTCCGACGTCGCTTATGTCATGCTCCTATATGTAGCATATTGTTACTAGACACTAAGATAACAAGACCGACACAATTACGTTACATCTTCAATTCGCAGACCGGTCCGGCAAAGATTGATTATAATCAATATAGCATGACCGCAACTTGGCTATGGAAGGTGCAACCGCGCAGTTCGTTCGGCAGGCGTGGGCCGTACAAGCCGTAACGCTGCACACCTCCCGGAGTACTTCTGGGGAGTGGCGGGTGTGACCATCCGAATTACCGTCTTCTGGAAATTGAGGCTGGCAGAGGGAAGCCGTCATCATGCCGATCATCAAGACGGACGCCTCAGAAGCGGGCGATGTCGAGGGCCCGACGTCGGTGCTGCCGTTCGCCGCTTTATCGACCGCCGTGCACGATCAGCTTGGCCGAAATTCCCGTCTGCTGGCTGGCGCGAGCCATGCGATCTGGGAAGGGGTCGATGTCGTTCGTGGCACCAGCAGCGCCGCAGGTGAGGGAGTGCGCGAATTGGCGAGCGACGGCGCAGACCGGTCGAGCCGGTCGATAGGCCTGATCGTGGCCGCAAGTGAGGCGTTCGCCCGGGCGAAATGCCCAGCCGACCTGATGAACGCGCAGCAGGCACTGGTTCGAACTTCGGCGGGCGAAATGGCGTCCGGCATGGTGCGGACGGGAGAAACCCTCGTGCGGACGGTGCAGGCCATGGCGCGGCACTGGTCGATCCCCTTCGGGGCGCCGGTAGCACCGACACCCTGGCCAGTTGCAATCTGAAGGCAAGTGTGCCGCAAAGGCCTCTTTCGTCAATGTCTGAACACGTTTCCATAAACTCGTGGGGGCACGATGAAACTTGTCACTGGAGAGCGGACGGCCTTCGAGGTCCGGCGTGCCTCGGTCGTGAGCCGCCGGTCAGGACCAGGATTCAGGGTCACGCTGTGCCTCGTCACGCCGAGCGGATCCCTGTGGCACGAGACGCTCCCGCATTGCTTTGCGACGATCGGTGAAGCAGAGAATTTCGCGGCCGGATTTGTCTATGACCGCGGGGTAGACCTAGCCGTCGATCGCCCCCGGGGCGGAATGTCTGATCGTGGGGTAGCGCGTGGACCCGTCCTGCAACCCGATCAGACCGCTGCCGCGCCCCGGCGGTGGAGATAGTTATCGTCGAACCCGGCAATCTGGGCCAGTCGCTCAATGTCTGAGATGATGAGAGAGCCAGTCCTGAGTTCCATGATTTTCGCCAGCCGGAGCTTGCGAAACACGCGATTGACGTGGACCGAGGTCAGGCCCAGCGCATCCGCCAGCACGATCTGGCTGAGCGGCATCTCGCAACTGTCGCCGGTCGTGGCGCCGACGTTTCGCATCCGGACGTAGAGTTCGCACATCAGGTGCGCTACGCGCGCTGAGCTTTTCCGCCGTCCCATGCTGACGATCCATGCCCGCAGGATCCCCTCGTCGACCAGTTGCGTCCACCAGAACGCTCGGGTGATGCCCGGATGGGTGTCGATCAGTTCCTCCATCCTCGCCCGCGGGATCGAGGCCACGCGAGCCGGCGTCAGCGTGCCGATGTTGTGATCCATCTCCTGCAGTACCGAGACGTGCATGTCACAGAAATCGCCAGGCATCAGGAACGCCGTGATCTGCCGTCCGCCTTCGGGGAGGATCTTGTATCGGCAGGCCCAGCCCTCCAGCATGACGAAGACGGACCCGGGCTTGTCGCCCTCCCGGATGAGATCATGTCGAGCGGCGACATTGCGCTGCGTCGAGCACGCAGCTTCCAGGATCGTCGCATCCGCCTCCGTCAGGGAGGCGTAGCCGCGCAGCTTCTCGACAAATGCGTTGGCCATACACTATCCGACTGACTCACGTTACGAGGTCGTATCGCAACCTGGATCAAGTAGCGATGTTGATCTTGGTTGCGATGGATCGCGCTGACGGAGCCTATGGTGCAGGGATCGCTTGTCTACGCCCTCAGGCGCCGGCGGCCAGTAGACGCCGGCATTTCATGCCTGATCCTCGCCAGGAGGCCGCATGGCTCCATCAACACCTACATCCGACGGGACGGCTGCACGCGTAGCTGTCGCGGAACCCGACGCTCACGGCCAGGCGGCGCTGCTGCTGGCTGAGAGCATTCTTCACGCGCTTGTCGAGACAGCGACCATCTTGTCCCATGAAGCAGTGGGGATAGTGGAGACGGCCTGCGAGGTGAAGATCCAGGTAGTCGCTATCACCGACGAGTCCCAAGGCAGGATGCCAAGCTGCCATGGTGCACACGGGCGCGCTGGCGCGGGTGCTGTCGGTGCTGAGATGAGCCCGACGCCGTTGCCGACGCGGGTGTTCCTGGCGTGCGGCGTGACTGACATGCGCAAGGGGTTCGACGGCCTGGCGGTGCTGGTCCAGCAGGTGCTATCCGAGAACCCGCATTCCGCTGCGTTGTTCGCGTTCAGGGGCAAGCGCGGTCATCTGGTCAAGCTGCTATGGTTCGACGGCCAGGGTCTGTGCCTGTTCTCCAAGCGGCTCGACCGTGGCCGCTTCGTTTGGCCGGTGACGGCAACGGGCTCTGTGACGCTGACGCCAGCACAATTGTCGATGCTGCTGGAAGGCATCGACTGGCGCCGGCCGGAGCGGACGTTCGTACCGACCCCGGCGGGCAAAAAATGACGGTTTTGCGTGGCTTCTGCTCGCCTCACCGGGCACGATCTGCTATGTGATGGGGGTGTTGGAAGCGCCCGCTGCCTTATCTGATACCGATGCGCGGATCGCTGCGCTGGAGGCTTCGCTCGCCCGCGCCAACGCAGCACTCGCCGCCCGCGACCTGCTCATCGACACGCTGCGCGGGCAGATCGCTCGGCTGCGACGGATGCAGTTCGGCGCCTCGCCCGAGAAGCTGGGGCGCGAGATCGCGCAGCTCGAACTGGCACTGGAGGAACTGGAGACGGAGAGCGCCGTTCCCGACGTCGAGGCCACTGCGGTCGACACGCCGGCGCGGCCGGCACCGGTGCGCAGCCTGCCGGACCACCTGCCGCGCGAGGAGATCGTCTATGAGCCCGCATCCGGCGCCTGCACCTGCCCGGACTGCGGTGGTGCGCTGCGCCGCCTGGGCCTAGACGCCCAAGAGATGCTCGATGTCATGCCGGTACGCTGGCGGGTCGTCCGGCAGGTCCGGCCGAAGTACAGCTGCCGGCGGTGTGAGAAGGTCATTCAGGCACCGGCACCGATCAGCGCCGTGGCGCGCGGGAAGGCGACGTTCGCGACGCTGGCACATGTGGTCGTCTCGAAGTTCAACCACCATCTGCCGCTGTATCGCCAAGCCGAGATGATGCCGCGCAGGGTCTCGACATCGATCGTTCGACGCTCGCAGGCTGGACCGGGCAAGCGTCAGCGCTGCTCGACCCCGTCGTCAACAGCATCCGCGACGCAGTACTCGCCGCCGACAAGATCCACGATACGCCCGTCCCGGTGCTCGATCCCGGCCGGGGCAAGACCGCGACCGGTCGGCTGTGGGTGTATGCGGCAGATGACCGCGCCTCCGGCAGCACCATGCCGCCAGCCACCTGGTACCGCTTCACCACCGACCGGACCGGTGCACACCCGCAGGCGCATCTCGCCGGGTTCCGGGGCTTCCTCCAGGCCGACGCTTATGCCGCCTATGACGGCCTGTACCGCAGCGGCGTCACCGAGGTCGCGTGCTGGCCGCACTTCCGGCGGAAGTTGTTCGACCTGCACGAATGCTCGCCCACACCGCTGACCGCCGACATCCTCGAACGCATCGGCGCGCTCTACGTCATCGAGGCCGAGGTGCGCGGTCAGCCACCGGATGTGCGGCATCGTGCCCGGCAGGATCGAACCAGGCCGCTGGTCGACGTCTTGCGCGAGGTGCTCGACGCCGGCTTGCGCCGCCTGTCGCCCAAGTCCGACATGGCCAAGGCCATCGCCTATAGCACCAGGCGCTGGCCGGCGCTCTGCCGCTTCCTCGACAATGGCGAGCTGGAGATCGACAACAACATCGCGGAACGGGCGCTGCGCGGTATCGCCATCGGTCGCCGCAACTGGCTGTTCGCGGGCTCCAGGGCAGGCGGCGAGCGTCCCGCCGCGATCTACACCGTCATCCAGACCTGCAAGGCCAACGGCGTCGACCCCCAGGCCTACATCACCGACGTCATCGCGAAGATCGCCGACGACTGTCCCGCCAGCCGTTGGAACGAACTCATGCCGTGGAACTGGACCTGCGAACCTGCCAGGTTGGCGGCATGAGCGCCGAGATCATTGCCCGCCTGCATATCGTCCTGAACGACATCGAGCCCGCGATCTGGCGCCGGGTCGATGTGCCGGTCACCGCCAGCCTGAAGATGATCCACGACATCATCCAAGCCGCAATGGGCTGGGAGAACTGCCATCTCTGGCACTTCGAGGCGGGCGACCGGCGCTATGGCATACCGGACCCGATGTGGCCCGACAGCGGTATGGCAGCCGCCAGGAACGTGAAGCTCGCCGCCCTCTGATCGGGGCGTGCAAGAACTCATCTACACCTACGACATGGACGACGACTGGCGGCACACCATCACCGTCGAGACGGTTGGTCCCAGCGAGCCCGACGTCAAATACCCGCGCTTCGTTGCCGGCGAGCGACGCTGCCCACCCGAAGATGTGGGTGGCTTACCCGGCCTCGAGCTGTTCCTCGACGTCATGGCCGACCCTGCCCATGAGGAACACGACCGCCTGCGTGACTGGTATGGCGGCGCTTACAACCCCGAAGATATCGACGAACGCTTCACCCGACGTGCCCTCGCGGCCATCGCCATCCGCCGTCATGCCGGCAAGCTCGCATACGAGAAGAGCCGACACTCATAGCCAGGCGGTCCACAGACCACGCTTACCTGGATCCGAGATGCAACCCGATTGAAGATCAGCAGATCGACGGTGTGTTGACCAAAACACGAGTCCGACCGCGAACGACGCGGCCGGACTCAGTAGATGGGATCGGGTTCTCACCCAATGCTCATCCGGGTCGCGTTCGCATATGGCCCTATAAATCACGGTTTGGCGAGGCGGATCATCATCAGCTTTACCGGCCCGAACTTTACTAACCGGAGATATCAATCACATAGGCTATGGCCCGCGCCGCGAAACCCGACAACCAGAGGCGCGGCTTCGGCGGATTGCGGACTGATCTTCCCGCATATGCAGGTATCCACTATGAAAATCCCCTGCCGTGGCCAGCGCGTTCCAGTCTCCGATGGTAACCGCACGCCCAATTCGGTCGATGAGCCCGTTCGTGGCAAGCGTCTTCAAGGTGCGGTTCACATGAACCGGCGTGAGCCCGGTGCAGTCCCGAGTTGCTCCTGGCTCATCGGCAACTCGAACCTGTTCCGTTCGCCGAACCCCGCTTCCTCCAGGCGAAGAGAGAATTCGCACAGCAGGTGGGCTAGAGCGGTTTCCGCGCCTTCTGAATCGTTGAGGATTCACACGAGCGCGGTTTTCTGATTCAGGCGTTGTGCCGGGTCGAGGAGGCCGGCATGGATGCCACGAGTGCTGTCACAGGACCTTCGA
>NZ_VNIM01000087.1 GCF_007785815.1 Alterirhizorhabdus solaris | reverse complement strand
CGCAATAGTGGATTTTTGTTTTTTTTTTTTCAAGCAAAAGCCGGCATACGAGATCCGGAGATGTCTGGGGGGCTGGGAGATGTTTAAAAGAGACTGCCCCCCGCCACCATCGCCACCAGCGTCGCGCCCGAGACCATCTCCAAGGTCGGTCGTCTGTTCAACGGCTCGGCCACCGACGTCCTCAACGAGCTGCTTCAGAATGCGCGCCGTGCCGGCGCGAGCCGCATCGTCGTCACGACCAGCGGCAATCCCGGCGACCGCCTGCTCCACATCGTCGACGATGGCCACGGCATCGCCGATCCCGCCTCGATCGTCACACTGGGCCGCTCCGGTTGGTCCGACGAGACCCGCCGCCGCGAGGATCCTGCCGGCATGGGCGTGTTCAGCCTCGCCGGTCGCGATGTCATCATCCGCTCCTTCTCGCGTCCCGAGCTTCAGGGCTGGATGGCGCACATTCCGGCCGCGGCGTGGGAAAGCAGCCGGCCGATCACCATCTCGCCCGACCCGATCACTCGTGGCACCGCGATCGCCATCCGCATGTCCGATGCCTGGGCGCAGACGCTCGATCAGGATCTGGCGAAAGTGGCCAAGCACTACACGCTGCCGGTGACACTCGACGGCGCCGAGCTGCCGCGTCAGGCGTGGCTGGCCGAGGCCGTCCACGTCGAGGACTGGAACGGCAGCCGCATCGGTGTCTACCGCGGCACCGCCTCGCACAGCTCGGGCAACGAGCCACGGCTGAACTTCCACGGTATCACCATTCCGTGCCGGCTGCCGTCGATCAGCGAGGTCGGTCGCGGGCATCACTGGCATGTCCGCGTCAACATCATCGACACGCCCGACATCCAGCTGGTCCTGCCGGCCCGCAAGGAAGCCGTGCAGAACGCCGCCCTGGACGCGCTGGGCGTTGCGGCGCAGATTGCGATCTTCCACGCGATCGCGGCCGAGCCCTCGCATCGCCTGAGCTATGCCAACTGGTGCGACGCCCGCGATTTCGGCATCGTGCTGCCCGAGGCCGATGCCTGGCTACGCCAGTGGGTCGCCGGACACGCCGACCGACATGCCAATTACGACAGCGGCACCCGCTTCACCGGCGCCGGCATGGTCATCATGCCCGACATCAAGCCGATCGTCGCGCAGCCGGCGGCGATCGCGATCGCGGCGCACTCGCCGTTCGGTGGGCCGCTGGTCGAGCAGGAGCCGCGCTTCATCGGCTATGGCTGGTACGATACGCTCGCCCGTGTCGCGCGCCTCGACTTCACCATCGAGCAGAACGGCCTGACCTTCACCGTCTCGGATGAGGCGGATGCGCCTGAAGGAGCCGTCGACGGCTATTGCGACACGATCATGCTTTCGGCCACGGTCGCGCACGACGGATCACTGGTCGAGGTGTCCTGTGACGCCGAGCTGGCGTTCGGCTCGTCAGAGGGCTGGTAGGACGCGGCCGAGGAAGGCGCAATCTACATCCGCCGGGGCAGCGCCCTCACACCGGCGACGGTCGCGGACATCTTCGAGCGCGCCGCCTTCGACCCGAGCGATGATGCCGAAGCGGACAGCACCGACACTCAGCGCGAGCATTTCGGCCGCACGGTAATGACCCGCGTGATCGAGGCCATGGAAGGCGGCGACGCTGCACTGGAGAATCAGATCCGGTCGCTTCTCAACTCGCATAGCTGGATAGTGCCGGAAGACCGCACGGTAACCGTCATCATGACCCGCGCCGGCCTTGCTGTCGCGATCGCCGACCGCACGCCCGAGGCCGCGTAGCATGGCCACGATGCGCCCGCCCGTCGGCGTTCCCCGCCAGGCTCAATCGCTGATCGCAGCTTGAGCCCTATCAATGGAGAATATCATGCCTGTCACGGCCACTTCGCGCGACGAAACCATTGCCATACTCAACGACCGCTGCCGGCTCGGCCTCGATCGGACCGCCCGCATTCTCATCACGCGCAGCTGCCTTGGCACGTTCGCCAACGGCTCGATGGCCGATGGCCTGATCGCGCAGGCGCAGCTGATGGCTGCGGCGCGTCGACACGACTTTGCCGAGGCCGACGCAATGGTCCGCGACCGGGGACAGTTCGAGTTTCGCGGCGCAACCGTCTTTTTCAAGATCGACTACTACGATCTCGCGCTCGACTACGGCTCGGAAAACCCGGCCGATGCCGGCGTCACGACCCGCGTACTGACGATCATGCTCCGCGAGGACTTGTGAGCATGTCGCTCGACCTTCTCCTGCCGCTCGGCCCCGCCCCGGTGAACCGGACGTGGGAAGCGGAGAAGGCAGGCTGGCGCTCTTTCATGGGCAACGACACGCCCAGCGGTCAACGTGGCTCCAGACTGCGTGCCGCGTGGCAGCGAGGGTAGGACGCGGCGTCCCGCAGCAGCGATCCACAGGGACTGATGCTTTAACTAGGCCAGGCTGTGAGATGTGCAGTCATGCTAGCGCTACGGCCTGAATCGGGTATTCCCCCGTGCCGACCGAGGCAACCTGTTGGCCAAGGAGCGAAACTAGCATCATATGCTTGCCCTTGGTCGGACCGCACCTAACCTAAAAGCGCCACGCCTCGATGAAACCCGAATGCCGTTTTGCGCCCCTATGAAGATGATCCAGACCCACCCGGACGTACTCATGGTTGAACGACTACGCCGCGAGCGAGCCCGGCGTGAAATCATCGGAGGAGCCCCATCATGATCGACCTGTCCTACCGACCGCATCTGGACGATCTGCGTCCGATTGCAGCGACCAACGAAGCCTTGATCCCGTTCGATGCCGAAGGCGTCCGAACATCGTCCGCGACGTCGTTCGGAAACAGGCAGGGATACCGGGCCAACCATCTGGGCGCATTTGTCGTACCGCTGCCTGACACGTCCGCGATCGCGGACGATGTTCTGCCCGTCCCCGGTAATGCCGATGCACGGCTCGATTACGAGCACTTCTCCATCGTCATGTCCAAGAGCCGGCGCCTGGCGCTGTTCACCGGCGTGAATATCGATGGCAGCGCCAGCGTCTCGGTGTCGCGGGGCGGTGACCCATGGGCGTTCGACGGGCGCATCCCGGAAGACGCCCAGGCGGGTGACGAGCTTTATGCCGACAACGACTTCGACCGCGGACACCTGGTCCGTCGTGAGGATCCCAACTGGGGTCCGACTGCCACCGTCGCCAATCGCGACACTTTCCATTTCACCAACTGCGCGCCGCAGCTTTCGGTCTTCAACCAGCGGATATGGTTGGGCCTCGAGGATTTCATCCTCGTCAACACGCGCCGCGTGCGCGAGCGCGCAACCGTGTTCACCGGGCCGGTCTTTCGCGAAACAGACCCCGTCTACCGCGGCGTCGCGATCCCGCTCGCCTACTGGAAGGTCGTGGCGTTCGTCCATGACGACGGTCGCCCCTCCGCTTCTGCCTACCTGATCGATCACGACGTCGATCTGGACGCCCAATCGCTCCTGTTCGGTGCCTTCAAGACCTATCAGCGCTCTGTGCTCACGATCGAAGGGCTGACGAACCTCGACTTCGGCGAATTGCATCAGTTCGACGGGTTCTCGAACGAGGAAGACGCAACCGGCCAAGTCGTGCGCCGCAAGATCACCGAGGCCGAGGACATCCGACTTTAGCCGCGAAGAAAAGGCGCTGTCCTACAGAGAACATTTATGGAACATGGGCCGTCGGCTTAACGTGGGAGTCGGGAAATGGCCGACATGATCGACGGCCCGATGCTGGTTGGCATCGCGGCACTCATAACCAGTGTCGTCAATAGCATCATTGCGCTCCGGCCGCCTGCGCGGCCGTCCGGTACTCGACGCACGCCGAGGATCCCCAGGCGAAGAAAGGGGAGGGAGGATCGCAGATTACGGGCATGATGCCCGAGAGGCCAAAGGGAGATCGCCATGCGTCATCGCACCGTGTCCTGTCTAACCGCGGCTGTTGCCGCGCTGCTGGGGGGATGCGCCACAAACGCAGTCCGGCTCGAGACTGCAGGAACCGTCCAGACCCGAAGCCGCGAAGCCGTCACCGCCGCCTCGACCTACTTCGACACGATCGAGCAACGGCGTCGCGCCGCGGCTGCGGCACTGGTCGCGAGTGATCCCAGCTGTCTGCCCGCGACGCCGCTCCGCATCCAGGTGCCGATCGCCTCGACGGCCGGGGCGGCGCCACTCTGCCTTGCCGATGAAGCGCGAGCGCCAGGCTATACGACGTTCGAGGTCGATATCGGCAGCACCCCGCGAACGGTGCTGGAACCCCGCATCGCGCTCCTTGCTGCGATCAGCGACTATGCCGATGCAATTGCCTCGATCCTTGAGGCACCCAAGACCGACGTGTCGGCCGAGATCACCGCCTTTGCCGATCAGGCGGACCGCCTTGCCCGGTTCAGCAACTTCGCTGCCGGCACCGACCTCCCGAACGTCAACGCTGCGATCGCCAGCGAGCAGGGGCAGAGCCTCGTTGCCTTGATCGCGTTCGCGAGCGACCTGGCCCGGGAGGCGCGGCAGACCCGCGACGTGCGCGCGTTGGTGATCGAACGCGGCGCCGTCGTCGATCGGGCGATCGCCTCGTTGTCTGTGCAGGTCTCGACCTGGGGCAGGGGGGCAGCACGCAACGCCGATGACCTTTACGGCAACGCGTTGTTCCGCACCTATATCCGCAATCGCGCGAACCTGTCGGCAGACCAGCGCGAGCACCTCGCCACGCGCGTGTTCGCCGCCCGTGAGGGGGCAAAGCAGGGACCGGCACGCGCAGCCCAGGTGGCAGAAGCCATCGATCTTGCGGCCAAGGCCCAGACCGCGCTCCGCGACGCCATGGCAGGCCGTCTGACGCCTCAGCAGCGCCGCGCTGTGGCGCGCCTCAACATCGACCGTATCACCCGCGCGCTCGGCCTCATCGCGTCGATGGCAACCCCCGCCTGAGGAGGATCCTATGACCACCTTCGGCGCGGCACTCACGCCTGGAGATGCCGCGATCTCGCGATACGCGACCGCTGTTAAACGTGTTGTTGCCGCGCTGGAGGGCGAGACCACGTCGCCGATACGACTGGCGCTGCGCGGCACGCTTCGGCTGCGGAGCACGTCAGCTCCGGCCTCGGTTCGCGGCGGTCGCCGACCGGCGCCCGTACC
The DNA here is from genome assembly GCF_007785815.1 of Alterirhizorhabdus solaris. Lineage (GTDB taxonomy): Bacteria > Pseudomonadota > Alphaproteobacteria > Sphingomonadales > Sphingomonadaceae > Alterirhizorhabdus > Alterirhizorhabdus solaris. Next base: position 11,431 of record NZ_VNIM01000087.1, on the reverse strand, counting down.
CGAACCCTATTATGCCAGCCTGGTGAAGTTGTTCCCGGTTGAGGCGGTGACGCTCTATCCACTCGCTCTCGGCATTGCCGGCAGCGACGTTGTCATTCGCCTGATCCTGATCGGCATCATTACCCTTTTCGTCGTCGCGCTGCGCTGGTTCGGGACACAGGAGGAGAGTGGGGGGGAGGCTGATGTGCTGGCGATCGCCGTCTCGGTCATCTCGTTCGAGCTCTACGCGGCCTCGTTGGGTGGCTTCGGTTACCTTCCGGGTGGTCCCGAACAGACCCGCCAGTTCCTCGCCTTCATCACCATCATGTGGGTCGCGCTCGTACCGTTCGTGCTACGCCGTGCCCGTCGCTGATCCCCAAGGAGATACGATCATGTGCGCCTCCACCCATCGGCATTCGCTTCACTGCATCCTGCCGCCCTACATCCTGTCGCAGATCGCCGAGAACGGCTCTCCCGAGCTGCGTGCGATAGCGATGCACAGCCTGCTGATCGACCCGACGATCCGCATCGTGCGGGCAAGCACGGCCGGTCCTGTCACCGGTACGATCGCGCGACGACGTTCCGCGGCAGGCAACGTGCTGACCCCGAGTCCGTTACGGACCATCCGCGACGCCGGGGGCGAACCCGAGGCACCCGGCCCCATTGTCGTCCGGCGGGAAGGGCAGGGACCGACCGGCGATGTCGCGGTCGACGAGGCCTATGACGGCCTTGGCGCCACCTTCGACCTTTTCTGGGAAGCCTATCAGCGCAATTCGATCGACGATGCCGGCCTGCCGCTCGATGCCACGGTTCATTACGACCGGGACTATGACAACGCCTTCTGGGACGGGACGCAGATGGTGTTCGGTGACGGTGACGGCGAGCTGTTCAACCGTTTCACGATCGCGCTCGATGTCATCGGTCACGAGCTGACCCACGGCGTCACCGAGAAGGAAGCGGGCCTCGTCTACTTCAACCAGTCGGGCGCGCTTAACGAGAGCATCTCCGACGTGTTCGGCAGCCTTGTGAAGCAGAGGCTGCTCGGCCAGACCGCCGACCAGGCCGACTGGCTGATCGGCGCGGGCCTGCTCACATCCGCGGTGAACGGCGTCGCGCTGCGGTCGATGAAGGAGCCCGGGACCGCTTATGACGACCCGGTCCTCGGCAAGGACCCTCAACCTGGTCACATGGACGATTTCGTCCGCACCAATCAGGACAATGGTGGGGTCCATATCAACTCCGGCATCCCCAACCGGGCGTTCTATCTGTCCGCGACGGCGATCGGCGGAAACGCATGGGACCAGGCCGGCCGGATCTGGTACAACACGCTGCTGGACCCCAATACCAGGGCCAACACGGACTTCGCCGGCTTTGCCCGCGTCACCATCGACGTCGCGGGGCGTTTGCACGGCACGGAAAGCGCCGAGGCGACAGCTGTCGCCGAGGCGTGGACAGCGGTTGGAGTGATCTGATGCAGACGGGCAAGGCATGCAGCGAGGCGATCACGGGCGAGGTTCGGGTGCGGATCGAGGGCGGCCTTGCCCATTTTCCCGGACTGGCAAAGGAGCAAACCGTCTCCTTCAACGATCTCGGTCTGCCAGAGCGTGAAGAGCTGACCAGCCTTGCCGATAAGGCTGACTTCTTCGGGTGCACGCCGGCGAACGAGACGGCGAGGCCGGACGCGCGCACTTATACCGTCGGGCTGACGATCGACGGTCGCAGCCGCGAGATCCGTGTCGCTGAGCCGATCCGCGATCCGGCACTCGCCAGGCTCGTGTCGGTCGTTCGGCGCTTGAGCAAGCAACAGGCCGTTGCTCGATAAGCACCGCTCGAGAGCGATACGGCTTGGCCTTGAGCATCGAACATCTAAGTCTGATAATATATGTTATGTAAAATCAATGACTTAGCGAGTTATCTCTAGCTGACTTTTCATCCGCTGTCACGAAAACGGGGTCGGAACCGTAGCAGCGGTTCCGACCCCGTCGATCGAAGAGACCTCCGCCGGAGCGGGGATCAGGCCCTATGAACGCCCTCGCGCTCATTTCGGGTCCGATCCCTCGATATACCGGAACGCTTCCTTTTCCATGAACGGCGCTTCTCGCCACAACATCAGCCTGAACGGCACATCACCCGAAGGACACCACCCCGAAGGGACAATCCAATGACCATCATTTCATTCTCGGCCCGTCGCACCCGTCTCGCATCGTTCGAGAATGCCTACGCCGTCGCCGTCCAGCTTCGCGAAACCACCGGCGTCGACCAGTTCGTGGTCCGCACAGACAATCCCATCCAGCCCTTCCGCGTCTCACGTCATCAGCCGCGACACCCGGAGACCGTCCTCGCCCTGGTCGCCTGACCAGCGCGACCCGCGCCTCAGCGGCGCTCGGTGACCTTCGTCATCAGCTCGGCCGCCGACTTGCCCTCACGGCCTTCCGCCGAAGTCCAGTAGCGATCGTTCACGCCGGCATCGCGCACCGCATTCGCCATCTGCGCGCGCTGATACACCACCATCTTCAGCCAGCGCAGGTCCGAGACGGCCTGATCGAGCGAACACTCGTGCAGCAGGTGCCACAGCCGCATCTGGAACGGGCGCTGCTCCTCCAGGATCGCCTCCATCGCCAGATAGCCCTCGCCGTGCCGCCTGCCCTTCTCCTCGTCGTCCGCCAGCTGCGCAAACGCCTCCTCCATCTCGCTCACAGCGAAATAGGCCGTCGACAGGCACACGCCCACCGTCGCACCCGCCAGCACCCGCCGATCAGGCGACATCCCGCGGTCGTTCATCGCATCCAGCAGCGGCAGATCGTAATCATACCGCTCAAGCACTTCGGCAATCTTCATGGTGTCCTCCTTCGACAGAGACGCCCCCTTGAACATAACGTGAACGATGTGCGCAAGTGCAAACTTGCTTCCAGTACCCCTGGATAGAAAAGGGCGTCCTCGGCGGTACAGCGATGGGGAGCACGCAGCGGTGCTGCCGCAGCGCGCCGAGCGTGGTCGTCTAGAATCTCGATTAGCCTCACTCATGGCTGGCGCAAGTCAATCCGCAAGGCAACGTAAGCGTCCGGTCAGGACCGTGCAGCCTGAAAATCTACCGTTTGGCTATCGCCCAGTTGCAGACGCTCTTTGCCATGGCTACGATCGACGTCATTATGAAGCGTCAATTGATGTGCCTCGTCAGCGTTTTGACGCTATTTGCTACGGCTCCTTCGACGGCTTTAGCGCACGAACAAAAGGTCATTTACTCAGGAGATGGTTGGAAGCTTAGAGTAACGGAAGACCACGCCGAGTATACTATTCGGTCAAAGCTTTACCATGAGAGATGGACTGGAAAACTTATCTCGATGGGCTCTGTGTCAGGCGAGATTCGTCGGCTTGAGGGTGTGTTAAGCCGAACGTATGTCGTGGCAGGTTGTGCTGAAACCCAAGATTTGCCGATACGGTTGGAATTACAGGAAAAGTCCTGTGAAATAGGGTCAGGCTTTTCTCAGCCGATTACTGCGATTATCACTTTTGATACGGAAGACGAGCCACACCCGCAGAAAAATGGATGTGGCCGCAAAATGCCTCCTTCCGCCATCTCCACTGGTAGCTGACCACCGCAATTTATTAGTTGCGAGGGCTGAGCGGTGTCTCGGGTTCTGAGCCGAACCCACGGCAGCAGTTCGTCGAGCCGGTTGACGGGATGACCCTGCCCGATGCGGTCGAGCACGTCGGCGAGCCATTCCTGCGGGTTGACCGGTATCGCGGGTGGTTTTGCTGACGGCCTTGGCTGGAGCAACCAATTCGTCTCCTAGCGCCGCCCAGGTTCTGAATAAGACACCGCCTGGCCTGCAAGGCCGGTATATCACCTCGCCTGAGTTCCCGAACCCGATCTATGTCGTCCCGATCGGTCCACGAGACACGCGAACACCGCGACAGCGCTGCCTCGACGCCGAGATCGCGAAAGTCGGAGGCTCTGCCTCTCCTCTGGCTCAGGCGACCATCGACCTCAAATGCAGCCAGCGTTGAGAAATTTTCCTTTTCGGTTCGTCGCACCCGTCTTGCTTGGTTCGAGAATGCGTCTCGATGGGGCGATGTAATACCAAGTCTCTGAGAACATGACCGATGTGCCCATTGGCGCAGGTCGAGGGGCATGATCCGCCAAGGATGGTCGACGAGGGTGTTCCAGGCAACAGTGGTCGAGGATGTCGGCGTAGGAGCCGAAGACGCGGTTCGAGAGCCAATTGTCGCGCATGAACTGCCAGACGTTCTCGACCGGGTTGAGTTCGGGCGAACGCGGCGGCAGCGGCAGGAGCGTGATGTTGTTGGGTACGACGAGGTCGCGCGAGCCATGCCACCCCGCCTGGTCGAGCAGCAGCACGGCATGGGCGCCGGGCGCTACGGCGGCGGAGACGTGGATCATGGCTTCGGACACGTCGAGGCGCCGCTCGTAATCGCGAACGAGGCGCTTCCATCGGGTCATCCAGCCGAAGGTGCGCTCGACCACCCATCGCCGGGGCAACACCTTGAAGCCGGGGTCCTTGTCGGTGCGGCGGACGATCTCCAGAACGAAGTCGCGATAGGCGGCAGCATCCATGAGGCGGGTGCGGTCGTAGGCGCCGTCGGCGAACAGATGCTTGAGCCAGGGCCATCGCTTCCGGATAACCGCAACGATGGTCCGGGCGCCCGCGCTGTCGGAGATGTCGGCGGTGGTGAGGTTGACCATCAGCAGCCTGCCGTCAGTGTCGACGGCGATGTGGCGCTTGCGGCCGACGACCTTCTTGCCAGCATCGAAACTCCGCTTTTCTGCAGCTGGCGCCTTGACTGGCTATCGACAACGGCGGCGGTCGGACTCTGCTCCCGCCCTTCGCGCTCGCGATCGAGCATCAGCGTGACGTCGTGGATTGTGCGGAACAGCAGCCGGCGCATGAAGCGGCGGAACCACCAGTAGACCGTCTGCCAGGGCGGAAAGTCGTTCGGCAACATCCGCCAGCCGCCGCCCGTCCGGGCAAGGTAGCGCAACGCGTCGAGCACCTCGCGAAGATCGGTTTTCAGCTTGCGCCCGCGCTTCGGCACTGGCGGCAGGAACGGCTGGATGAACCGCCGCTCCCCGTCCGTCAGATCCGTCGGGTAGCGCTTCGCGCGTTGTTCAAATCCAGCCATCCGGCTACGGCTCGCTCGGGTCCACATCCCGAGCTTGAATCACGCCGCAGCCCGAGCTTCAACCCATTCTCAAACGGTCTCTCACCGGACGCTTACCTCAGACATGGTAGAAAGCCATCCAATGAAACTGAGAAACCTTCTCATCATCCTCGCAGTCTTATTGGTTTCCGACATCGCCCCCGCTGCCGGAAACGCGATAGGCAGTCCCCATTCGGAGGACGCTCAGCTTCAAGCATTTCGTGACATGCTGACGGCCCGCTTGAATTCTATCAATCTACCGGGATCAGATATCGAATTCGTTGCACGACCCCTTGTCCCGCCATCGAAGAAGGGCATGCGCTCGAGACCCAAATGCAATAGGAATCACAAGGGCGAAAAGCAACTCAGCGCTCAGCGACTAGCATGGCTCGGGCAGCATCTGTCGGAATTGGCTTCGGAAATGTCCGTTCAGCCCCTGATAGTCGGGTCGCCGGTCAAGCGACATCAGGATCTTCCATTCTCTGCTGATGGCGAGGTTGAGGACAGCAGTCCAATCGCCGCCGCATATGATCGGCTTCGCATGCTGATCGAAAATCCGCATGTTAACGGGCTTCCCAATGCCGAAAATGCCCTGCTTGACAATCAGCGGGTTCGGCGATGGCATCGTCCTTTCAGGCTGGCTGGCACCGGCGATGCAGAAACCGACGAGATTATCGCGGCACAGTTGCGTATCTTGGTCGATGAGCATCCGGGCCTGCCCATAGACAACCAATCCTTCCCCGCGGATCCGGAAACGGCAAACGCATTCTTTTTCGACTCTTCCATCTACAGATGCGTTGACGGCGGGGCATGCCTGCGGAGCACATTGTCGTCACTTCTTGGATCAAGCAGAGCTCTCGATGGTTCCGAGCCTAATTGGCTCCTGCCCCTGCTCATGCTGGGTCAAATCGAAGGCAATGCCTGGGTCAAAGGTCGAAGCGCCTTTCCCATCCCCACGTCGCGCGACAGCAGGAAGGCGGGAGCTTGGATTGCTGTCGATCGTATCGGTGGCATTGAACACGCAACCTGCCAAATTCCGCACGTCCCGATGTCAGGAACGAGTTCGCCCGAAATCGAAAAGGGTGTTCAGATAAAATCCTGCTTGGCAGCGATGCTGGGGGCGTCCGCCTCAAGCCTGAGGGTTACGCTCAATCCAACGGACATAATCGAACCAGATGGTTGCGCAACACCGCACGGATCCGAAATTCCGAACATTCAAGATACCAACATCACGCAATTATATCCTCGGAAGGAGAAATGATTGACGGCATGTTGCATGCTTGATCAAAACTGACTGCTTGTCGGTCCGGTGTAATCGCCCTGTCTGCCCACCGGCAGGAGCCACTGCCGGGTGCCGTCGGGCGGACGGGATCTCAATCGCGCTGCAATCACGCACGAGGCCTGATCCGATGGATCGGCATGAACGTGGCAGACGACTGTGGCACGGGAGGCGCGCGCGGATCGCTGCCAGCTTGGCGGGGAAGTCTTTTTAAAAGCAGGGATTGCGTCGCCATCCTGCGCCTGGTGGTGCGGTCGCGCCGACAGCTTGCGGTAGCCGAGAGCACGAAGCTCGCGGCTCAGCGTCTGCTTGCTGATCGACAAGGCGAACTCGTCCCACACCCACTGCGCCAGATCGATCAAACGCCACCGCACCACGCCGTGTGCTGCCGGGATCGGACCTGCCTCGACGATCTGCGCCAAGGCACGGCGCTGGGCGGCGTCGAGCATCGGGCGGCACCCGGGCGGCTTGCGATCGAGGAGGCCCGCAGGACCCTCGGCGTTGAACCGCACGACCCAGTCGCGCACGATCTGAAGCGTGACACCGCCAAACCGTGCTGCCTCGCTGCGCGTCTTGCCCTCGTAGATCGCCGCTAGCGCCAGCAGCCGCCGCCCCTGCTTCGCGTCGCGGCTCGCCCGAGCCAGCTTCCGTAGCCCCGGCCCGTCAAAATCCGCACGCAACCGCACCGCCGCCGCCATCGCGAACCTCCCACAGCCCGCGATCTTGAATCATGCCAGCCGCCGTTTGGGAATCCCTGCTGTGAGTCAGCCTCTCAGGGACTTGGTATAACCGTTCATTGATCGCAACGAGATGTAGGGCAACACCAGGGGTTCGCCGCCGCCCACCACATCGCCGAGTACTACCACCCGCGAGCTGACCATCAGCTGGATCGCAGACGGCGCCCTGTGGGTACCGCAACGCACCTTCTGGCTGGTCTTCGGCTCCACGGAGGATGCAACCCCTAACCGGGCCTGACATCGGGCACCCTCAACACCGAGCGATCGCCATCCCTGCATCACCTGCACACCGACGCCCATAAGGGCAGCGAGCCGGCGCAGAGCTATGCCTGCGATCGCCAGAGCTGCGTTGGTGAACCCCATTGCATACCGATCGTTTACGACGCACGGGAAAAGGACTATCTTCACAACATGGCATCCATCCTCACGATCGACCAACAGCGAACCGCCGGCTCCGCCGCTCACAAGGTCGGCGGATATGCCGAACTGATCCGCCTCGAGCGGGAACGTCGCGCCGCCAAGGGGCAGGGCCACATCCAGAAAGACACGTCCGGCCGCGTCGTCTTCGCCGGCAAGAGTGCCACCCCACGCGCTAAATGAACCTCACGCTCGGCGTTCTCGCCAGCGTCTTGGCACTCCTCCCCGGCCTCGCCCTCATTGCTGGCTTCAACTTTCGTACGCGGCGAGGCGGAGCACGCCGTCCCGAAATGCAGCTCACCGCCGTCACTGCGTTGGTGCTCGCTGTGTTCTTCTCGATGGTCATCCACGGATTGGCGTACATCGTGGCAGACGGTGCCTTGGCGTTCGTCTTGGCAGTCCATGAGCTAACGGGCGTCAATGCTGGCCGGATCATCGCCAACCCTCTTGGCGCGGGCTTCGCTGCCTGGGGAGGACAGGCATTGCCGATGCGCGAAGGACTGGGGTTGGGCGTCGTCCTCTTCCTGGAGGTTGTGACCGTCGCGAACTTCACATGGTCGCGCTCGTTCGAGCTCTTTCTCGACACCGTCGACTTCAACGGCCAGGGCTGGGTCTTCGAGCATATCACCCGCCCGGCCGAGAACGGCTATACGCCGGTCGGTCACGTCTACACCTCGACCATGAGTGGCCGCTTCGGCATTGCTTACAAGGGCGCCGTCACCGACATCCGTCAGGACGAGAAGGGCCAGATCCTCGCCATCGCCCTCTCCCGCCCCGAACGCTTCCTCTACGAGATCGGACCTTCCGAGAAGTCGACCTTGCCGCCGCGGCCGGCGTGGCGAACCTGGTTCGCGGCTGCAGAAGCGCCTCCCGAGGACACTGGGGTACGTCACCACGCGAAAGAGCCCGCAGGTGGCGTCGTGTCGCTCGATGCCCGCATCATCAGCAACATCGTCGTCCACTGCATCTCGAACGACCTCCTTCAGGAAATCGACGACACGTTGCCTGAGCCTACGGCTGACGGGGTCTCGTGATGCTTACGATCGGATACATGATCGGCCTGCTCGCGCCGTCCGCCTTCCTCCTGATCGCGCTCAAGAGCGTCCTCTCCGACTTTTGGAAGCTGTCGCTTCTGATGGTCGTTCGACCCAGATTGCGAGCTGCAATCGTCATCGCCGCGACAAGCATCATCATCGTCACGATCGGCGCGATCGAGATATTCGGACCGACGCGGGGCGGGGCTGTTCGCTTCACCGTTCTCGCGATCGCCCCGGCTTTGTCATGGCAGGCACTGACGTGGTGGGCGTGGTGGCGGGATGACCGTGCCACCCGGGCCGCCGCCTTGCTGATCGCAATCGCTAATGCCGAGCGTCTCGACGAACCGCCCCCAGCGGGCAACCGATGGCTCCCTTGGGGCAACTACATCTTCGACGTCGAGGTCGCGCGCCGGCGCTCGATCTACGAACCGCCGCCGATCTGAACACACAAACGATCTGGGGGCCACCCCGCCTGGTCGGCGGGGCCGGGCTCTAGTCGGCAAAAGCCTCCCGGAGCCCGCGAAGAGCGGGTCTCCGCCCTTCGGGTGACGATCCCTTGTCCGGGAGCCTAAAACGTCCCCACGGCGCTCCTGACGCCATTATGCGGGTGTATGAGCGCGCGCCGTTCGCCCTGCCCTCTTCTTCCACCTCGCCCACGCCATCTAGGGCACCGCAAGCAGGCTACGCCTGTGGAATCATGCGCAAGGCGCATGATGCGTGCTTTTTGGGCCAATGATCTCATCGCCCCCTTTGCCGTCTCCCAGTGTCCCGTCGTTGCAGATCGGCCCGCCGGGGTCGGCAGCAAAAGGGAATTGCCCGCTGCGCGGACAATGGCTTTGTTTGTTTTAGAGCTGCCTCAACAAGAATACCGGGCCTGCGGCCCTACGGTTTCCACCGCTACGCGGCGGAGCCTCCGTCATTCATTTTGACCCCGGCGAACCGATCCGCGCCTAGCGACCCTGCGAGGACGGCTCCGGGTGCGATGAGATCACAGGCCAGCTGCGCCCAACAGCACAGTAGAAATAGAATTGTCCGCAGGAGCGGACAATGCGTCCTTTGTTTGTTTATTTACGGTCCCTAGTCAGGACCATTTTCTTTGCTCGGACTCACCAGGTACGATAAAATACCGTCAAGAAATCAATGCGCTTCAATACTTGGAGGAGAGGGGATAAAAGGAAGTTGTCGGGAGGGGATAGGCCCCAAGCCCAGACAACAGGGGGACAGGCCCCCGCCAAAACGGAGTAAAGACCATGAACATCGGTTCCTTCAAGTCGGTCAACGGCCAGCTGCTCGGTTCGGTCGCCACCGCCACCATCGACCTTGCCCGCTTGGGCCTCCGCCCGGTCGAGAGCACCAACGAGCGCGCACCCGCCTTCGAGATCATGGTGCTGAACATCGCCAAGCGTTGGGTGCAGATCGGCGCGCTGTGGGAGATGACCAGCAATTCCAGCGGCGAGGTTTTCTATCAAGGGAAGCTGGACGACCCCAGCCTGCCCGAACCGCTCCAGATCATGCTTTTCGGCAACAACGACGAAGGTTTCCGCGTCGTCTGGAACCGCCCCGCCCCGCGCCGCGAAGGACTGGACGGCACCCGCACCGCCCGCGGCCCGCGCAACTCCGATCCGTTCGGCAGCGGCAACGCCACCGAAGATGGCAAGCTGAACGAGACGGACGAGCTGGCCGACGATCAGGTTCCGGCCTTCACCTGACACCAACCCGAGACGGGCGGGGAGAGCGGCTGAAACGCTCCCCCGACCCTAGCCGCCACGGCCTGCCAAAGGATTGCACCATGACCAACGGAACGACCTCCCGCCGCCTTAACAGCCTTTCGGACCTTGGCGAAGCCCTTGGCCTCACCCCCGCCGAGCACAACGCCGAAATCCGCGCCGAGGCGATCGCCGATATGATCCGCGACGACACCACGATCGACGCTTTCCACGCCGCTTTCGATAACGTCGGCGCGCTGTCCATCGTCGAAATGGGCGAACCCGCCAGCGAAATGCACATGCCCGAACCCGCCGAGGCGCAGCACGATTGCGCGGCGATCATGGCAACGGTTTTTGACCTGTTGCGCGATACCCGGCTTGAGACGAGCGCGCAGGCCATCGCATGGGGCTTCGTCAATTCCTTCCACTACGAGGCGCAGAAGCTGGCCCGCGAGGAAGACACCCTCGCCCGCGACCTTGGCGAGCTTGTCCGCCGCCCCGATCCGTCCGAGATTTACGCCGTCGAGGTGGAGGAACTGACCATCCGCGCGCAGACCAAGGCGGAACAGCGCGCCGCCATCGAGTGCATGCGCGACTATGCCGCCGACTGCTATCGTGCACAGACCGGCCGCCCGTGGAGCGCCGCACGCGGCAGTAAGGTTTCCAGCGCCACGACCGCAAGCCAGATCGCCGCCGCCGACTTCCTCAAAGCCCGCGCGCAGGACCACCGCGAGAAGCGCAACCCGACCGGCCCGCTTGTCGTCTTTTCGGGCGGCGCGGAATGGCACGACTGGCAACAGCTTTGGGACCGGCTGGACGCGATCAAGGCGCGCGTGCCGCACATGACGCTTTGCACCACCGCGCAGCGAAAAGGTTGCGACGCCATCGCCGCCGCATGGGCCGCAAGCCGAGGCGTCCCGCTGGTCGCCTTCACCCCGCAAACGTCGCGCTATGGCAAAGCCGCCGGGTTCCGCCGCAACGAGCAACTGGCCGCGCTTAACCCCGTCGAGGCGATCGTTTGCGAAGGATCGGGCCTGCAATCGAACTTGCTTCAGGTGCTGAAAAAGGCGCGCATCGTAACCCACGCTTTCCCGCTTTCCGGTCAAGCCCCCGCCC
>NZ_VNIM01000086.1 GCF_007785815.1 Alterirhizorhabdus solaris | reverse complement strand
CCCCATACAAGCGCCACATCGCGCCCCGGTGGCAGCGGGCGGCGGCATTTGAGCGCCGTCACCGTCTTCAGCAGCGTCGCGCGTGCCGTCGCATCGCCCTGCCGCGCCTCGGGCAGGCCCGCCTCGCCCAGGAAATTGCGCAGGTCGTAGCCATTGGGGCCGAGACCGGCGACCAGCCGGGCCGGCACGTCGGGCGGCAGCAGGTCGACCGCGATCTTCTCGCCGATGCCGTCCACCGCGCAATAGGCATTGGCCGCCACCGAGGCGCGATCGGGTGCCACGTTGGCGGCGACGAGGAAGAGCTGCCCCTCCTCGATCTCCCCCGATCCGGGCAGGATCGCGCGGGCGGAAGGCCCGCCGGTGTCGATCGTGAACCGCCGCTCCCCCGCCACCGCCGCGCCGCGCAACGATTGCAGGCCGGGCCGCAGCGCCAGCGTGCAGGTGACGCCGCCGGTCAGCGCGGCGGCGAACTCGTGAACCCAGGTCTGCGGGTCGATCCAGCGGCCGGTGCCGCCCACCGGGCAGGCCATCGCTGCGGGCGCGGTGGCACGCGGATCGCCGAGCGGCACCATCGGCTCGGAAAAGCGCAGCGTGTAGCGTTCAATCGCGCCGCCGCCCGCGCCCGGCGTCGCCAGTTCCACGCGCGGCGCCGCATCGCCGAATGCCGCCGTGCCGGCGACCGCCCCGGCAAGGACGGCAAGCCCGAACAGTGTGCCGCCGATCCCGCCCCGCATCCGATCATCCCCCGTCGATGTCCCAGAGTGGCGCGGGCCGCCCGCCAAATCCAGCCCCGATGCGCCGACAAGGTGGATGGCGCGCCCCGAATCAGCAGGTTATGCCGGCGACGGGGGAAAATGAACGATGCTGTATGATTCGGCGATCTGGGTCTGCACCGTCGCCAGTCGCGAGGTTCTGCTGTTCGCCGCCGTGGGCCTGTTGCTCGGCGGGCTGGACGATCTGCTGGTCGACCTGATCTTCATCGCCCGCGCCGGCTGGCGGCGGATGACGGTGTACCAGCGCCACACCGCCGCGACCGCCGCCACGCTCGCCCCGGCCGACCGGCCCAGCCGCCTCGCCATCTTCATCGGCGCCTGGGACGAGAGCGGCGTGATCGGCGCGATGCTGCGCGCCGCGCTCGCCCGGCTGGATCATGCCGACTACCGCATCTACGTGGGCGTCTATCCCAACGATCCCGCCACGATCGCCGCTGTGCGCAACGTGCGCGCGCATGCGCCGGGCGGGTGGCGGGTGCGGATGATCTGCGGGCCGCTCGCCGGGCCGACGACCAAGGCCGAGGCGCTCAACCGGCTGTGGCGCGCGCTGCTGGCGGACGAGGCGCGATCGGGCGTGCGCTTCAAGGCGATCGTGCTGCACGATGCCGAGGATGTCGTCCATTCCGCCGAGCTGCGCGTGTTCGACCGGCTGATCGAACGATTCGATCTGGTGCAGCTGCCGGTGCTGCCGCTGATCGTGCCGGGATCGCGCTGGGTTTCCGGCCATTATTGCGACGAGTTCGCCGAGGCGCACGGCAAGCAGCTGGTGGTGCGCGAGGCGATCGGTGCGGGGATGCCGTCGGCCGGCGTCGGCTGCGCCCTTTCGCGCGATGCCGTGCAGGCGATGGCGGATGCGGGCGGCGGGCGGCCATTCGACGATGCGAGCCTGACCGAGGACTATGAACTGGGCCTGCGGCTGGCCGATCGCGGCGGGCGCGGCATCTTCGTGCGGCTGCCGTCCGGCCCGCGATCGCTGGTGGCGGTGCGCGCCTACTTCCCCGCGACGATCGAGACGGCGGTGCGGCAGAAGGCGCGCTGGATGACGGGCATCGCGCTGGCCGGGTGGGATCGGCTGGGCTGGCGCGGCGGGCTGGCCGAACGCTGGATGCGGCTGCGCGACCGGCGCGCGCTGCTGGCCGCCGTGATCCTGGCCGCCGCCTATGCCGCGCTGCTGGGCAGCGTGCTCACCATCATGCTCTGCTTTGCCGCCGGGCGGGCGTATCCCGTCCCCTCGCCATTCCTCGCCGCGCTGCTGACGATCAACGCGGTACTGATGCTGTGGCGCGCGGGCATGCGCTTCGCGATGGTGCGCGCGGTGTATGGCTGGCGCGAGGGGGTGCGGGCGGTGCCGCGCATGCTGATGGGCAACATCATCGCGATGATGGCGGCACGCCGCGCGGTGGCGGGCTATCTGCACGGCGCGCGCGGCGGCGGCATGGCGTGGGACAAGACGAGCCACGTCTTCCCCACCGCGATCCCGGCTGAATGAGGGCGGGCGAATGAGGGCGGTAGCATGAGGCTGGTCACGCCGCTGCGCCTGGTGCCCGGCGTCGTCGGGCTGTGGGTGGTGGCGCGCGTCGCCATCGTGATGCCCGATCTGCTCACTCCGCCGGCCGAGGCGGATCTGCCGCGCACGGCGGGGACTTTCACGACGGCGACGAGGAGCGGTGGCCGGGTGCGGGCGATGGCGCCCGAGCGACCTCGATCGACCGCCTCCGCCGACATATCGGACGGCGGCGCGGCATCAGCCACGTCGGGCAATGCCGTGCGCCCGGAACGATCTGCGATCCGGCCGTCGTTCCGGACCGGAGGCGGCGCGGGCCTGCGCCTTTCCCCCGCCGGCATCATCGCGCCGGCTACTCCCGCGCCATCGACGCCGGCAGACGCAGCGCCCGCGATGGCGGCAACCGGATCGCCGGCGGCCTCTTCCACCCGGTCGGTGCCGGTCGCGCCGTTCGGCGGCGCGCTCGTCGGCGTCGCACCCGCCACGGCCGCGCCCGCCGGCTCGCGCTGGTCGGGCGGGGCGTATCTGTTCCGGCGCGGCGAGGGCGGCAGCCCGGCGCTCGCCACCGGCGGCCAGCTCGGCGGCAGCCAGGCGGGCGCGCGGGTGGCGTGGCGGCTCGATCCCGCCGATCGCTTCGCCGTCGTCGCCCGCGCCTCCACCCCGCTGCGCGAGACGCGCGGGGCAGAGGTGGCGGCGGGGGTGGACTGGCATCCGCTGCCGGGCCGCCCCTTGCGCGTCTCGGTCGAGCGGCGGGTCGATGTCGGCGGCGCGGGGCGCGATGCGTGGAGCGCCTATGCCGCCGGCGGTTTCTGGCGGCCGATCGGGCGCGGCGTGGTGGGGGATGGCTATGCGCAGGCCGGTGTCGTCGGCGCGCGGCGGCGCGACCTGTTCGCCGACGGCGCGCTCCGGGCCGGCTATCGCCGCGAACTTGGGGCGGGCCGCTCGCTTACCGTGGGCGGCGGTGCATGGGGCGCGGCGCAGCCCGGCGTGGCGCGGCTGGATGTCGGCCCGCGCGTGGCGCTCGGCCTGCCGCTGGCGGGCACCAGCGTGACGGCCGCGGCCGAGTGGCGCGTGCGCGTGGCGGGCGATGCCGCGCCCGGCACGGGCCTTGCGATCACGCTGGCGGCGGATTTCTGATCGCGCAAGGCCGCCAGTGGCATGACGGCGCGGCCGGAATGCGGTAGCCGGACGACATGGACCTGTATCTGCCCATCGCCGGCCTGTCGGTGAACGTGCTGGTGATCGTGGGGCTGGGCGGCCTCGTCGGCATCCTATCCGGCATGTTCGGGGTGGGCGGCGGCTTCCTCACCACGCCGCTGCTGATCTTCTACGGCATCCCCCCGGCCGTCGCGGTCGCCTCCTCGGCCACGCAGATCACCGGCGCCAGCGTGTCGGCGGTGCTGGCGCATCGCCGCCGGCAGGGGGTGGATTTCCACATGGGCGGCGTGCTGGTGGCGGGCGGCGCGATCGGCTCCGTCGCCGGCGGCTTCGTGTTCCGCTGGCTGCAACGAACCGGCCAGATCGATACGGTGGTGGGGCTGCTCTACGTGGTGCTGCTCGGCTCGATCGGGCTGCTGATGGCCAAGGAGGCCGCGCAGAGCATCGCGGTGATGTGGGGCAAGGCGCCGCCGCCGGTGGCCGCGCGCCGCCACCACCCGCTGATCGCGGCGCTGCCGATGCGCTGGCGCTTCTATCGCTCGGGCCTCTACATCTCGCCGCTGGCGCCGCTGATCCTCGGCTTCGGCACCGGCCTGCTCACCGTGCTGCTGGGCGTGGGCGGCGGCTTCGTGCTGGTGCCGGCGATGATCTACCTGCTCGGCATGTCGACGCGGGTGGTGGTGGGCACCTCGCTGTTCCAGATCCTGTTCGTGACGGCGGCGACCACGCTGGTCCACGCGCTCACCACCAAGGCGGTGGATATCGTGCTGGCCGGGCTGCTGCTGATCGGCAGCGTGGTGGGCGCGCAGTTCGGCGCGCGCTTCGCCCAGCGGGTGCGGCCGGAATGGCTGCGACTGGCGCTGGCTGGCCTCGTGCTGGCGGTGGCGATGCGGATGGCGCTGGGCCTGGGCTGGCGGCCGGACGAGATCTACACGGTGCAGCCGCTGTGAAGCGCCTGCCCCTGCTGATGCTGCTGGCGCTGCTGCTGGGCGGCGCCGCCAAGCCCCGGCTGGTGCCGGACGTGTCGCAGCGGCGGATCGACATCATCTACAGCTTCACCGGCGCCGAACTGCTGCTGTTCGGCGCGATCGTCTATCCGGGCGGAGTCGTGCCGAAACGGCCGGCGGACGTGGTGGTGGTCATCAAGGGGCCGACCGAATCGGTGCTGCTGCGCGAGAAGCAGAAGGTGGCCGGCATCTGGCTGAACGCCGAGAGCGGCCGGTTCCGCTCGGTCCCCTCCTTCTACGCGGTCGCCGCCTCGCGCCCTTTGGGGCAGGTGGTGGACGGGCGGACGGCGGCGATCTACGAATTCGGCGTCGACAACATCCAGCTTTCCCCCGCCAGCAGCGCCCCGCCGGACGAGCAGAAGCGATTCGAGCAGGGCCTCGTCGATCTCAAGAACCGCATGGGCCTGTATGTCGAGGTGCCGCACGGCGTGGAGGTGAGCGAGGGCGTGCTCTATCGCGCGCGCATTCGCCTGCCCGCCCGCGTGCCGGTGGGCGACTACACCGCCGAGACGTTTCTGGTGCAGGATGGCCGGGTGATCGCGGCGGCGGTGCGCGAGATCGCGGTATATCGCAGCGGTTTCGAACGAATCGTCGCCAGCTTCGCGGAACGCCACGCGCTGGCCTATGGTTTGGTGGCGGTGGCGCTGTCCGTGCTGCTCGGCTGGGCGGCGGGCGCGATCTTCGGGCGCAAGCGTGCCTGACGCGGCCCAACACTGGGGGGAAGACGAACGATGAACTGGATGCTGTTGCCGCTGCGCCGCTATGCGCAATTCTCGGGCCGGGCGCGGCCGCGCGAATACTGGATGTTCGCGTTGTTCATCATCCTCGTCACGATCGTGCTGATGATCGTCGAATCGATCCTCGGCATCGGCAGCAGCGACACCACGCGCATGCTGGGCGACGGGCAGATCGGTTTTGCCGGCCAGCACAATGCAGGCTGGCTCGTCGGGCTGTTCACGCTGGCGATCCTCGTGCCATCGATCGCGGTGGGCGTGCGGCGGCTGCACGATACCGATCGCTCGGGCTGGTGGACCCTCATCATATTCTTCCCGTTCATTGGCGGGATCATCCTGCTCGTCTTCTACATCATCAGCGGCACGCGCGGGCCGAACCGTTTCGGCCCGGATCCGGTGGAGGCCGGGCCCGACGCCCCCGAACGGCAAAAATACGGCCGGGGGCAAAGCCTTAACCGTCTCGCCCTAAACCGCCGGTGGACCACAGGAACCATCGGCATGAGCGATATGAGCGGACTGCACGCAGCGGCGCTGGCAGAGCGGACGCCCGCCGGCGAGACGATCGAGATCGGGCGGCTGCTCGACGTGGGCGGCGCCTCGTCGCAGGTGGCGCTGGATGCCACGCTGATCGCGGCGCTGGCCGACGACCCGGACGAGGGCATCGCGATGGCCGGGCAGATCGGCGCACAGGTAAAGCTGCGCGTCGGCCCGCGCTGGCTGCTGGCCTCGCTCCGCACGATGCGGCTGGCCGCGCCCGACAGCGACACCATCATCGCCGCCGTCGATTTCCTCGGCGAGGGCGATTGCGAGGGCGCCACCGGGCGCATGGTGAACTTCCGCCGCGGCGTCACCCGCTATCCGGTGCCCGGCACGCCGGTGCATCCGGTTTCCGCGCGCGAGATGCGGCAGATGTACGCCGCCGACGATCGCCCGCATATCGAGATCGGCAGCGTGTACCCCACGCGCAACATCCGTGCCGCGCTGTATGTGGATGCGCTGCTGGGCAAGCATTTCGCGCTGCTCGGCTCCACCGGCACCGGCAAGTCCACCTCCGCCGCGTTGATCCTCCACCGCATCTGCGAGATGGCGCCCGAGGGCCATGTCGTGATGATCGACCCGCACGGCGAATATCCGGCCGCGTTCCGCGATGCGGGCGAGATCTTCAACGTCGACAATCTCGCCATGCCCTACTGGCTGATGAACTTCGCCGAGCATGTCGAGGTGCTGGTCAGCTCCACCGGGCCGGACCGGCAGCTCGATTCGGACATCCTCGCCAAATGCCTGCTGGCCGCGCGCGCCAAGAACCGCTGCGCCGAGGGGCTGACCAAGCTGACCGTGGACAGCCCGGTGCCCTATCTGCTGTCCGACCTGCTCGGCATCCTCCAGGCGGAGATGGGGCGGATGGACAAGGCCGGCGGCAGCGCGCCCTACCAGCGGCTGAAGACCAAGATCGAGGAACTGCGCGCCGACCCGCGCTATACCTTCATGTTCTCGGGCATGCTGGTCAGCGATACGCTCGCCGGCTTCCTCGCCCGCATCTTCCGCCTGCCCGGCGGCGGCAAGCCGATCTCGATCATCGACGTGTCGGGCGTGCCGAGCGACATCACCAACGTGGTGGTGGCGGTGCTGGCGCGGATGGTGTTCGACTACGCGGTCTGGTCGCGCGGGGAGACGCAGCGGCCCATCCTGCTCGTGTGCGAGGAAGCGCACCGCTACATCCCGTCCGACCGGGTGACGACGGGCGCGGCGGTGCGCAGCATCCTGGAGCGGATCGCCAAGGAAGGGCGCAAGTACGGCGTGTCGCTGGGCCTCATCACGCAGCGCCCGTCCGACCTGGCGGAAGGCGTGCTGTCGCAATGCGGCACGATCATCTCGCTCAGGCTCAACAACGATCGCGATCAGGCGTTCGTGCGCGCGGCGATGCCGGAGGGATCGCGCGGCTTCCTCGATGCGCTGCCGGCGCTGCGCAACCGCGAGTGCGTCATCAGCGGCGAGGGCGTGTCGATCCCGATCCGGGTGGCGCTCGACGATCTGGAACCGGCCCGGCGCCCGGCCTCGAACGATCCCGTCTTCTCCGACCTGTGGCGGGAAACCGGCGGCGAGGCGGAGACGATCGAGCGGGTGGTGAAGCGCTGGCGCGCGCAGGGGCGGTAGGCCGGTTCAGTCCTCGGCGATGCGGCTGTGCCGTTTCGTGTCGCGCATCAGCAGCGCCGTCACGAAGCTGACCGTCATCAGCGTCACCGCATAGACGTAGAACCCGCGCTCGATCCCCTCCGACTTGAACCACAGCGCGACATATTCGGCGGTGCCGCCGAACGCGGCGTTGGCCACCGCATAGGGCAGCGCCACGCCCAGCGCGCGGACGTGGGTGGGGAACAGCTCCGCCTTCAGCACCGCGCCGATCGCGGTATAGCCCGCCTGCAACGCCAGCGCGCCGAGGATCAACGTCAGCGCGACCAGCGGCGCGGCGCCGCGCGCCACCCCCGCCATCACCGGCCACAGGATCAGCGCACCGCCGCCGAACGAGCCGATCAGCATCGCCCGCCGCCCCACCTTGTCCGACAGCCAGCCCGCGACCGGCTGGAACAGCATGAACGCCACCAGCGCGGCGGCGCTGATCTCGGACGCGGTGGTCTTGGAATAGCCGGCGGTGTTGACCAGGAACTTCTGCATGTAGCTGGTGTAGATGTAGAAGCTGAGCGAGCCGCCCGCCGTCAGCCCCACGATCGTGGCCACCGCGCGCGGATGATGGCGCAGCAGCGTCATCGCGGTGCCGGCGCGCACGCCCTTGCGATCGGCGGTGGTGAACGAGGCGCTCTCGTCCAGCCCGCGGCGGATCCAGAAGACGGCCACCGCCAGCAGCGCCCCGATCACGAACGGTACGCGCCACCCCCAGCTCGCCAGCGCCTCGGCCGAGAGGGTATGCTGGAGCAGGATCAGCAGGCCGAGCGCGAGCAACTGCCCGCCGACGAGCGTGACGAAGTGGAAGCTGGACCAGAAGCCGCGCCGCCGCTCGCCGGCCATCTCGCTCATGTAGCTGGCCGCCGCGCCATATTCGCCGCCGACCGACAGGCCCTGCACCAGCCGCGCCACCATCAGCAGCCATCCGGCCGCCGGGCCGATCGTGGCATGGCCGGGGATCAGCGCGATCATCAGCGAGCCGGCGCACATCATGCCGACCGACAGCGACAGCGCCGCCCGCCGCCCCGCGCGATCGGCATAGATGCCGACCAGCCACGCCCCCACCGGGCGGGCTGCGAACCCCACCGCGAAGATGGCGGCGGCCTGCAGCAACTGCGCGGTCTGATCCCCCTCGGGAAAGAAGACGGGCGCGAAATAGAGGGTGAAGGCGGCATAGGCGTACCAGTCGAACCACTCGACCAGGTTGCCCGCCGCCCCGCCGAGGATCGCGCGCAACCGCCGCGCGGCCGATATGCCGTCCGTCTCGACCCGCGTGCCCATCCGTATCCTCCCCCCGGTGATGCGGCGGCGTATCACGCGGGCGGGGCCGGGCCTAACAGCGTGTTCGTCGTCGCGGGTGCCGGATTGGTCGAACCGGCGATGCGTCGCCCGCGCCGCCGGCGCACCCTGCGATCATGCCGCGGATGCCGCCGACCGATGCGACTCCCCACCTGTTCGGCCTGCGCGGCACCGCGCGGTGCCGGGCGGCGATCGCCGGCGCGCTCGCCCGGATCGAGCGGCTGCATCACGACCTGCCCGATCTGGGCATGAACGAAGGGGAATGGGCGCGCCTGTTCGCCGGGTCGCACGATCAGGCGGACGGCCGGTCAGGACATCGGCGATAGCGGAACGGCGGTTTTCCACGGCACAGGCGGCGCGTGCGCCGGCCGATCAGAACTTGAAGGCTGTCCCGACGTACACGGCCTGCGAGTCGCGCTTGGCCTCGGTGAAGGCTTCCAACCTGTCGCGCTGGGTGCGGTAGCGCAGGCCGCCGGTCACTTCCAGATTGCGGGTCAGCGTATAGGAGCCGCCGAGATCGACCGAATAGGCCTCGTCGTTGCCGACCAGCAACGGCTGCTCGCCCACGCTGCGATCGGTGCCGAACTGGAGTCGGGTGCGCCACTTGTTGCCGCCGTAGCTCAGCCCCACGTCCATCGCCTCGCGGCTGCCGGGCATCGGGCCGATATCGACGCGGGCAATATCGCCGGACAGCGCGAACCGCTTCCAGCCCACCGCCACGCCCAGGTTATAGGCGGTCGGCGCCAGCGCCGGCGTGGCCGCGGCGATCCGCTCGGCGGCGGCGCGGCCGGCCTGACGCGCCCGCACGGCGACGGTGACGGAGCGGCGCGTGCCCGGCACCGAGGACGGCGTGAAACGGAACCCGCCGGCAAAGCCGTTGCGGGCGAAGCTGGCCGCCATGCGCGGATCGGCGGCGGCGGGCGTAAAGGAACCGAGGCTGCCCGGTGCGCTCAACGAGGCGGCGGGCTTGCGCGGCGACCGGACCGTGGCACCCATCAGCGGCGCGCACAGGATGGCCGAGAGCGACAGCACGCCCCCCGCAAACCCTGAAAATGCCCTGATGCCGCCCATGTCTTCCCTGATGCTCCCCTGCCCAAACGGCCTAGCATGGCAAAGGTAACCAATTCCATCCGCCCCCGCCGATTTGAGCGCGCTGTTGCATGATCCCCACAGCGGTGCCAGTGCTTGCGGGCCGGCGGGGACGATCTATAACGACGCCACACGCCCGCCCCCCGAGGATCATGATGGCCCGTCTGCTTTCCACCACTACGCTCAAGGGCCCGCTCGCGGTGGCCGCCCTCGCGGTCGCGCTGTCCCTCGCCGGTTGCGGCGGCAAGAAGGACCGGCCGATGAAGACGGCCGATCTCGCCGCCTCGCGCGTCACCACGATCGGCGTCAATTCCTATCTGTGGCGCGCAGCGCTCGACGCGCTCAGCTTCATGCCGATGGCGCAGACCGACTCCAACGGCGGCGTCCTCGTGACCGACTGGTACGTCAACCCGGCCACGCCGACCGACCGGATGAAGGTGACGGTGACGATCATCGATCAGGATCTGCGCGCCGATGCGGTGCGCGTCGCCGCCTCGCGCCAGGTGCTGCAGAACGGCCAGTGGGTAGAGGCGCCGGTGCAGGCCGCCACCGTGCAGAAGCTGGAGGAGATCATCCTCACCAAGGCGCGCGACCTGCGCCGCAACGCCGTGGCCGGCTGAGCGACCACGACCGGATGATTGTCGGATGACCATGAGCGAGCGGTTCAACCACCACACGGTCGACGCGCGCTGGCAACAGGTGTGGGACGAGCGCGGCAGCTTCCACGCCGACGACCACAGCCCCAAGCCCAAGAGCTTCGTGCTGGAGATGTTCCCCTATCCGTCGGGGCGCATCCACATGGGCCATGTGCGCAACTACACGATGGGCGACGTGCTGGCCCGCTACCGGCGGATGCAGGGGTTCGAGGTGCTGCATCCGATGGGGTGGGACGCCTTCGGCATGCCGGCGGAAAACGCCGCGATGGAAAAGAAGGTGCATCCGGGCGACTGGACCCGCGCCAACATCGCCGCGATGCGCGCCCAGCTGAAACGTCTCGGTTTCGCGCTGGACTGGAGCCGGGAGCTCGCCACCTGCGAGCCGGATTATTACGGGCAGGAACAGGCGCTGTTCCTCGACCTGTACGAGGGCGGGCTGGTGTACCGCAAGGAATCGGCGGTCAACTGGGATCCGGTCGACATGACCGTGCTCGCCAACGAGCAGGTGATCGACGGCAAGGGCTGGCGATCGGGCGCGCCGGTGGAGCGGCGCAAGCTGAGCCAGTGGTTCCTGCGCATCACCGACTTCGCCGACGACCTGCTCGACGGGCTGAAGGCGCTGGACCAGTGGCCCGAGAAGGTCCGCACGATGCAGGAGAACTGGATCGGCAAGAGCGTGGGGCTGAAATTCCGCTTCGCGCTGGCGGAACCGGCGGCCGGGTTCGACACGCTCGACGTGTTCACCACGCGGCCCGATACGATCTTCGGCGCGTCGTTCGCGGCGATCTCGGTCGATCATCCGCTGGCGCTGGCGCTGGCCGCGAACGACCCGGCGCTGGTCGCCTTCGCCGACGATTGCCGCACCACCGGCACGGCGGCGGCCGAGGTGGAGACGGCCGAGAAGAAGGGCTACGATACCGGCCTGTCGGTCGTCCACCCGCTCGACCCGACGTGGACGCTGCCACTGTTCGTCGCCAATTTCGTGCTGATGGACTATGGCACCGGCGCCGTCTTCGGCGTGCCGGCGCACGATCAGCGCGATTTCGATTTCGCCCGCAAATACCAGCTGCCGATCACCCGCGTCGTCGCGCCCAGCGCGGCCGAGGCGGACCTGCCGGTGGGCGACGCGGCGGACAGCGCGCCCGGCGTGCTGGTCAACTCGCGCTTCCTCGACGGGATGAGCGTGGCCGACGCCAAGGCCGCCGTCGTCGCGCGTGCCGAGGCCGAAGGCTGGGGCGAGGGCACGACGGTGTGGCGCCTGCGCGACTGGGGCGTCTCGCGCCAGCGTTACTGGGGCACCCCGATCCCGATCATCCATTGCGCGGCGTGCGGCCCGGTGGGCGTGCCGAAGGACCAGCTGCCGGTGGTGCTGCCCGAAGACGTGTCGTTCGACATCCCCGGCAACCCGCTCGATCGCCATCCGACGTGGAAGCATGTGCCCTGCCCGACCTGCGGCGCCCCCGCGCGGCGCGAGACGGACACGCTCGACACGTTCGTCGATTCGTCGTGGTATTTCATCCGCTTCGCCTCCGCGCCCGCCGATCGCCCGTTCGACAAGGCGGTGGCCGAGCAATGGCTGCCGGTCGGCCAGTATATCGGTGGGGTGGAGCATGCGATCCTCCACCTGCTCTATGCCCGCTTCTGGACGCGCGCGCTGCGCCACATCGGCAAGATCGACGTCGCCGAGCCGTTCACCGGCCTGTTCACGCAAGGGATGGTGACGCACGAGACGTACAAGTCCCCCGACGGTCGCTGGCTGGCGCCCGACGAGGTGGAGCAGCGCGACGGCACGCTCGTGACGGTGGAGCGCGGCGAACCCGTCACGCTCGGCCGCATCGAGAAGATGTCAAAGTCGAAGAAGAACACCGTCGATCCCGGCCCGATCGTCGATCAGTACGGCGCGGACGCGGTGCGCTGGTTCATGCTCTCCGACAGCCCGCCCGAGCGCGACCTGCCGTGGAGCGAATCCGGCATCGAGGGCGCGTGGCGTTTCGTCCAGCGGCTGTGGCGGCTGAGCGGCGGGCAGTCCGGCGCGGCGGGGGCCGATGCCGATCTCGATCGCAAGGTGCATCGCTCCACCGCCGGCATCGCCGCCGATATCGAGGCGCTGTCGTTCAACAAGGCGGTCGCCAAGATCTACGAACTGGCCAGCGCGATCGACAAGGCGCCCGCCTCCGCCTCGCGCGATACCGCCATCGCCACGCTCGTCCGCCTGATCGCGCCGATGGTGCCGCATCTGGCCGAGGAGGCGTGGAGCCTGCTGGGCGAACCGGGCCTCGTCGCCGACGCCGCCTGGCCGGAGGTCGATCCGGCGCTGCTGGTGGACGACGAGGTGACGATCGCGGTGCAGGTGAACGGCAAGCTGCGCGATACGCTGACGGTGGCCAAGGGGCTGCCCCGCGAGGAGGTGGAAGCGCTGGCGCTGGGGGCGGAGAAGATCGCCCGCCTGCTCGACGGCAAGCCGCCGCGCAAGGTGATCGTCGTGCCCGACCGTCTCGTGAACATCGTCGCATGAGGCGCACCCTCGCCTCTGCCGCCGCCCTCGCCGCCGCGTCGCTGCTGCTGTCCGGCTGCGGGTTGCGGCCATTGTATGCCGGGGGTGCCAACGGCGCTGTCGCACAGTCGCTGGCCGGCATCGAGGTCGCGCCGATCCCGGATCGCGCCGGCTGGCTGGTCCGCAACGCGCTGGTCGATCGCCTAGCCGCCGGCGGTACGACCGCGCCCCGCTACCGGCTGGAGGTGGAGCTGGACGACCAGATCACCGGCTTCGGCATCCGTACCGACAACGCCGTGACGCGCGAGCGCCGCACGCTGCGCGCCCGTTACCGCCTGCGCGATGCCGGTGCGGCAGGCACGGTGCTGCTCGATGCGACCGCCGGCAGCGACGCCGGTATCGACGTGGTCAGCTCCGAATATGCCACGATCGCCGCCGAGCAGTCCGCGCTGGAACGGCTGTCCGGCCAGATCGCCGACCAGATCGTCGCGCGCATCGCGCTGTACGCCACGCGCACGCCCCGGCCGTAACCGGATGAAGGCGAGCCGGCCGCAGATCGAGCGCGCGCTCGATACGGCGCCTGCCGACATCCGCCTGTTCCTGCTCCACGGCCCCGACGAATCGCAGTCGCGCGAACTGGCCGCGCGGCTGGCCAGGCGGATGGGGCCGGAGGCGGAACGGGTCGATCTCAGCGGCGCGCAGCTGAAGGGCGATCCCGCGCGGCTGACCGACGAGGCCGCGTCGATCTCGCTGTTCGGCGGCGCGCGCCACATCCGCATCGAGCCGGCGGGGGACGATGCGTACGAGGCGGTGACGGCGCTGCTGGAGGCGCCTTCCGCCGGCAATCCGGTGGTGATGGTGGCAGGCGCGCTGCGCAAGGACTCACGCCTGCTCAAGCGCGCGCTGGCGGACCCGGCGGTGCTCGCCTTCGCCAGCTACCTGCCCGAGGGCGGCGATATCGACCGCCTCGCCGGCAGCATGGCGCGCGAGCAGGGGCTGGTGATCGACGGCGACGTGGCGCGCAGGCTGGCGACCGGTTCCGGCGGCGACCGCGCGTTGCTGGCGCGCGAGATCGAGAAGCTGGCGCTGTACGTCGATGCCGCGCCTGATCGCCCCGCCCCGCTCGACCGCGCGATGTTCGACGAGATCTCGGCCGACACCGCCGAGGGCGATCTGTCGCGGCTGGTGGACATGCTGATCTCCGGCCGCCCCGAACGCCTGGGTGCCGAACTCGCGCGGCTCGCCATCGCCGGGCAGGAGGGCATCGGCCTACTGCGGCCGCTGCTGCGCCGGCTGATGCTGCTGGCCGAGCTACGTGCCGAGGTCGATCGCGGCAACGGCATCGAGGCGGTGATGGGCGGCGCCGGGCGTGCGGTGTTCTGGAAGGAGAAGGCCGCCGTCGCGACGCAGCTTTCCCGCTGGAGCGGCGAGGCGCTGGCCAAGGCGATCGAACGCGTGACGGCCACCGAACTGGCGGTGAAGGCAAGCGGCAGCGCCGGGCCGATCCTGGTGGAGGCCGAACTCGTGGCGATCGCCCGCTTCGCGACGCGGCTGCGCCCCTAGCGGGCCGCCGCCAGCGCCGCCGATCGGCGTCATGGCGAATCTCCTTGGCGCGCCATGCCGGCAGGCGTAGGGACTGACATATCCCCGGGGGGCCGCAGCGAGCGGCTGAGAGGTGGCCGATGCAGCCACGACCCGCATGACCTGATCCGGTTCGCACCGGCGTAGGGAGGGCGTGCGGCAACGCTCTCCTTCCCGTGATTGGAGAGACAGTGATGGCCGATATCCCCGCGCGCACCGAGATGAAGGTTACGACCGGCCCGATCCGGGGATCGCGCAAGATCCACGTCGCCTCGCCCAACGACCCCAGCGTGCGCGTCGCCATGCGCGAGATCGTGCTGGAGCCTTCGTGCGGGGAGCCGCCGCTGCGGGTGTACGACTGTTCCGGCCCCTACACCGACGACAACGCCCGCATCGACATCATGGCCGGCCTGCCCGAGCTGCGCGCCGACTGGATCCGCGGGCGTGGCGACGTGGAGGAATATGACGCGCGCGAGCAGAAGCCGGAAGATAACGGCCTGAAGGGGCCGGACCGCTCGGCCGGCGTTGCTCCCTTCCCCAATGTCCGCAAGCGGCCGCTGCGGGCGAAGGCCGGCGCCAACGTCAGCCAGATGCACTACGCCCGGCAGGGCATCATCACCGCCGAGATGGAATATGTCGCCATCCGCGAGAACGTAGGCCGCGCGAAACTGCGCGAGGCGGCGATCCGCGACGGCGAGGATTTCGGCGCCGAGATCCCCGATTACGTGACGCCCGAATTCGTCCGCGAGGAGGTCGCGCGCGGCCGGGCGATCATCCCGAACAACATCAACCACCCCGAATCCGAGCCGATGGCGATCGGGCGCAACTTCCTCGTGAAGATCAACGCGAACATCGGCAACTCGGCCGTCGCCTCCGACGTGGCGAACGAGGTCGACAAGATGGTCTGGTCGATCCGCTGGGGCGCGGACACGGTGATGGACCTCAGCACCGGCCGCAACATCCACGACACGCGCGAGTGGATCATCCGCAACAGCCCCGTGCCGATCGGCACCGTGCCGATCTATCAGGCGCTGGAGAAGGTGGACGGCATCGCCGAGAACCTGACGTGGGAGATCTTCCGCGACACGCTGATCGAGCAGGCCGAGCAGGGCGTCGACTATTTCACGATCCACGCCGGCGTGCGCCTCGCCTACATCCCGATGACGGCCAAGCGGGTGACGGGCATCGTCTCGCGCGGCGGCTCGATCATGGCCAAGTGGTGCCTGAGCCATCACAAGGAGAGCTTCCTCTACGATCATTTCGAGGACATCTGCGAGATCATGAAGGCGTATGACATCGCCTTCTCGCTGGGCGACGGCCTGCGCCCCGGATCGATCGCCGACGCCAACGACGAGGCGCAGTTCAGCGAGCTGGCGACGCTGGGCGAACTGACCCAGATCGCCTGGAAGCACGACGTGCAGGTGATGATCGAAGGCCCCGGCCACGTGCCGATGCACAAGATCAAGCAGAACATGGAAAAGCAGCTGAAGGCGTGCGGCGAGGCGCCCTTCTACACGCTCGGGCCTTTGACGACCGATATCGCGCCCGGATACGATCACATCACCAGCGCCATCGGGGCGGCGATGATCGGCTGGTTCGGCACCGCGATGCTCTGCTACGTGACGCCCAAGGAGCATCTCGGCCTGCCCGACCGCGACGATGTGAAGGTGGGCGTGGTGACGTACAAGCTGGCCGCCCACGCCGCCGATCTCGCCAAGGGGCACCCGGCCGCCAAGCTGCGCGACGACGCGCTGAGTCGCGCCCGTTTCGAGTTCCGCTGGCGCGACCAGTTCCACCTGTCGCTCGATCCCGACACGGCGGAGAAGTATCACGACCAGACGCTGCCCGCCGAGGGCGCCAAGACCGCGCATTTCTGCTCGATGTGCGGGCCGAAATTCTGCTCGATGAAGATCACGCAGGAAGTCCGCGACTTTGCCGCGACGCAGAACCAGCCCAGCAGCAGCTTCCTCGCCGCCCAGCCGGTGGCGAGCGAGGACGCCGAAGCAGGCATGGCGAAGATGAGCGAGACGTTCAGGGAGAAGGGCGGGGAGATTTACCTGCCGGCGGAGTGAGGAGGAAAGATAATGGTATGGCTTCCTGACGCAGATTCGGTTGAAAAGATTCACGAAGAACTCGAAGCTCTGTTCGAACTCGAAGACGATCCTATTTCACCATCAGGGGTGAAAAATAGGGGATTGTTAGAGTCTGCATGCGCTAGAGCGGTTTCCGCGCCTTCTGAATCGTTGAGGATTCACACGAGCGCGGTTTTCTGATTCAGGCGTTGTGCCGGGTCGAGGAGGCCGGCATGGATGCCACGAGTGCTGTCACAGGACCTTCGAG
>NZ_VNIM01000085.1 GCF_007785815.1 Alterirhizorhabdus solaris | reverse complement strand
GGGAGGCGATCGAAGCGGCGGGTGCGACGCTGCTCTTCCTCCCGCCCTACAGCCCCGACTTCAACCCGATCGAGCAGGCCTTCTCCAAGCTCAAGGCGCACCTGCGCAAAGCCGCCGAGCGCACCATTCACGGCCTGTGGAACGCCATCGGCCGCATCCTCGACCTTTACCCGCCGCAGGAATGCGCCAACTACTTCGCCAACGCCGGTTACGATGCAGACTGATAGGAAACCGCTCTAGACCGCACGCTGGGATAGGAACAGTCGACAAGTATCAGTCCGTATTCTCAAAGTCAGCAGCACTCTTTCACTCTCTCATTAAAAATCATCCGTTTCACAATGGAAATAAAAGAGCGGCTGTATGCTCATTACTAGCTGCTCTATACAGAAATGATCTAATATTCATTGGCGATGTGACTGATGATACAATATACGACTTGTCACTCAATGTCGCTGGCAACATTTACCCTTGTGAGAAAAGTCCACTGGCCGGCGACGACCTAATAAACGCACTTGCAGATTGGATTGGCGAAAATACCGAACGAATCGCGGTTGTTTCGTCGGGAATGCGGGTCCAGGACTTCTTGGATCGATGCAAAGATGCTGGATGCACTGTTCGCAAAGGAAAAGGTGGGAAATGGGTAATAAGCAATAGCAACCTTGGCGGCGTTAGTATATCCCAGTCAACCCCTCAGATTGACGGAAATGTTGTCCGAAATTATCTGCAAAAACTTAAGCTTAGCCCTTCGACATCAGGCATATTTCAATCGCAGTTTGAAACCGGACTGGGGGAGGAGCAAGAGCAAATCCGCAGGTACATGGTGGCTTTGCGTCGCCTAGCTCGGACATAGCCTTTTAGAGCACTCCGCCCCCCAGCATCAGCCGCACCGCCCCCACCACCAGCACCACGAGGTTGAGGTTGCGGCCCGTGCGCCCGCGCGAGAGCACGCCGAACACTAGCCCCACCACCGCGATCGGCAGCACGAACCAGTAGAGCCAGCCGAGCAGCGGCAGGAAGGCCACCAGCGCGCCGGGCAGCGCGATCAGGCCGGTGAGGATCGAGAGCAGGTTCAGCATGGCCCCGATATCGGGATCGGGGCGGGCGCTGCCAAGTGCCGGCCCGCAACCCGGGCGTCAGCCGTCGCCCGCCGGCGTGGCGCGTGCGGTCGGGCAGTCGGCGCGCAGGGGGCAGCGCGGGCAGTCGGGCGGGCCGTGGCGGCACACCGTCTGGCCGAGCCGCTTGATCCCCATGTGGAACCACAGGAAGTCGTCGCCGGTCCAGTCGGGCACCGCCTCCATCACCGCCGTCATGATCGCGCGCGAATCGGCGGCGGGGCCAGCGAAGCCGAGCCGGCGCAGGATGCGGATGGTGTGCGTATCCACCACGAACACCGGGCAGGACAGGCGGCTGACGTTCAGCGCCGCCGCCGCCACCTCGCAGCCGACGCCGGGCAGCCGCTCCAGCCACGCCATCGCCGCGCCCTGCGTCATCTCACCGAGGAAGGCGAGGTCGAAGTCGGGCCGGTCCGCCGCGACCATCGCCAGTGCCGCGGCCAGCCGCTCCGCCTTCACCTCCGGGAAGGTGACGGCAGCGATCGTCTGGCCGATCTCCGCCACGCTCGCCCGCGCGATCCCCGCCGCAGAGCCGAAGCGGGCGCCCAATGCGCGATAGGCCGGGATCGACACCTCGTCGCGCGTGCGGCTGCTGATGAGCGACTTGATGAGCTGGCCGATCACCGTGCGCCGGGGCAGCGTGGCGGGATCGGGGGAGAGCGGGCGCAACAGCCCGGCCCAGCGTGCCACATCTGTGGTCACGAAATCGAGGCGGCGCTGCATGGATGGGAGATGGGCGCGGGGCGGCTGATAGGCAAGAACGGACGCGACCGTTCAGCCCGTCCCCATCCCCGGCGCGATCGGAAAAACTTCTCTCAACAGATATGCCCTAAACAGCCCTTCAATCTGTGCTGTGGTCAAGGCGTCGGCCGGA
Source organism: Alterirhizorhabdus solaris (assembly GCF_007785815.1). Taxonomy (GTDB): domain Bacteria; phylum Pseudomonadota; class Alphaproteobacteria; order Sphingomonadales; family Sphingomonadaceae; genus Alterirhizorhabdus; species Alterirhizorhabdus solaris. The sequence goes on along the minus strand of NZ_VNIM01000085.1, from coordinate 15,005 downwards.
GACGGCGACGCCAGAGCGACCCTGATTCGCTTCCGCAGAGAGCCGCTCTCCCGGCTTTCCCGAACCTTGCGCTCGCTGTGTTCGGTCGTGCCTTCCGGCGAAAAGCCTTTGATCGTCCAGATCGGCCCTTTGCGGACGGACGCTGACCAGAAGGCCTTTCGTCGAGACGCCTCAATATAATGGACAGGGCCGCGCCCGAGCCGGAGCGACTGACCGTCAGGGAAAGCATCGATCCCCACAAGCCGGTCGAGAAGTTCCGCCTCGGTCGTAATCTGGCGAGCGGGCCGCCCATTGATGGTCAGCCAGCAGGGATCGTTTTGCAGGTGTGATTTGCAGATGCCCATCACGCCAGATTCTGCGACGATCGTGACTGGCGACAAGCGGAGGAACGACTATTCGCGTCGGGGCGCAACTGCCGACCGTCCGCCGGCTCCCTCAGCTTACCCCCAGCATCCCCTCCAGCGCCTCGCTCGCCGCCAGCCATTTCGCCTCGGCCGCCGCCATCTCGCGCTCCACGTCGGCGCGGCGTTTCATCAGCGTGGTCATGGACTGGTCGCGGTCGATCGGGTCGGCGGTCTTGGGGTCGAACATCGCGCGGTCGATCGCGGACTTGCGCTGGGTGAGCTTCGCCAGCCCCTCCTCGGCGGCCTTTACGGCTTTCCGCACGTCGGCGGCGCGGGCGCGGGCCTCGGCGGCGGCCTTCTTGTCGGCCTTGGTCTTCTTGGGCGCGTCGCCGCCGCCCTTGGGCGTCTTGCCCAGCACGAAATCGGTATAGTCCTCGATCGAGCCGCTGAATTCCTGCGCGGTGCCGTCGTCCACCAGCACCAGCCGGTCGGCGGTCAGTTCCAGCATGTGGCGATCGTGGCTTACCAGCACCACAGCACCGGTATAGGCGTTGAGCGCCTGCACCAGCGCCTCGCGGCTGTCGACGTCGAGATGGTTGGTCGGCTCGTCGAGGATCAGCATGTGCGGCGCCTCGCGGGTGATGAGCGCCAGCGCCAGCCGCGCCTTCTCGCCGCCCGAAAGCTTGCCGACCTGCGTCAGCGCCTTGTCGCCCGAGAAACCGAAGCGGCCGAGCTGCGCGCGCACGGCGGCCGGCGTCATCCCCTTCATGATCCGGGTCATGTGCTCCAGCGGCGTGTCGTCGGTCTCCAGCTCCTCCACCTGATACTGGGTGAAGTAGCCGACCTTCATCTTGCCGCTGGTGGACATTTCCCCCGCCATCGCCGGCAGTTGCGCGGCGAGCAGGCGGGCGAGCGTGGTCTTGCCGTTGCCGTTGCGGCCGAGCAGCGCCACGCGATCGTCCGGGTCGAGGCGGAAGTTGAGCCGCTGGAGGATGGGCGTCGCGTTGTAGCCGACCGCCGCCATGTCCAGCGTCACCAGCGGCGGGCGCAGTTCGGTGGGGTTGGGGAAATCGAACGACAGGCTCGGATCGTTGGCGAGTTCGGCGATCGGCTGCATCCGCGCGAGCGCCTTCTGCCGGCTCTGCGCCTGCTTGGCGGTAGAGGCGCGGGCGGAGTTGCGGGCGATATAGTCCTGCAGCTTGGCGCGCTGCGTCTCCTGGTTGGCGCGGGCGGCGGCGAGCTGCGCGGCGCGCTCGGCACGCTGCCGCTCGAACGCGTCGTAGCCGCCGACGTAGAGCGTGGTCTTGCCGCGATCGAGGTGGAGGATGTGATCGACCACGTTGTTGAGCAGATCGCGCTCGTGGCTGATGACGACCATCGTGGCGCGATAGCCCTTGAGGAAATTCTCCAGCCACAACGTCGCTTCGAGGTCGAGGTGGTTCGACGGCTCGTCCAGCAGCAGCAGGTCCGGCTCGGAGAACAGCAGCGCGGCGAGCGCGACGCGCATCTTCCACCCGCCCGAATAGCTGTCGAGCGGGCGGCCCTGCATCTCCTCGTCGAAACCGAGGCCGACGAGGATGCGGGCGGCGCGGGCGGGCGCGGTATAGGCGTCGATCGCGTTCAGCCGCTCATGGATCTCGCCGATGCGGTCCGGGTCGAGCGCGGTCTCGCTCTCCTCCATCAGCGCGGCGCGCTCGGTATCGGCGGCGAGCACCGTCTCGAACGGGGTGGAGTCGCCGGCGGGTGCCTCCTGCGCGATATAGCCGAGCTTGGCGCCGCGCGGCATCTCCACCAGACCCTCGTCGGCATCGCCCAGCCCGCAGATCACCTTCATCAGCGTCGACTTGCCGGCACCGTTGCGGCCGATCAGCCCGACGCGGCTGCCCGGCGGCAACGCGGCGCTGGCGCGGTCGAGGATGACGCGGCCGCCGAGCCGCACCGTGATGTCGCTGATATTGAGCATCGCGCGCCCTTAGCAGGGATGCTGCAATGCGGGAAGATGGTCAGATCTGCTCCCTCAGCTCTTCCCGAGGAGGGGCCGAGATTGCCGAAGACCGTCTCGAACGAGGGTGGCAGCCCTTCGAGACGCCAGTTCGTCAGGCTCGATGCCTCCTCAGGATGGGCGGTTGTCCTGATACGCGTCGATCAGGAACAGGCTATCCGTTGACGATCATCCCGCCGTTAGGGTGCAGCACCTGCCCGGACATGTAGCTGCTGTCGTCGCACGCCAGGAACAGGAAGGCGGGGGCGACCTCATTCGGCTGGCCCGGGCGGCCCATCGGAGTCTTCTCGCCGAAGGTCTTCAGCTTCTCGGGGTCGGCCCCGCCGAACGGATTGAGCGGCGTCCAGATCGGCCCCGGCGCCACCGCGTTCACGCGGATGCCCTCGCCGATCAGGTTCTCGGAAAGCGAGCGGGTGAAGGCGGTGATCGCCCCCTTGGTGGAGGAATAGTCGAGCAGGTCCTTTGCCCCGTTGTACATCGTGACGGAGGTGCAGTTGATGATCGCCGCCCCCTTCTTCAGGTGCGGGCGCGCCGCCTGCGTCAGGAAGAACATGCCGAAGATGTTCGTCTGGAAGGTGCGGCGCAGCTGCGCCTCGGTGATGTCGACGATGTCCTCGTCCGGGTGCTGCTCGCCCGCGTTGTTGACGAGGATGTCGAGGCCGCCGAGCGTCTCCACCACCTCTGCCACCGCACGGTCGCAGAACTCCTTGTCCCCCACGTCGCCAGGGATCAGCAGCGAGCGACGACCCTCGATGGTCACGATCTTGGCGGTCTGCTGCGCGTCGTCATGCTCGTTGAGGTAGAGGATGGCGACGTCCGCCCCCTCGCGCGCATAGAGCGCCGCCACCGCCCGGCCGATGCCGCTGTCACCGCCGGTGACGAGCGCCACCTTGCCCTCCAGCCGGCCCGATCCGGGGTAGCGCGGGGTCCATTCGGGTTGCGGATCGAGTTTCGCCTCCTCGCCGGGCAGATCGTCTTCGTGGATCATCGGGTCGGTTGCGGTCATGCGGTCTCGCTCTCTGGTCTGGTGTCCGTTGCCGAACGATCGAGCGACCGCAGGGTTCAGGCCCGGCGTCGGGTAGAGCCTGCGGCGGGATCAGCGCCCACCCGGCGGCGGCCGGTCCGCCGCGCGGGCCAGATCGGCGAAGCGCGCGATCAGCGTGGCGATCAACGCGGGGTCGTGCGTCTCGACCAGCAGCTCGTCGTTGAGCAGGCGCGCGCGCCGGGTGAAGTCGTGGCTGCCGAACCAGGCGGTCCGCACGCCGGCGCGGTCCGTCACGACGAAGCGGGCCTGCATCGGCAGCTCATCCGCCAGCCGCAGCCGGCGGATGCCCACCCCGGCGCGCCGCATCCGCACGATCGCTTTCGCCGGCACGCGCCGCCGGCTGTCGTCGACCACCAGTTCCAGCCGCACGCCCCGCCGGCCCGCCGCCACCAGCACATCGGCCGCCGCGCGCCCGATGTGCGAGACGGTGGCCCACAGCCTGTCCCCCTGCCCCAGCCGGGCCACCACCGGCTCGACGATGCGGGTGCGCAGGCGCGGGTAGAAATAGAGCGCGGTCTCGCGCTCGCGCACGACGCGGTTGTTCTCGATGCTCAACCGCCCGATTGCGCCGCGCCGCCGGCCGAGCAGACGGACGTGGCGCACCAGCCGCTCGACCAGCCGCGTGCCCTCGATCGCCACCAGCAGGTTGTGGGCGCGATCCCGATCGCCGATCGCTTTCAGCACGGCAGGGTCGACATCCGGCCCGCCGGCCGGGTCGAACGAGCCGACCAGCGCCACCGGCGACGGGTGCGAGAAGGCGTAGATCTTGAGGTGCAACCGGCCGGCCAGCGCACGGACCGGCCGCGGCGCGCGCGGGCGGATGGTGAGGCCGTCGCGCAGGCCATCGGCGCGCAGCAGCGCCAGCACCGGATCGTTGGCGTGGGCGGCACCGGGATCGCCCTCCACCACCAGCGTCACGTCCACGCCGCGCCCGCTCGCGTCGATCAGCGCCTGCGCCAGTTCGGTATCGAGGAAATAGCAGGTCGCCCAGTCGATCGCCCCGCCGGCCGGTGTCTCCCGCACCCGCTGCAGCAACTGCGCGCGCAGCGTGCCGGCGACGCGATCCGGCCCGCCGAGGAAGGTGTCGCCGATCGTGTGGCGCGGGAGCCCGGGATCGCTCATCGAGCGGCGTCGTGGCGTATGTGGTTCGCGACGAATGAAACCGGCTTGGCCCCGCCGGGAACGGGCGGCGGGCACGACTGGAAACGGGCTGTCACGGTAAACCAATCGTTCGCGGGCGAAGTGGGGAGCGGTTAGCCTCTCGGCCTGCCATCCGCAACCGCGAGCGAGGCCTTGCCCGGGCGGCACTCGGCCATCACCTCGGGATAGGAAAGGTCGCTCTGGTCCATCAGCGCGGCGGGCATCGCGGCGGTGCAGGCATCGGGGCTTGCATAATGCGTTTCGACCGTGCGGACCTGCTGGCAGGCAGCCTGCCCGTCGCCGCATCCCAGGATCGCCATGATGTAGAAGACCGGCCCCATGTCCATTCCCCCTGCCTGTGGATAACAACATGGCCGGCCCCGCCCGGTTCCGTCGTGATGCCGCGCACAGCATGGCGTTTTGTTGCCGGACGCCTATCTAGGGCCGCATATGCCGCCCGATCGCCCCACCGCCACCGCGAACCCCGAACAGGGCTTCGCCTCGCTTCGTCGCTTCCTGCCCTATCTGTGGCCTGCCGACCGGCCGGCGTTGCGCGCCCGCGTGACGATCGCGCTGCTGCTGGTGCTCGTCTCCAAGGCGGTCGTGCTGCTGATGCCGTTCGCCTACAAGGGCGCGATCGACCGGATGTCGGCCGGTATGGAACCGGCGGTGATGCTGGCGATCGCGCTGGTCGTCGCCTATGCCGCCGCGCGCTTCGGCGGCGTGCTGTTCGACAACATGCGCAACACCATCTTCGAGCGGGTGGGGCAGGATGCCGCGCGGCGGCTGGCGGAGGACGTGTTCCGCCACCTGCACGCGCTGTCGCTGCGCTTCCACCTCAACCGCCGCACCGGTGCCGTCACCAAGATCGTCGAGCGCGGCACCAAGAGCATCGACACGATGCTCTATTTCATCCTGTTCAACATCGCGCCGACCATCATCGAGCTGACCGCCGTATGCATCATCTTCCTCGTGAAGTTCGGCTGGCAGCTCGTGGCGGCCACGCTGGTGATGGTGGTCGCCTACGTGTTCTTCACCCGCATCGTGACGGACTGGCGCACGCGGATGCGGCGCGAGATGGTGGAGCACGACACCTATGCCGTATCGCGCGCGGTGGACTCGCTGCTGAACTACGAGACGGTGAAATATTTCAACGCCGAGGAGCGGGAGGCCAAGCGCTACGACGCGGCGATCCACAGCTACACGCAGGCGGCGGTGAAGAACCAGGCTTCGCTCGGCGCGCTCAACATCGGCCAGTCGCTCATCACCAACCTGATGATGGCGGGCGCGATGGGCTATACCGTGTGGGGCTGGAGCCGGGGGCAGTTCACCACCGGCGACGTGGTGCTGGTGAACACGCTGCTGGCGCAGCTCTTCCGCCCGCTCGACATGCTCGGCATGGTCTATCGCGAGATCCGGCAGGGACTGATCGACATGGAGGCGATGTTCGGGCTGATCGATACGCCGACCGAGGTCTCCGACGCACCCGATGCCGTGCCGCTGGCGGTGGACGGCGGCGCGGTGTGCTTCGAAGGGGTCGATTTCGCCTACGATCCCGAACGCGGCATCCTGCACGACGTCGATCTGACGATACCGGCCGGGCGCACGCTGGCGGTGGTCGGTTCGTCGGGCGCGGGCAAGTCCACGCTGGCGCGGCTGCTGTACCGTTTCTACGAGGTGACGGGCGGGCGCATCACCATCGACGGGCAGGACATCCGCACCGTGACGCAGGCGTCCTTGCGGGCGAACATCGGCATCGTGCCGCAGGATACCGTGCTGTTCAACGACACGATCGGCTACAACATCGGCTACGGCCGCGACGGCGCCAGCCAGGCCGAGATCGAGGAGGCGGCGCGCGGTGCGTCGATCCACGACTTCATCCTGTCGCTGCCGAAGGGCTACGAAACCCGCGTCGGCGAGCGCGGGCTGAAGCTGTCGGGCGGCGAGAAACAGCGCGTGGCGATCGCCCGCACGCTGCTCAAGAACCCGCCGATCCTGATCCTCGACGAGGCGACCAGCGCGCTCGACAGCCGCACCGAGGCGGCGATCCAGGACACGCTGGAGCGCATCTCGCAACGCCGCACCACCATCGTGATCGCCCACCGGCTCTCCACCGTGGTCCACGCCGACGAGATCGTGGTGATGGAAGCCGGCCGCGTCGCCGAACGCGGCAGCCACGCGGCACTGCTCGAGGCACGTGGCCACTACGCCGAGATGTGGGCACGCCAGCAGGCCGAGCGCGAGGCGGTGGTGGAGGAAGAAGAGGTGGCGGCGTGAGAAGCGCGCCGGCCGCACCTCACCCCTTCGCGCGCACCAGCACCGGCGTGGCGCGGTAGAGCGTGGGGAATGCCTGCTTCAGCGCGGCCACCTTGGGCAGGTCGTTGATGCGGATGTAGGCGGCGTCGGGGTGCAGGGTCAGATAATCCTGATGGTAGCCCTCGGCCGGGAAGAACCCCTGCGACCGCTCCACCTTCGTCACGATCGGCCGCTGCCACGCGCCCGCCTTGCCAAGCTGGGCGATATAGGCGGCGGCGGTGCGGCGCTGCCCCTCGCTGGTGGGGAAGATGGCGGAGCGATATTGCGTGCCGCTGTCCGGCCCCTGCCGGTTCAGCTCGGTCGGATCCGCCACCACCGAGAAATAGATCTGGAGCAGCTTGCCGTAGCTCACCACGCGCGGATCGTAGGTGATCTTCACCGCCTCGGCGTGGCCGGTGTCGCCGCCGCCCACCGTCTCATACTGCGCGGTGGCGGCGGTGCCCCCGGTGTAGCCGGAGACGGCGGACGTGACGCCCTTCACCCGCTGGTACACGCCCTGCACGCCCCAGAAGCAGCCGCCGGCGAACACCGCCGTCTCGCTGGGGGCAGCGGACGGGGCATCGAGCGCGGGGGCGGGGATCCGCACGATCGGGGCGGCGGCGGACACCGCCGAAACCTGCGTGAGCATCGTGCCGGCAAGCAGCGCGGCACCGGCGGCGGCGATAAGGCGGATACGAAGCGGCGTCATGGTCGGGCCTTCCAGAAGGGACAGGCCAGATACGTGGGCGATGCGCGCGCGGTTGCAAGCGCCCGGCCGCCCCGGATCGTGCCGGGGCGGCCGGCAGCCTCTACTTCAGCGCGGCCACCGCCGTGGCGATGCGATCGCACGCCTCGCTGAGGATCGTCTCGGAGGTGGCGTAGCTGACGCGGAATGCCGGCTCCACGCCGAACGCGCCGCCATGCACCGCCGCCACCCGGCCCTCGTCGAGGAAATAGCCGATCAGCATCTCGTCGTTCTGGATCACCAGCCCGCCCGGCGTGGACTTGCCGATCAGCCCGGACACTTCCGGATAGACGTAGAAGGCGCCCTCGGGCGTGGGGCAGGTGATGCCGGGGATGGCGTTCAGCCGGTCCACCACCAGATCGCGGCGGATCTGGAAGGCGGCGGCGCGCTCCTTGAGGAAGCCCTGATCGCCGTTCAGCGCGGCGGTGGCGGCGGCCTGCGCGATCGAGCAGGGGTTGGAGGTGGACTGCGACTGGAGCTTTGCCATCGCCTTGATGAGCCACAGCGGCCCGCCGGCGAAGCCGATGCGCCAGCCGGTCATCGAATAGGCCTTGGAGCAGCCGTTCACCGTCAGCGTGCGCTCGTACAGGTCGGGCGCGACCTCGGCGAAGGTGGCGAAGGTGAAGCCGTCATAGACGATATGCTCGTACATATCATCGGCCATCACCCATACGTGCGGGTGGCGACGGACGACCTCGGCCAGCGCCTTCAGCTCGTCGGCGGAATAGCCGGCGCCGGTGGGGTTGGACGGCGAGTTGAGCAGCACCCACTTCGTCTTCGGGGTGATCGCCGCATCGAGCTGCTCGGGCGTGATCTTGTACGCCTGCGCCGCGCCCGCCTTGACGATGACGGGGGTGCCGCCGGCGAACTCGACGATATCGGGATAGCTGACCCAGTAAGGCGCGGGAATGATGACCTCGTCACCCGGATCGACGGTGGCGACCAGCGCGTTGAACAGGGTGTGCTTGCCGCCCACGTTGACGCTGATCTGGCCGGGCGCATACTCCAGCCCGTTGTCGCGCTTGAACTTGGCGACGATCGCGGCCTTCAGCTCGGCGGTGCCATCGACGTTGGTGTACTTGGTCTTGTTGGCGTTGATCGCGGCGATGCCCGCTTCCTTGACGAAATCCGGGGTCGGGAAATCCGGCTCGCCGGCGCCGAGGCCGATCACGTCGATCCCCTTGGCCTGCAACTCAAGAACGCGGCTCGTCATGGCGAGCGTGGCGGAGGGCTTGATGCGGCCCAGGGCGGCCGAGGTGAAGGTCATCGTGCTGTATCTCCCGAGTGACAGGCGGCGGCGCTATAGACCCGCGCGCCGCCGGGGAGCAACGACTATGGCGGAGAAACGAGGGCTAGGCCGAAGAAACGAGCCTGGCCGGGATCAGCCCGCGCAAGGCATTGCCGATCAGGAAGCCGCCGGCCAGATCGGCCGCCGTCAGGTCCGCCTCGATCGCCCGCCCCTCGCCGATCAGCCGCGCGCGCAGCACGCCGGGCAGCAGCCCGCGTGACAGCGGCGGGGTGAGCATCCGCCCCGCCCGCTCCACGAACAGGCTTGTGAAGCTGCCTTCGGTGAGGAACCCGGCCGGATCGGCGAACACGACTTCGAAAGTGCCGGCGGCGCGGCGGGCGGCATCATAGAAGCCGCGATCGCTGGTCTTGTGCCGCAGGCGGAAGTCATGGGGGTCGACCGGCAGCGGCACGATCGCCACGGTGGCGGCCGGCCCGGCGGGCGCGGGCGGCAGCGCGGCCGTCTCGATCGCGATGGCGCCGCTGGGCGCCAGCATCAACCGCACCCGCGCGGGCACCCGCAGGTGGAAGGTGGCGGCCTGCAACTCGTTGCCCGCGCCATGCCGGTCGAAGCGGAAGCCGAGCGCCTGCGCCGACGCCTTCATCCGCAGCAGATGGCGGTCGAGATCGATCATGCCCTCGAACGGATCGAACCGCATCGTCTCGATCAGGTCGAAGGGCCGTGCCCCGGCCGAAACGAATGCGCCCTTGGCGAGACATTCGCGCCATTCGCCACTCGCCGCCGAATCGGCGACGACGGCCGATCCCAGCCCCAGCGTCGCTTCCCCGCCACCGCGCGCCACGGTGGCGGCGTCCACCAGCAGCGTGCGGATCGCCACGTTGAACGCCGCGTCGCCGCCCGCCTCCAGCAGCCCGATCGCCCCGCAATAGGGGCCGCGCGCATCCGCCTCTACCTCGGCGATGATCTCCATCGCGCGCACCTTGGGCGCGCCGGTGATCGAGCCGCAGGGGAAGATCGCCGCCAGCACGTCCACCGCGTCGCGCCCCGGCGCCAGCGTGGCGGTGACGGTGGAGGTGAGCGTGTGCAGCGTGGGATAGGTTTCCAGCGTGAACAGCGCCGGCACCGCCACGCTGCCCGCCACCGCCACGCGCGACAGGTCGTTGCGCAGCAGATCGACGATCATCAGGTTTTCCGCGCGCTGCTTGGCATCGGTGACGAGCGCGGCGGCGGCGGCGGCATCCGCTGCGGGGTCGGCCGGCGGATCGGCGGGGCGGCGGGCGGTGCCCTTCATCGGCCGGGTCGTCAGCCGGTCGCCTTCGGCCAGGAAGAACAGCTCGGGCGAGCAGGACAGCAGCCAGTGCGCGCCGGTGAAGACGACGCCGCCCCACCCCGCCGCCGCCTGCGCCCGCAAGCGGGCGTAGAGCGCGAGCGGGTGCCCCGCAAACGGCACGGCGGCGCGAAAGCTGAGGTTGGCCTGATAGATGTCGCCCGCCGCGATCAGCCCCGCCACGCGGGCGAAGGCGGCATCATAAGCGGCGCGATCCACCAGCGGTCGCGGTGGCCCGGCCCACGCGCCGGCCGGATCGGGCAGCAGCGCGGCCGCCTCGACCGTTTCGATCGCCTCGAACAGCCCGAACCACAGCAGCGGCACATCCCCGGCAGGCCGCGACAGTGCGGCGAGCCTCGGCTCCAGCGCGTGGCCCGCCTCATAGCCCAGCCACCCCGCCGCATAAAGGCCGCGCGCCCGCGCCGCCCGCAACCGGTCCAGCGCCGGGCCGACCTCGTCGGATGTTTGCGCCGCGATCACCTCTACCGGATCGCGCAGCAGCCGCGCCCTGCCGCCGGCGCGGGCGTCGTCGAACAGCACGAAGGGGTGATCGGCGGGGATCATGCGATCAGCGATGCGCCGGGGGACTGGCCGCGTAAAGGGCACAGGCCATCCCGGCTTGTGTTTGCCGCCGCGATCGGCATCTAGGCGGCATGACCCAGCCCGCCACCCCGCCGCTCAAGGCCGCGATCCTGCCCGTCACGCCGTTGCGGCAGAACTGCACGCTCATCTGGTGCACCAGCACGATGAAGGGCGCCTTCGTCGATGCCGGCGGCGATCTGCCGATGCTGAAGGCGGCGGCGGCGAAGCATGGCGTGACGATCGAGAAGCTGCTGGTGACGCACGGCCATATCGATCACTGCGGCGGCACCGCCGCGCTGGCCGAGGATCTGGTCGTGCCGATCGAGGGGCCGCACGAGGACGACCGCTTCTGGATCGACCAGCTCGCGGTGGACGGCGGCAAGTACGGCATCCCCGGCCGCTCGTTCGAGCCGGATCGGTGGCTGGCGCAGGGCGATACCGTGACGGTGGGCGATCTGGTGTTCGATGTGCTGCATTGCCCCGGTCACACGCCCGGCCATGTCGTGTTCCACCATGCCCCCTCGAAGCTGGCGCTGGTGGGCGACGTGCTGTTCCAGGGGTCGATCGGCCGCACCGATTTTCCGCGCGGCAACCACGCGGACCTGATCGAGGCCATCACCACCCGGCTGTGGCCGCTGGGCGGCGAGACGGCGTTCGTGCCGGGCCACGGGCCGATGTCCACCTTCGCGCACGAGCGCCGCGACAACCCCTTCGTCGGCGATCGCGCGCTGGCCTGACGCCGGGAGGCCGGTAGCCGGTGGCGCCTGAGTCGCGGCTCAGCCGCCGACGATGGTTGTGACCGGGCGGACGGGGGTCAGATACGGGATGCTCAGCGCATAGCCGGCCAGCCCGATCAGGATCAGGAAGGTGAGGATGATCCCCCCTGCGCGAAACGGGTTGGGCGCGGGCCGGTCCATGCCGAAGGCGTGGGCGATGCGCGCGAGGATATAGACGATCGAGACGATCCACAGCCAGGTGGCCGGGCCGTGCGCCAGTTCGATCAGGCCCAGCAGGATCAGGAAGAACGGCGTATATTCGACGAAGTTGGCGTGCGCTCGCATCCGCGCGATCAGCTGCGGGTTGCCGCCGTCGCCGATGTCCACCTTGGTCGCCAGCCGCACCCGGCCGGCGCGGACGGCGAGCCACACGTTGAGCAGGGCGGCGGCGGCGGCTATCGTCAGGGTGATCGGCAGGATCATGGTTTCTCTCGATCTGAAGGGCGGCCTGACTCGCACGGCGCCGCGATGCTTGCAACATGGACCGTTTCCGCTATAGGGCCGGTCGCTCGCGACGAGCCCGGCCGCTCGGGGTCCGCGGCCAGATTGGCCGTCGGTTCCTTGGTGGCAAGGCTCGTTCTTTCGTTATTCCGACCGAATGGAACAGGTGCCGACATGGCCGTCCCCAAAAGAAAGACCTCGCCCTCCAAGCGCAACATGCGCCGCAGCCACGATGCGCTGTCGGTCGCCGCGTTTCAGGAGTGCCCGAACTGCGGCGAACTGCGCCGTCCGCACAACCTGTGCACCGGCTGCGGCCACTATAACGGGCGCGAGATCGTTTCGGTCGAAGCCTGACGCTGCGTAAAGGGACCGGACCGTTGGGCGCAGCTCCGCGAATCGCCATCGATGCGATGGGCGGCGACTCCGGCCCGGCGGTGATGGTCGAGGGCGCGGCGCTGGCGCTGGCGCGCAATCCGGCGCTGTGCTTCCGCCTGTTCGGTGACGAATCAGCGATTCGCCCGGAGGTGGCCCGCCACGCAGGGCTGGCCGCTGCGGCGGAGATCGCTCACGCGCCCGAGACGATCTCGGGCGAGGACAAGCCGAGCCAGGCGATTCGCCGCGCGCGGACGACCTCGATGGGGCTTGCCATCGCGGCGGTGAAATCGGGCGAGGCGCAGGCCGCTGTCTCGGCCGGCAACACCGGCGCGCTGATGGCGATGTCCAAGCTGGCGCTGCGCACGATGCCGGGGATCGACCGGCCGGCGCTGGCGGCGATGCTGCCCAGCCTCGGCGACAATGATCTCGTGCTGCTCGATCTTGGCGCCAATACCGAGTGCGATACGCGCAACCTCGTGCAGTTCGCGGTGATGGGGGCAGCCTATGCCCGCGCCGCGATGGGCATCGATGCGCCGCGCGTGCGGCTGCTCAACATCGGCACCGAGGAAATGAAGGGCACCGACGAGTTGAAGGACGCCGCCGCCCAGCTGCGCGCGGCCGACTATCTGCGGATGAACTTCGACGGCTTCATCGAGGCGGACCGGCTCGGCCGGGGCGAGGCCGACGTGATCGTCACCGACGGCTTCACCGGCAATATCGCGCTGAAGACGATCGAGGGCACCGCCCGCTTCGTCGCCGATCTGCTGCGCCGTGCCTTCACCAGTTCGCTGCGCTCCAAGGCGGGTTTCCTGATCTCCAAGCCGGCGATGCACCTGCTGCGCGTCCACCTCGATCCGAATAATCACAACGGCGCGGTCTTCCTCGGGCTGAACGGCATCATCGTGAAGAGCCACGGCGGCGCCACCGCGCAGGGCGTGGACAATGCGATCGGCGTGGCGGAACGGCTCGTCTCGCATGATCTGAGCCGGCGCATCGCCGAGGATCTGGACAACATCCGCGCCCACGCCCCCACCGCCGGCGTCGCGGCATGACGGTGCCCGCCGCCACCGTGCGCCGCGCCGTGATTCTCGGCACCGGCTCCGGCCTGCCGGCGCGCTGCGTCACCAACGTGGAACTGGCCGAAACGGTCGACACCTCCGACGAGTGGATCGTCGAGCGTACCGGCATCCGCTCCCGCTATATCGCCGGCGAAGGCGAGACGACGGCGACGCTGGCGACCGATGCCGCGCGCGCTGCGCTGGACGCGGCCGGCATCGAGCCGCAGGCGGTGGATCTCATCATCGTCGCCACCGCCACCCCGGACCAGACCTTCCCCGCCTCCGCCACCAAGGTGCAGGCACTGCTCGGCATCGACGACTGCGTCGCGTTCGACGTGCAGGCGGTGTGCTCGGGCTTCCTCTACGCCCTGTCTGTGGCGGACAGCATGATCCGCAGCGGCGCCGCGCAGACCGCGCTGGTGATCGGCGCCGAAACGTTCAGCCGCATCCTCGACTGGGAGGACCGCACTACCTGCGTGCTGTTCGGCGACGGTGCCGGCGCGATCGTGCTGACCGCCGCTCAGGTGGCGAACGACAACGCCAGTCAGGGCATCCTCGCGGTGAAGCTGCACGCCGACGGCCGCCACAACCAGCTCCTCTACGTCGATGGCGGCCCCTCGACCACCGGCACCGTGGGCAAGCTGCGGATGAGGGGGCAGGAGGTGTTCCGCCACGCCGTGACCAATCTGGCCGCCGTGCTGCGCGAGGTGAGCGAGACGGCCGGCATCGCCATCGACGAGATCGACTGGGTGGTGCCGCATCAGGCCAACCGCCGCATCCTCGACGCCACCGCCCGCAAGCTGGGCCTCGCACCCGAGCGGGTGATCGTGACGGTCGATCGTCATGCCAATACCTCCGCCGCCTCGGTGCCGCTCGCGTTCGACGCGGCGGTGCGCGACGGGCGGATCGGGCGCGGCGACCTGGTGATGTTCGAGGCGATGGGCGGCGGCTTTACCTGGGGTGCCGCCGCGGTACGCTATTAGGCCGGGCACGGTCTTTTCGGCGGTGCGGCAAGTCGGTACAACGGCGCATCTGCGTTTCTGGAGAACAGGCGAATGAGCGACTCTGATACGCTGACGCGGGCTGACCTCGCCGAGGCCATCCATGGTGAAATCGGCCTCTCGCGCGGTGATTCCGCCCGCATGGTCGAGAAGGTGCTGCTCCATCTGTGCGAGGCGCTGTCCCGGGGTGAGAACGTGAAGATCTCCGGCTTCGGCAGCTTCGTGTTGCGTGACAAGGGCGAGCGCGTGGGCCGCAACCCCAAGACCGGGGTCGAGGTGCCGATCGCGCCGCGCCGCGTCCTCACCTTCCGTGCCAGCCAGATGATGCGCGACCGCATCGTCGAGGGTGATCGTGCAGCCGGCGAGGCGGGCGCGGCTTGACCAAGGCCGAGGGCGCCTTCCGCACGATCGGCGAAGTCTCGTCCGAGACGGGCGTGGCGCAACATGTGCTGCGCTACTGGGAAAGCCGCTTTCCCCAGCTCCGCCCGCTCCAGCGGGCCGGGAACCGGCGCTACTACCGGCAGGCGGATGTCGTGCTGGTGCGGCGAATCGATACGTTGCTCAACCAGCAGGGCGGGGGCGGGCGGTTCTGCATCCTGCGGCGCACGGGCGGCCTGCTCCGGGG
>NZ_VNIM01000084.1 GCF_007785815.1 Alterirhizorhabdus solaris | reverse complement strand
TCGTCATGCCAAGGTCCAGCGATCGCCGTCAGAGGCCGCTGGCCGCATGCCACAAGGCGCGCACGATACGGCGCGGCGACCCGGGCAGGCCGGCGGGATCATGCAGCCGCTCCCGTCCCAGCACCGCCAGCACACCGAGCGCCCGCAGGCGGCGTGGCCAGTAGCCCGGCGGCACATGCGACAGCACCGATGCCGCTGCCTCCCGCCGGCCGGCCGCGAGTGGAACCGGCACCGTCGCCAGCGACCAGGATTGCCCCGCCACGGCGACGTCCACCTGCCCCGCCCCACCGAGGAGATCGGCGGCGGTGCCGAACAACGCGGCAGCCCGCTCCCGCGCGTGGCGGACGATCCGGGCACCTTCGTCCTCTGCCGCATCGTCGTCGATCAGCACATCCCATGCGGCGGCCAGCCCGGCCAGCCGCGCGCCTGACACGCCGGCGGCCACCGCCTCACCAAGGGCTGCCAGCAGCGGCTCGGGCGGCGGCGGCGCTTGGTCGAGCCGTTCCAGCGCCTCGCGCCACCATGCCAGCTTTATCGCCGTGATCGGCCGGTTCGGCTCTACGACGATCGCCGCCAGCCGCTCGTCCAGCCGCCACAGCGCGGCCAGCGCGGGCCGGCGGGCGGCTGGCGCATAGGCCAGCGACAGGGAGAGTTCGGGATCGCGCAGAGTATCGTCGGCCATGCCGTGATCTAGGAAGTCGCGATCGCCGGGGCAAACCGCCCGAGGCACGATTAAGCCAACCTTAGCGCTTTTCGGGCATCTCTCCCCGCATCAGGGGCGCGATCGGCGTCTGCGGGGCGGTGCGATGATGCGAGCGGACGAACGGCACGATGGCGGAACGCGACGGGCGCCGATGACGCGGCTGGCCCGCGACACGCGCGGTAACGTGCTGGCGATCACCGGCGCGGCGATGCTGCCGCTGATCGCGCTGCTCGGCTCCGGCGTCGATATGACGCGCGCCTATATGGCGCAGGCGCGCTTGCAGCAGGCGTGCGATTCCGCCGTGCTGGCCGGTCGCCGGGCGATGGTGGGCGGCGTGGTGGACGACACTGTGAAAACGGAGGCGACGAAGTTCTTCAACTTCAACTTCCCGCAGGAATCGTGGGGCACCACCAAGTTCGTGCCGTCCATCACCCAGGGGCCGGACGCGACCGTCGTCATCACCGCCAGCACCACGATCAAGACGACGCTGATGAAGATGTTCGGCTTCAACACGCTGCCGCTGGACGTGACGTGCAACGCCAAGCAGGATTTCGTGAATACCGATATCGTGCTGGTGCTCGACACCACCGGATCGATGAAGGACAAGGCGACCTCCGCCGATACCGACACCAAGATCGTCGCGCTGCGCAAGGCCGTGCTGGCGCTGTACGACGAGCTTGCGTCGGTGCAGACCAAGCTGGAAACGGCGGGGCTGCGGCTGCGCTACGGGGTCGTACCGTTCTCCAGCGGCATCAACGCGGGCGATGCGATCAGGTCGGTCAACCCGAACTATATCGTCAGTGACAGCTACACCTATCGCTCGCGGGTGGCGCGCTACAACAATGTCGAAACGGGCAAAACGATCGCCTATTGCACCGGCAAGGGCGGCGTCACCAGCGCCCCGGTCACCTCGGGCAAGACCACCACCTATACGTGCAGCTACAATTTCGCGGACTGGACGTACCAGCCGATGACCTACGACGTCTCGACCTACGTCACGGGCGCCCTTACGCCGACACCGAACCAGAGCGCGCAGCCGTTGCGACCGACCGATCCCTCGCTCACCTACACCGCGCCGCCTGCGACCATGCCCGGTTCAATCTGGGCGGGCTGCATCGAGGAGCGGCAGACGTCCTCCTCGATCACCGCCTCCTCGGGCTACACGATCCCCGACTCCGCCGAGGATCTCGATATCGCGCTGGTACCGACCAACGACCCGGCGACCAAATGGAAGCCCTATTGGCCCGAGGTCGAGTTCCTCGCCAACGGCGCGGCCTATGATGACTATCAGCAATATTATTACGAACGGACCGGCGATCCGCGCGGTTATACCTCAAGGCCGCAGGTTGCCTGCCCGGTCGCAACCGTCAAGCGGCTGCAGCCGTGGAGCAGGACGGCGCTGTCGACCTATCTCGACCAGCTCAATCCCGATGGCGGCACCTATCATGACAACGGCATGATCTGGGGCGCACGGCTGATCGCACGCACCGGCATCTTTGCCGGGGACAATCCCGAAACCTACGGCAGCATGCCGGTTTCCCGCCAGATCATCTACATGAC
Organism: Alterirhizorhabdus solaris; assembly: GCF_007785815.1. Lineage (GTDB taxonomy): Bacteria > Pseudomonadota > Alphaproteobacteria > Sphingomonadales > Sphingomonadaceae > Alterirhizorhabdus > Alterirhizorhabdus solaris. The sequence continues at coordinate 15,199 of NZ_VNIM01000084.1, read as the reverse complement.
CGACGGCATCATCGACACCGGCCCCACGCTCTACAGCACCTACGGGCTGGAGAAGTGGGACCAGCGCGTCACCGGCACGTTCACCAGCGAGGACGACCAGCCCGCCCGCCACAACCAGCGCTTCAAGATGATGTGTGCGGCGACCAAGCAGATGGGCGTTTCGATATGGGTGATCGCCTTCGCCTCGGAGCTGACCAGCGCCCTCTCCGAATGTGCGACCAGTGCGGCACAAGCCTCGCTCTCGGCCAATTCGGCCTCGCTCACCGCCAAGTTCGTCGAGATCGGCAAGAACATCGGTGCGCTGAGGCTGACGCAGTGAGGCGTGCGCGTGCTTTGCTGCGGCGGCTGAGGGCGGACGAGCGCGGCGCCTATGTGGTCGAACTCGGCCTCGTCATCCTGCCGCTTACCGTGGTGCTGCTGGCGATGACCGACTTCGGCTACCGGCTGTACCTCGGCTCGGTGGTGGAGGGGGCGCTGCAGCGCACGGCGCGCTACGCGACCATAGGCACGCGTGCCAGCGGCGACGTTGATACCTATCTCACGAAACAGCTCACCGCCTTCGGCAGCAACGTGACGGTGAAAGTCGACAAGAAGAGCTACTCGCAGTTCTCCGGCGTGGGCAAGGACGAGAAGTACATCGATTCCAACGCCAACAGCGTCTACGACATGGGCATCGATTGCTATTACGACGATAACGGCAACGGCGTCTGGGACAGGGCCGCTACTTCGGGCCGTACCGGGCTGGGTGGATCGGATGACCTGATCTACTACACCGTCACGGCCAGGTTTCCGCGCATCGTGCCGCTGACGAAGTTTCTCGGCTTCAGCGCCGAAGAGACGGTTTCATCGAACATGGTGTTCCGCAACCAGCCGTTCGGTTCGCAGTCGTTTCCGGATTGCCGGAAGTGAGCCGCCCCTGCCCGCGTATGCCGTTGCGGCAGGACGCCGCCGGCGTCGCCATGATCGAGTTCGCGCTCGTGCTGCCGGTGCTGATCCTGCTGGCGCTCGGCGGGCTGGAGCTGTGGAATTTCGGCATGGCCAACCTGCGCATCAGCCAGATCGCGATGACCACCGCCGACAATGCCGCGCGGGTGCGCAACCAGATCAGCGAGGCGGACATCAACGAGCTGATGACGGGGGCGAAGTTCATCGGGCGGAACATCAAGTTCGCCGATAACGGCCGCATTATCCTGAGCAGCCTCGAACCTAACAAGCTGACCGATACGAGGAAGGGCTACAAGATCGGCTGGCAGCGTTGCGCCGGCAAGATGACGGTCGTTTCGGCCTATGGCGTAGAAGGCAAGGGTGCGACGGACAACAGCCTGCAATATGGCATGGGGCCGAGCCTCATCAACGCCAACAAGATCAAACCAGCCGACGATACCGCCGTGATGTATGTCGAGGTGAACTACACCTATCAGCCGATCGTCGCGGGGCGGTGGATCAGCGAGACGACGATCCGGGCAGAGCGTGCATTCAACGTGCGCCAGCGCGTCGATCAGGTGATGAAGCCGGGTGGCGTGGCCGATGCCGACATTGCCAAATGCACCAAATATACCGCCTGACGGGATCCGGCAGGCGGGCGATCACGCCCGCCCGCCCGACAAGCCTCAGCGGTAGCAGACCTTCTTCGCCGCCGCGATCACGTCGTCCACCTTCAGCAGCGCCGCCTTTTCCAGATTGGCCGCATAGGGCATCGGCACATCGACATTGGTGACGCGCAGCACCGGCGCGTCGAGGTCGTCGAAGCCCTGCTCCATCACCACCGCCGCGATCTCCGCTGCGATCGAGCAGGTCGGCCAGCCTTCCTCCACCACCACGATGCGGTTGGTCTTGGCGAGGCTCTTCAACACCGTCGCGGTGTCGAGCGGGCGCAGCGTGCGGAGATCGATCACCTCGGCCTCGATGCCCTGCTCGGCAAGCTGGTTCGCCGCATCGAGCGAGACACCGACGCCGATCGAATAGCTGACGAGCGTGACGTCCTTGCCTTCCCGGCAGACGCGCGCCTTGCCGATCGGGAGCACATAGTCGTGCAGCACCGGCACCTCGAAGCTCTGCCCGTAGAGCAGTTCGTTCTCGAGAAACACGACCGGATCCTCGGACCGGATCGCCGCCTTGAGCAGCCCCTTCGCATCGGCCGCGCTGTAGGGCGCGATGACGATCAGGCCGGGAACGCTGGCATACCAGGGCGCATAGTTCTGGCTATGCTGAGCGCCCACGCGCGCTGCGGCGCCGTTCGGCCCGCGGAACACGATCGGGCAGCGCATTTGGCCACCGGACATATAGTTGGTCTTTGCCGCCGAGTTGATGATGTGATCGATCGCCTGCATGGCGAAGTTGAACGTCATGAACTCGATGATCGGCTTCAGCCCGCCCATCGCCGCGCCTGCGCCGACACCGGCAAACCCCATCTCGGTGATCGGCGTATCGATCACGCGGCGCGCGCCGAACTCGTCGAGCAGGCCCTGCGTCACCTTGTACGCGCCCTGATACTCGGCGACTTCCTCGCCCATCACGAACACGCGGTCGTCGGAACGCATTTCCTCCGCCATCGCGTCGCGCAGCGCCTCGCGAACGGTGGTCTTCACGGTCGCGGTGCCCTCCGGCACCTCTGGATCGTCCACCGTTCGCGCGGCCGAGGCGACGAGATCGCGTGCGCCCGTTTCCATCTTGTGCGGGGTGGCGCTTTCGGGGATCGGCGGGGCGTTCTCGTCGGCGGGTTCCTCCTTGGGCGTCGCGTTGGCGGCGTCGCCCGCCCGCTCCTCGTTGGCAGGCGCGTCCTTGGCCGGCGCGGCCTTCTTGGCAGGCGCCGCCTCGGGTGCCCCGGCCTCCTCGTCGTCGCCCGCGATCAGCGCGATCACGGTGCCGACCTTCACGCCCTCGCTGCCGGCCGGCACGACGATCTGGCTGACCGTCCCCTCGTCGACCGCCTCGAATTCCATCGTCGCCTTGTCGGTCTCGATCTCGGCGAGAATGTCGCCGGACTTCACCGTGTCACCCTCCTTCACGAGCCACTTGGAAAGCGTGCCCTCCTCCATGGTCGGCGAAAGCGCGGGCATCTTCAGTTCGACGGCCATCAATATTGCCCCACCAGAACGTCGGTATGGAGATCGGAAAGCTCGGGCTCGGGCGATTCCTCCGCGAAATCAGCCGCTTCGGCAACGATCTTGCGGATCTCCTTGTCGAGCGCCTTCAGTTCATCCTCGCCGACACCGAGCGCATCGAGTTCACGCTTCGCGGCCTCGATCGGGTCGGATTTCTCACGCACGGCCTGCACCTCGTCGCGCGAGCGGTACTTGGCCGGATCGGACATCGAGTGGCCGCGATAGCGATAGGTCTTGAGCTCAAGCAGCACCGGCCCCTTGCCGGCCCGCACCCACTCCACCGCCGTATTCGTGGCGCCGCGCACGGCCAGCACGTCCATGCCGTCCACCTGGATACCCGGCACGCGGAAGCTCTCGCCCCGGCGGAACAGCTGGTCCTCGGAGGAGGAACGGTTCACGCTCGTGCCCATGGCATACTGGTTGTTCTCGATCACGAAGATGATCGGCAGCTTCCACAACTCCGCCATGTTCATCGATTCCGACACCTGGCCCTGGTTGGCCGCGCCATCGCCGAAATAGGCGACGTTGATCCCGCCGTCACCCTTGTACTTGTGGGCGAAGGCCAGCCCGGTGCCCAGCGACACCTGCGCGCCGACGATGCCGTGGCCGCCGTAGAAACCATGCTCGACCGAGAACATGTGCATCGAGCCGCCCTTGCCCCGGCTGATGCCGGCGACGCGGCCGGTCAGCTCGGCCATGATGAGCTTGGGATCGATGCCGTAGGCGAGCATGTGGCCATGATCGCGGTAGCCGGTGATGACGCTGTCCTTGCCCACTTCCAGCGCGGACTGGATACCGACGGCGACCGCCTCCTGCCCGATATAGAGGTGGCAGAAACCGCCGATCAGGCCGAGGCCGTACAGCTGGCCAGCCTTCTCCTCGAAACGGCGGATCAGCAGCATCTGGCGATAGAATTCGAGCAGTTCCTCCTTGCTCGCCACATGCCGCACCGGCTCACCCGGCCGCTCGCGGTTGGCGATCACCGGAGGCGCCGCCTCGCCCGCATTGACGGACGTTTTAGCGTCCTGCGGCTGTGCTGCTCGTGCCAAGCGTCCATCCCCTATCCGGATTTGATCGGTTCGATCGGTCGCTCCCTGTATAGGAGCGCGTGCCACGGCGGGCAACGCCAGCCGTCAGTGTTCGACCACCATATATTCGTTGCGATCGATCATGTCGGTGTTCCGGCGAACCAGCTCGTCGGCGAAATCGGGGTCGCCGCGCTCGATCAGGCGTTTCTGGTTCTGCAGACGCGCCCGCTCCGCCTCGTAGCGCGCCAGCGCCACGGTCCGCTCGGACAGCTGCTTGCGGTAACCGTCGAGCGACAGCAGCCCGTTCGACCCCAGCAGCGCGAAGCCGGCGAACACGACGACGACGAGCACCGCCACCGCCGGCCCGGCGGCCGACACGATCAGCGAGCGGGCGGACCGGCGACTTTTCATGCCGCCAGTCTGCGCCCGCCGCGCCGCCCCGCGCAAGCCCCCGCGCGCGCCCTTGTCGTCAGGCGCGGCCACGGAAGATTTCGCGGCCGGCATAATGCGCCATCGCCCCCAGCTCTTCCTCGATGCGGATCAGCTGGTTGTACTTGGCGAGCCGGTCCGACCGGGCAAGGCTGCCCGTCTTGATCTGGCCGCAGTTGGTGGCGACGGCGAGGTCAGCGATCGTCGCATCCTCGGTCTCGCCCGAACGGTGCGACATCACGGCGGTGTAGCCGGCGCGCTGGGCCAGCGTCACCGCCTCCAGCGTCTCGGTCAGCGTGCCGATCTGGTTCACCTTCACCAGCAGCGAGTTGGCGAGGCCGCCGGCAATCCCCTCGGCCAGCCGCTGCGGGTTGGTGACGAACAGGTCGTCGCCCACCAGCTGCACCTTCTTGCCGATCTTCTCGGTCAGGATCTTCCAGCCGGCGAAATCATCCTCGCCCATGCCGTCCTCGATCGAGCGGATCGGGTAGCGGCGGGTCAGGTCGGCAAGATATTCCGCCATTTCCTCGGGCGAACGCTTTTTGCCCTCGCCCTTGAAGTCGTACTTGCCCTTGCGGAAGAACTCGGTCGCGGCGCAATCCAGCGCCAGCACCACGTCGTCGCCGGGGGTATAGCCCGCCTTCTCGATCGCCTTCATGATGAGGTCCAGCGCATCGGGTGCGCTGGCAATGTTCGGCGCGAAGCCGCCCTCGTCGCCCACCGAGGTGTTCAGCCCCTTGTCGGCCAGCGCCTTCTTCAGCGTGTGGAAGATCTCCGCGCCGCAACGCACCGCTTCGGACAGGGTCGGCGCACCGACCGGCATGATCATGAATTCCTGAAAGTCGATCGGGTTATCGGCGTGCATGCCGCCGTTGATGATGTTCATCATCGGCACCGGCAGCACGTTGGCCGAAACGCCGCCGACATAGCGATAGAGCGGCAGCCCGCGCGCATCCGCCGCCGCCTTGGCGACCGCCAGGCTGACGCCCAGGATTGCGTTGGCGCCGAGGCGGCCCTTGTTCGGCGTGCCGTCCAGTTCGATCATCACGGCGTCGATCGCGTTCTGGTCCTCGGCGTCGAGGCCGGTCAGTTCCTCGCCGATCTCGCCGTTCACCGCGTCGACCGCCTTGGTGACACCCTTGCCGCCCCAGCGTGCCTTGTCCCCGTCGCGACGCTCCACCGCCTCATGCGCGCCGGTCGAGGCGCCCGAGGGCACGGCGGCGCGGCCGAAGCTGCCGTCTTCGAGCGTGACATCCACCTCGACGGTGGGATTGCCCCGGCTGTCGATGATCTGGCGGGCGTGGATGTCGAGGATCGCGGTCATGGGCGGGCGGCCTTTCTGGATGGGCGGCTGATGCGCGGCGATCTAGCGGCCCGGATCGCGATAGGCAAATGCCGGCCACGGGCAGGTGAAGATTATCACGGGGATGGAACAGTGTCGGGGGGCGTAGGTTTGTGACGTGAATACCGATCAATACGGAGACCCAGTCATGGCAATTTCGCAGTCCAATCTTCCCGAGGGGACCGACTCGATCGTCTCCGACGGGACGAACGGTGATTTCGCCGGCAGCACCGGCACAGGCTTCACCAGCGCCACCGCCAGCCGGACTTCGGACGCTGCCTCCGCCGCCGCCAGCAAGCTGGGCGATGCCGCCGCCAAGGTCGGCGACGCGACCGCCAGCCTGCGGGCGCAGGCGACCGACAAGGCATTCGGTTATGCCGCACAGGGCAAGGAACGTGCCGTCGGCGTGCTCGACAACGTGACCAAGCTGGTGGACGACGCCGCTGGCCAGATCGATGAAAAGGCCGGAGAGCAGTACGGTGCGTATGCCCGACAGGCTTCACAGGCCGTCGCCGGCCTTGCCGACACGTTGCGTGACAAGGACGTCGAGGAATTGTTCGACGATGCTCGCGACCTGGTTCGCAAGAGCCCGGCGATCGCCATCGGTGCCGCTGCGGCGATCGGCTTCGTGGTCGCCCGCCTCCTGAAGGTCGGCCTTGCCGAGGGCACCGCACAGACCTCAGACCGGGCGCAGAATGCGCCCGTGCATCCCCGCACCACCCCGTCTACCGCCACGACCGTGCCGGTCGATACCGCGTTCTGAGTTGTACGAGGCGGTGAACGAGCAACGGGACACGGAGTCGGTCGGTACTCTTGCCAGGCGCTTGGTGGCGGATGGCAAGACCTACGTCAGTGCCGAGATCGACGTCTATCGTCAGAAGGCACTTTCGTGGGTGCCGCCGGTGCGGACTGCGGCGATTTTGGGGATCGCCGCTCTGTTCATCGCGCAGGCGGCGATCACCACGCTGCTGGTGTTCTTGGGCTTCTGGCTTGCTTTGTGGCTCGGGCCACTGGGTGGCGGCGTTGCGGCAGCGGCGATCGGTCTGATCGTCGCGGGCCTTCTCGCATATCTTGCGGTCCGCCAGTTCAGCGCGGGAGGTCGATAGATGGTCGGTAGTCGTACCGAGATCGCTCGTGCCGAGGCCCAAGCGGTGCTCGCGCGGGAGCAGATGCAGGACACCCTGGCGCGGCTACGCTCGCGGCTCGATCCCCGGGTGCGGGCGAGGGAGACATGGGACGATACCCGCGACAAGGGCACGGCCCTTCGCGAGAAAGGCGCAGCCCTTGCGGATGACGCGGTGGAATTCGCCTATGAGCGCCCACGCATGATCGCGGGGGTAGCAGGGGTCGGATTGCTGCTGCTCGTCCGCAAGCCGGTGACCCTTCTTGCCGAACGCCTGTTCCGTTCCCGCCGCCGCCCCAAGTGGGATATGCCGGATACCGATGTTCGACGGATCAACCCGGCAGGCGCCACCGCCGCCGGCCAAAAAGGAGAATGACCATGACCGTCAAGGATACCGCCGAGCGCGCTGGCGCCTATACCAGCGACAAGCTGCACGCCGTGGGCGACAAGCTTCATGATGCAGGCGCGAAGGTGAGCGATGCTGCCAGTGCCGCTGCCGCAAGCGCGAGCGAGACGCTGAGCGCCGCACGCGAAAAGGTTGCCGGTGCGTATGAGGTAGCCGCCGACAAGACCGGGGTAGCCCTCGAGACAGCGCGCGAGCGTACCGCCGCAGCGGCGGAGGCCGCCCGTGAGAAGGCGAATGCGGCCTATGCCTCGGCGCGTCAGACAGCCTCCAGCGCCCGCCACCGGACGTCTGACGGGATCGACGAGAGCCCGATCGCTGCCGTGATCGGCGGCATCGCGATCGGCGTCCTGATCGGGGCGCTGCTGCCACGCAGCCAGCGCGAGACCGAAGCGCTCGGCCCGATCGGTGACAAGCTCGCCGGTATCGCGAAGGGTGCGATCAGCGCCGCCCGCGAAGCTGGACAGGGCACGCTGGACGAGATGGGCATCAACAAGGATGGCGCCCGTCAGCAGGTCGACAAGCTGCTGGACACCGCCAGCAAGGCCGCTTCCTCTGCGGGCACTGCGGCCGCCGAGGCGATCCGCCAGCCGCAGTCCTAGTCATGGTCACGGGCGGTGAAGCGACGGTCCGGCAGTGTGGAAATCGCACTGCCGGCATCGCATTGCCAGCCACTGGAGATAGTTGAATGATTTCGTTCGTTACCCTCGCGCGCTCCGCGCTTCTGCCCGCGCTGCTGGCGACCGCTTCGCTGACCGCCCCCGCTTTCGTCGCTCCCGCCGCTGCTGCGGTGAACACGCAGGAGCCCGGCGCGTTCGTGGATACACTGGCAGACGAGGGCTTCGCGGTTCTCCGTACCGGCAGCCGTGCGGCAGCCCGCTCGCAATTCCAGTCTCTGCTAACCCAGCATTTCGCGGTGGATCAGATTGGGGATCGGCTCATCCGTCGCTGGCGCCCGAAGATCACACCTGCACAGTATGCATCGTACAAGGCGGCGTTTCCGAACTTCATCATCGGCACCTACGCCGATCGCCTGTTCGACTACGCACGGGCCGATCTCAAGCTGGTGCGTACTGTCCCGCAAGGCACGAGCGCGGCGGTGATGACGCAGGTGACGAAGCCCGGCTCATCGCCGATAAACGCGGTATGGACGGTCGATCGCGTCGGTGGTGGCTACAAGGTCACGAACCTTACCGTCGCCGGGATCAACCTCGCCGTGACGCAGGCTGCGGACTTTGACGCCTACATCCAGCGCAACGGCTTCGACAAACTCGTCGCGTTCATGAAGTCTCGGGGATAAGCCGTTGAGCAAGCTCCATCTCGTCTTCGGTGGCCGCGTGGATGATCCACGCGGCCTTGACTTTTCCAACCTCGAAGCACTCGATGTCGTGGGCTTCTACGAGGATTATGCGAGTGCTGAAAAGGCATGGCGCTCGGCGGCGCAGCGCTCGGTCGACGATGCCGAGATGAAGTATGTCGTCGTGCACCTGCATCGGCTGCTCGAGCCCGACAAGACGTAACCGGATCGGGTCAGGCGTGCCGGTAGCGCCAACGCAGCAGAGGTTTCGCCAGCACAAGACCGGCGATAAAGCCACCGATGTGGGCCGCGACGGCGATCGCGGCCCCTGCCTGTGTGGTGGCGAAGCCCACGAGTAACTGGAAGCCGATCCACGCCGCCGCCAGCCAGAGCACGTGCAGCGCCTTGCCAAACCGATGATCCGCCAGGCGACCGCGCCTCTCACCGAACAGCAGCGCATAGGCGCCGAATAACGCCGAGATGGCCCCGCTGGCGCCGATCATCGGCGCGAGGCTGCCCGGATCGACTGCGAACTGCGCCGCGGCCGCCACGTACGCACCGACGAGGTAGAGCGCCACCAACCCCCTCGCCCCCAGCACCACCTCGACGAAGCGTCCGCAAAAGCCGAGCATCAGCAGGTTGAAGACAAGGTGCAGCAGCCCGCCGTGAACCAGTGTCGCGGAGAGCGGCGTGAGCCAGACCGGAACGGCCTGGGCGATGGGTATGCCGTAACTCGCCGAAGTCATTGCATCGCCACCCGGCGCGAGTCGCTCGGGGATGAAGCCTGCCAGCACAGCGGCCATCTCGGTCGCGCCGGTAAGGGCCACGCCGGCCCATGCGACCGCCGTCAGCGCACCAATAACGAAAGTCGCGCGGGACGGCGGCAGTCGCATCGATCAGATGAATTCAATCTTGGACACCACATAATAACGATCGCCCGACGGCACCGTCACCTCGACCTCGTCATCGACGTGGCGACCGATCAACGCCTTGCCGAGCGGCGAGTTGTACGAAATGCGGCCGGACTTCGCGTCCGCCTCGGTCTGGCCGACGATCTGGTATTTTACCGGCTTCTCGTCCTCATCGATCATGTGCACGGTCGCGCCGAACACGACCCGGTCGCCCGAAAGCGTCGTCGGGTCAATGATCTGCGCCCGGCTCAGGCGATCCTCGAGATCGCCGATCATCGCCTCGATCTGGCCCTGCCGCTCCTTTGCGGCGTGATATTCGGCATTCTCGGACAAATCGCCGTGGGCGCGCGCTTCCTCGATAGCATCGATGATCTGCGGCCGCTCCACCTTGAGAGCCGCGAGCTGCTCGGTGAGCATGCGGTGGCCCACCTCCAGCATCGGCATCTTGTCCATCGGCGAAAACCCCTTCGATAATAATCACCCCAAGCGGCCCCGTTTTCAGGACCGCCCGCACCACAAGACTGGCAGGATCAGGCGCGCGAACGAGAATAATATGATTGCAGGGGCCGTACTTCAAGGTCTCGCGATGCCAATGCGGTGATCGCGCGCGCTGCCGCCACACTCGCCGCAGCCGTCGTGAAATAGGGCACCCGCCCCGCCAGCGCCGACGCCCGGATCGACTGCGAGTCCTGCAACGACTGCCAGCCCTCCGTGGTGTTGAAGATCAGGGCGATCCCGCCGTCCTTGATCCGGTCGACGATATGGGGTCGGCCCTGCTGCACCTTGTTCACCGTTTCCACCGCCAGACCCTCACCGCGCAGGAAGTCGGCGGTGCCCGCGGTCGCGACGATCGAGAAACCCCGCTCGATCAGTTCGCGCACGGCCTCGGCGATCAGCGCCTTGTCACCCGGCTTCACCGAGACGAAGGCCGTGCCGCCGGTCGGCAGCACGGTGCCGCCACCGATCTGGGCCTTGGCGAAAGCGGTGGCGAAGTCGCTATCGATCCCCATCACTTCGCCGGTGGACTTCATCTCCGGCGAAAGCACCGGATCGACCCCGGGGAACCGCGCCCACGGAAACACCGCCTCCTTCACCGCGACGTGATCGATCGCGCGGTCGATCTTCGGCAGGTCGGCCAGCATCTCGCCCGCCATCACGCGCGCGGCGATCTTAGCGATCGGGACGCCGATGGCCTTGGCGACGAACGGCACGGTACGGCTGGCGCGCGGGTTCACCTCGATCAGGAACACCTCATCGCCCTTCACGGCGAACTGGATGTTCATCAGACCTTTCACCGACAGCGCATGCGCCAACTCGGCGGTCTGCCGCTCGATCTCGGCGATGATCGCGTCTGACAGGCTGTAGGGCGGCAGCGAGCAGGCGCTGTCGCCCGAATGGACCCCGGCCTCCTCGATATGCTGCATCACGCCGGTCACGACGACATCGGTGCCGTCGCAGATCGCATCGACATCCACCTCGATCGCGTCGCGCAGATACTGATCGATCAGAACGGGTGAATCGCCAGACACTTGCACGGCGGTCTGAATGTAGTTTTCGAGCTGCGCCGGTCCGTCGACGATCTCCATCGCGCGTCCGCCCAGCACATAGCTCGGCCGCATCAGCACCGGATAGCCGATCCGCTCGGCGACGTTCAGTGCCTCCTCCCGGCTGCGGGCAATCCCGTTGGCCGGCTGCAACAGCCGCAGGCTGGAGACGAGTGCTGCGAACCGCTCGCGGTCCTCGGCCAGATCGATCGCATCGGGGCTGGTGCCGAGGATCGGGATGCCGGCATCGGCCAGCTCCTGCGCCAGCTTCAGCGGGGTCTGCCCGCCGAACTGGACGATGACGCCCTTCAGCGTGCCGTTGCGCTGTTCGACGTGCAGGATCTCCAGCACGTCCTCCACGGTCAACGGCTCGAAATAGAGCCGGTCCGAGGTGTCGTAGTCGGTCGAAACCGTCTCCGGGTTGCAGTTGACCATGATCGTCTCATAGCCCGCATCCGCCAGCGCGAAGCAGGCATGGCAGCAGCAGTAATCGAACTCGATCCCCTGCCCGATCCGGTTCGGCCCGCCGCCCAGGATCACGATCTTCTCACGGTCGGTGGGCTGGCTCTCGCACTCCGGCTCGCCGAAGAAGGGCGCCTCGTAGGTGGAGTACATGTACGGGGTCTTGGCCTCGAACTCGGCGGCGCAGGTGTCGATGCGCTTGAACACCGGGCGCACGCCCAGCTTGTGGCGCAGCGCGCGCACCTCCGCCTCGGTGACACCGCCGGTCATCGCCACGAGCGTGTCGTGGATCAGGCCGGAGCCGCGCGCCTGCGCCCGGTCCATACCCCGCAGGCCGGCGGATTGCAGCGCGAGGAAGGCGAGGCGCTTGTCCGAGAAACCCATCGCCTTGAGCCGGCGCATCCCCGCCGCGTCCTGCGGTAGCCCGTCGGTGGCGACTTCGGTCTCGGCGCGAACGATCTCCTGCAACCGTTCGAGAAACCACGGATCGAACTTGGCGATGCGATGGATCTCGTCGATGGTGAAGCCCTCGCGCAGCGCCTGCGCGGCCACCAGCAGCCGATCCGGCGTGGGACGGGCAAGCGCCCCCTCGATCGAGGCACGCGGCGCGCCGGCCAGCTCGTCGACGATGTTGAGGCCGACCAGCCCCGTCTCCAGCCCGCGCAGCGCCTTTTGCAGCGACTCAGAGAAGTTGCGGCCGATCGCCATCACCTCGCCGACGCTCTTCATCGCGGTCGAGAGCGTGTTCTCGGCGCCCTTGAACTTCTCGAAGGCGAAGCGCGGGATCTTGGTGACGACGTAGTCGATCGTCGGCTCGAACGAAGCCGGGGTGGCGCCGGTGATGTCGTTGTCGATCTCGTCCAGCGTATAACCCACCGCCAGCTTGGCCGCGACCTTGGCGATCGGGAAGCCGGTGGCCTTGGAGGCGAGCGCCGACGAGCGCGACACCCGCGGGTTCATCTCGATCACGACCAGCCGGCCATCCTTCGGATTCACCGCGAACTGTACGTTGGAACCGCCTGTTTCCACACCGATTTCACGCAGCACCGCGATGCTCGCGTTGCGCATGATCTGATATTCCTTGTCGGTCAGCGTGAGCGCCGGCGCGACGGTGATCGAGTCCCCGGTATGGATGCCCATCGGATCGACGTTCTCGATCGAACAGATGATGATGCAGTTGTCGGCGCGATCGCGCACGACCTCCATCTCATACTCCTTCCAGCCGAGCAGCGATTCCTCGATCAGCACCTCGGTGGTCGGGCTGGCATCGAGCCCCTTGGTGACGATGCCGATGAACTCCTCGCGGTTGTACGCGATGCCGCCGCCGGTGCCGCCCATCGTAAAGCTGGGGCGGATGATCGCCGGCAGCCCGGTGATGGCGAGGCCGGCGAGCGCCTCGTCCATCGTATGCGCGATCGTGGAGCGCGCGCTTTCCAGCCCGATGCGGTCCATCGCGTCGCGGAATTTCAGCCGGTCCTCGGCCTTGTCGATCGCCTCGGCATCCGCGCCGATCATCTGCACGCCGTACTTCGCCAGCGTACCGTCGTTGAACAGCGCCAGCGCGGTGTTGAGCGCGGTCTGCCCGCCCATCGTGGGGAGCACCGCGTCGGGCCGCTCCTTCTCGATGATCTTGGCGACGATCTCGGGGGTGATCGGCTCAACGTAAGTGGCGTCGGCCATGTCCGGATCGGTCATGATCGTGGCGGGGTTCGAATTGACGAGGATGATGCGATAGCCCTCCTCGCGCAGCGCCTTGCACGCCTGCGTGCCCGAATAATCGAACTCGCACGCCTGCCCGATGACGATCGGGCCGGCACCGATGATGAGGATGGACGAGATGTCGGTGCGTTTGGGCATGTCAGACGATACCTGTTAGCCCTCTCCCTTAAGGGAGAGGGTTGGGTGAGGGTGTACGGCGCGAATGGAAAAGAGGCTTACCCCAGTCGCGCGAAAATTGCGCGCGTCGGCGACCGATGCCGAGCGGTTGATGTGGTCCCGGCTCCGCGCGCGCCAGCTTGAGGATGCCAAATTCGTCCGACAATTTCCGATCGGTCCGCATGTGGCAGACTTCGTCTGCCGTTCGGCGCGATTGGTGATCGAACTCGATGGTGGCCAGCATGCCGATAATGACGCCGATCTCGAACGAACGCGAGTGATCGAAACCTTCGGCTACACGGTCGCGCGCTTCTGGAACAATGACGTGATGGCAAACATCGACGGGGTACTGGAGGCGATACGCCGGGAAGTTCTCATTGCCCGCAACGCGCTCTGAACCGCGCGTCCCCTCACCCCAACCCTCTCCCCGTCGGGGAGAGGGAGTCACGCGGCGCCTCGCAACTCGTCCACGAACCGCTCGAACAGATAATGGCTGTCCTGCGGCCCAGGGCTGGCCTCGGGGTGGTACTGCACCGAGAACGCCTTGGCATCCGTCAGCTCCAGCCCCGCCAGCGAGCCGTCGAACAGCGAGACGTGGGTGGCGCGGGCGTTGGCCGGCAGCGAGTCAGCATCCACCGCGAAGCCGTGGTTCATGCTGGTGATCTCGACGCGGCCGTCCTCGGTGCGCTTCACCGGATGGTTCGCGCCGCGATGGCCTTGGTGCATCTTGGAGGTCGTCGCCCCCACCGCCAGCCCGAGCAACTGGTGGCCCAGGCAGATGCCGAACAGCGGCTTGCCCACCTTCAGCAACTCGCGGATCACCGGCACGGCGTAGGCGCCGGTCGCGGCGGGATCGCCGGGGCCGTTGGAGAGGAACACGCCGTCGGGGCCATGCGCCATCACCTCGTCGAAGGTGGCGGTGGCGGGCACCACCGTCACCCGCGCGCCGGCGGCGACGAGGTTGCGAAGGATGTTGCGCTTGAGGCCGTAATCGATCGCCACCACGTGCGGGCCATCGGGGTTGGCGCTGTGGGCGGCATAGCCCTCGCCCAGCGTCCACAACCCGTCGTCCCACTTGTAGCTCTGGGTGGCAGACACCTCTTTCGCGAGGTCCATCCCCTCCAGCCCCGGCCAGCCGCGCGCCTGTGCGATCAGCGCCTCGACATCGAACCGGCCGGCCGCGTCATGCGCGATCACGCCGTTGGGCGCGCCCTGGATGCGGATCGCGCGGGTGAGTGCGCGGGTATCCACGCCCGCCAGGCCGATGCGGCCGTTTTGCTTGAGCCACGCATCGAACCCCTGCGTGCTGCGGAAATTCGACGGATCGGTCACGTCCTCGCGCACGATCAGCCCCAGCGCGTGCGGGTTGATCGCCTCGATGTCCTCGGGGTTGGCGCCCACGTTGCCGATGTGGGGGAAGGTGAAGGCGATGATCTGCGCGGCATAGGAGGGATCGGTCATCACCTCCTGATAGCCGGTCATCGCGGTGTTGAAGCACACCTCGCCGACGGCGGCACCCTCCGCGCCGAAGCCACGCCCCCAGATCAGCGAGCCGTCGGCCAGCGCCAATACGCCCGTCGCACCTTCAGGGACGCGCGTGGAAACTGGCTCGGCCACAAGGGCTCTCCTCATCAGGTCGTCGGGCGGGTAAACGGCGGGGTTGGTAGGGGCGGCGTCGGGG
>NZ_VNIM01000083.1 GCF_007785815.1 Alterirhizorhabdus solaris | reverse complement strand
CCGAGGCGCTGAACTGGGCGATCAAGGGCGGCTGGGCGCGGCGGGCGGCCGGGCGGGATCGCATCGTGACGATCGCGACCGAACATGCCGCCGTGCTCGATACGATCGCGTCGCTGCGCGACGACGGCGCAGACGTGGTGGTGCTGCCGGTCGATCGCGACGGCCGGCCCGATCTCGGCGAGGCGCGCGCCGCGATCGACGGGCGGACGGCGATCGTCGCGGCGATGCTGGTGAACAACGAGATCGGCACGATCGGGCCGATCGCCGAACTCGGCGCGCTGGCCCGTGCGGCCGGGGCGTGGATGGTGTGCGACGCGGTGCAGGGCTTCGGCCGCATCCGCGTGCCGGTGGGCGCGTGCGACATGATCGCGATCTCGGCGCACAAGATCCACGGGCCGAAGGGCATCGGCGCGTTGTGGCTGCGGGACGGGGTGGAACCGGCCCCGCTGCTCCACGGCGGCGGGCAGGAGGGCGGAATCCGCTCCGGCACGCTCTCGCCGATGCTGTGCGCGGGCTTCGGCGCGGCGGCCGAGGTGGCGCGGGTAAGGAAGGAGGAGGATGCGGATCATGTGTTCGCGCTGTTCGGAGAAGCGCACTCGATGCTGGGCGGATGGCAGGTTAACGGTGCGCTCGATCATCGCTGGTTTGGCAACCTAAACATCCGCCGCGACGGGCTGGATGCGGGCCGGCTAATATCGGAACTGCGCGAGGTCGCCTTTTCGTCGGCGTCCGCCTGCGCCAGTGGATCGGGCCGGCCAAGCCATGTGCTGCGCGCACTGAGGTTGAGCGATGCGGAAGCCCGGTCGAGCATCCGCCTCGGCTTCGGCCGCTATACGACGCGGGAGGAGGTCGTCACGGCCGTCTCCCTAATCGACGAGGCCGCCGCCCGACAGAAGATGTTCGCATGATCCGCGTCCGCTTCATCACCGCCGACGGGCGCGAATCGCGCGAGGTGGAGGCCACCCCCGGCGCACGCCTGCTCGACGTGGCGCAGGCGGACGGCCAGCCGCTGGAGGGGACGTGCGAGGGGCAGATGGCCTGCTCCACCTGCCATGTCCTGATCGACGCGGCGGATTTCGCCCGGTTGCCCGCGGCGAGCGAGATGGAGGAAGATCTGCTCGACCTCGCCCCCGGCGTGACGCGCCATTCGCGCCTCGCCTGCCAGATCTGGCTGGAGGAGGCGCTGGGGTCTCTCCCCGTCCGCCTCCCCGCCGAAAGCCGCGACATGCAGGGGCGTTGATTCGGCCGCGCGCTTGCGGCATAGGCGCCAGCGGAAGTCGGGCGGACGGTGCCGTCGCCAACTTGGTCAGATCCGGAAGGAAGCAGCCACAACGATTTCGTACCGGGTCGTTCCGGCTTCCACCCTTCCCCCTTTCGATGCTCCCTTCGACAGAGGCCGTCGGCCCCCCTAGAGTGGCGCCATGTCCGAATCGCCGCCTCCCTATCGCGTGCTCGCGCGCAAGTATCGTCCGCAGCGTTTTGCCGAGTTGATCGGCCAGGCAGCGATGGTGACGACGCTGGGCAATGCCATCAAGCGCGACCGGCTGGCTCACGCCTTCCTGCTCACCGGCGTGCGCGGCGTGGGCAAGACATCGACGGCGCGGCTGATCGCCAAGGCGCTCAACTGCATCGGCGTGGACGGGCAGGGCGGCCCGACGATCGATCCGTGCGGGGTATGCGAGCCGTGCGTGGCGATCGCCGAGGGGCGGCATATCGACGTGGTGGAGATGGACGCCGCCAGCCACACCGGCGTGGACGACGTGCGCGAGATCATCGAGGCGGTGCGCTATTCCGCCGTCTCGGCGCGCTACAAGGTGTACATCATCGACGAGGTCCACATGCTCAGCAAGAACGCGTTCAACGCGCTGCTGAAAACGCTGGAGGAGCCGCCGGCGCATGTGAAATTCCTGTTCGCCACCACCGAGGTGAACAAGGTGCCCGTCACCGTCCTCTCGCGCTGCCAGCGGTTCGACCTGCGGCGCATCCCGGCCGATACGCTGGCGGCGCATTTCGCGCATGTGGTGACGGCCGAAGCGGTCGAGGCCGAGCCGGAGGCGCTGGCGCTGATCGCGCGCGCGGCGGAAGGCTCGGCGCGCGACGGGCTCTCGATCCTCGATCAGGCGATCGCGCACGGCACCGGGCTGGTGACGGCGGGGCAGGTGCGCGACATGCTCGGCCTGTCCGACCGCGGCGCGATCCGCGCGCTGTTCGGCGACCTGTTGCGCGGCGATGCGCCAGCAGTGCTGGCGGGCGTGCGCGCGCAGCACGATCTGGGGGTGGAGCCGGTGGCACTGCTGCACGGCCTGCTGGAGACGACCCACGGCGTCACCCGCGCCAAGGTGGGCGGCGGCGACGATCCGGCGCTGTCGGTGGAGGAGCGCGAGGCGCTGGCGGACTGGGCGAGCCGGCTCGGCTTCGCCACGCTGCACCGGCTGTGGCAGTTGCTGCTGAAGGGGCATGGCGAGGTGCAGGCGGCCGCGCTGCCGCTTGAGGCCGCAGAGATGGCGCTGCTGCGTGTGGTCCATGCGAGTACCTTGCCCGATCCGGGCGAGCTGGCGCGGCGGATCGCGGGCGGTGAAGTGGCGATGCCGGCTGCGCCCGCGTTGCCGTCCGCCGTCGAGGAGGCACAGGCGTCTTTGATGAAGTCGACCGTCGCCGCCGCGCCGCCGCGCCTGCCCGCCGACGTGGTGGAGCTGGAAGCGATGCTCGGCGGGGCGAGCGAACACCTGCTCGCACAGCAGGTGCACGATTACGCGCGCGTGATCCGCTTCGAGCCGCCGGTGCTCGACTTCGCCGCGCACCCCCGGCTGGACGAGGACTTCACCCGCCGGCTGATGGCGGTGCTGCGCAAGGCGACGCAGCAGATCTGGACCGTCTCGCTGGCCGAGGCGCCCGAGGCGGCGGCGCCCAGCCTGTACGAGCAGCAGCAGGCCACCGAAGCGGACGAACGCGCGCGGGTGCTGGCGATGCCGGTGGTGCAGGCGGCGCTCGCGGCCTTTCCCGATGCCGCCCTCGAAAGCTATACGCCACCCCACACCCAATCCCCCGAGCGGAGCGCACACGCATGAAGAATCTCGACGATATCCTGAAGATGGCCGCCAACGTGCAGGAGGAACTGAGCAAGGCGCAGGCCGGCCTCGACACGATCGAGGTGGAGGGCGTCTCCGGCGGCGGGCTGGTGAAGGTGAAGGCCAGCGCAAAGGGCCGCATCATCGGCGTCTCGATCGACGATTCGCTGCTGAACGTGAGTGAGAAGCAGATGCTGGAAGACCTGATCGCCGCCGCGCTGAACGACGCGCGCACCAAGGCGGACAGCGTCTCGAACAGCGAGATGAGCAAGATGACCGCCGGGCTGCCGCTGCCCCCGGGCTTCAAGCTGCCGTTCTGAGGGGGGGTCGGTCCGGTCGCGTGTGGGTCACCTCGCAGGTCGAGTGAGATACATACCCACGTCCGGATGACTCCCATCGGCTCACGACCGCCTGTCCCGAGAGTCTGACCGGGACTTCAACGCTGACGATCGATCTTTTCGAGAGTGATCGATCCAGCCGCCCGGCCCTCGTGTCGAGCGAAGTCGAGACACGGAGAGCTGCGTGCGTGCGGCCCGCCCCTCGACTTCGCTCGGGGAATGGAAAGGAAAATCCGAGTCCCCGCTCATCCCGAGGAAGGACCGAGCCAGGCGAAGGTCTGTCTCGAAGGACCGCTACCCTCCTTCGAGACGCCATTTCGCCCAAGCTCAATGGCTCCTCAGGATGAGCGGATCGGCAAGATATCGGCCGGCGCTGGCGGGCGTCTAGATCGTCACCCGCCCCGGCACCGGCAGGTTCGCGCCGAACAGCAGCACGCCGGGTTCCGGCTGTTCCACCATCACGGTCCCGCCCGCTTCCGTCACGAGATTGTGCACCAGCCACGCCGCCGCCGCGCGCGGGGTGAGCGCGGCGGGCGGGGGTTCGCCGAGCAGGGCGGTGCGCAACTCGCTGTCCAGCACCAGTCGCGGTCCCTCGGCGCGCACCACGATCTCGCCGCCCTCTGCGCCCACGTCCAGCCGGCCGCCGCGCACCAGTGCATCGCCGGCGATCAGCGCGAGGTTGAGCAGCAGCTTGATCGCGGTCTTGGGCAGCGAGGGTTCGGTGACCAGCCAGCCGAGCTGGATCTTCTTGTCTGTCCCGAACAGCCCTTCGATCGCGGCCTTCGCCTCGCGCGTATCCACCCCTTCGCCGAACCCGCCGGCGGCGCCGAACGCGAGCCGGAAGAACTTCAGCTTGTTGGCCGAGGCGAGCGCGCTTTCGCCGAGCAGTTCCAGCACGCGGCGGCGCATGTCCGGGTCATGCTCGTCGGCGAGCAGCTCGATCCCGTTATTCAGCGCGCCGACCGGGCTGAGCAGATCGTGGCACAGGCGCGAGCACAGCAGGCTGGCGAAATCGACGGCGCTCGTCATCGTGCGAATATACCTTGGGCGAGGAAGCCGTCTTTCTGGCCGCGCACCGCCGCAGTTGCAAGCGTGTCGGATACGGGCGCGACGCTTATCCCGCGATGTCCAGATCGACCGGCGCGAACATGCCGTGCAGCGGCCCGCCGGTCACGCTCCACCACGCCGTGATCCGCCCGCCGCCGATCAGCAGCCAGAGCCGCCCCGGTTCGGCCATCGCCGCGTCGCATGGCGAGGGCGTCGGATCGCCGCTCGGGTGCGAATGATAGCCGCCGATCAGCCCCGGCCCGCCGGCCCGCTCGGCACGCATCGCGGCGAACAGCGCGGCGGGGTCCACCTCGAACCGGCGGGCGGGGTCGGCGGCGACGTTGGCGCAGGCGCGCGCATCGACGATCTCGTCCGCCGTGCCGAACAGCAGGCCGCATACCTCGACGGCGGGGGTTTCGGCGGCATGGGCCAACATCCGCGCGATCAGATCGGTTGAAATACGCAGCGCCATCCCTATCTCGCGTAGCGAATGGACGCGGGGGTGTCGACATACCGGGCGATCGTGCCGGACGCGGCGGCGGGCTGGCGGCTGGACCGTGCGCTCGCGGCGGCACTGCCGGTGCTGTCGCGCGAGCGGCTGAAGGTGCTGATCTCGGCCGGCAAGGTGCTGGCTGAAAGCGGCGTTGCGGTGCGCGATCCGGCCACCAAGGTATCGGGCGGCGCGGCCTTTTCGGTCGAGGTGCCGGCCGCCACCCCGGCGCACAACGTGCCACAGGATATACCGCTCGTCGTCGCCTATGAGGACGAGCATCTGATCGTGATCGACAAGCCGGCCGGGCTGGTCGTCCACCCCGCCGCCGGCAATCTCGACGGCACGCTGGTGAACGCGCTGCTGCATCATTGCGAGGGCAGCCTGTCCGGCATCGGCGGGGTCGCGCGGCCGGGGATCGTCCACCGGATCGACAAGGATACTTCCGGGCTGATCGTGGCGGCCAAGACGGACCGGACGCACGAGGGGCTGGCGGCACAGTTCGCCAGGCACACCATCGATCGCCGATACAAGGCGATCGTGGCGGGCGTGCCGAACCCGGTGGCGGGCAAGGTGGATGCGGCGGTGGCGCGGTCCTCCGCCAACCGGCAGAAGATGGCGATCGTGGAGCCGGGGCGCGGCAAACATGCGATCACCCACTACCGTCTGCTCACCGCACTGCGTCGCGCATCGATGGTGGAATGCCGGCTGGAAACGGGCCGCACGCATCAGGTGCGCGTCCACATGGCCTCGATCGGGCACCCGCTGCTCGGCGATCCTGCCTATGGGCGAACGAGACCGGAACATCGCGAGGTGATCGATCGTTTGAATTTCAGGCGACAGGCGCTGCATGCGGCGCGCCTTGGGTTCGTCCACCCGATCACAAGCGTCACTATGGCGTTCGATAGTAATATACCGGCGGACATGCAGGCATTGTTCACTGAACTCGCGGTATAGAAGGCGTAACCCCGGAGCAGGAAACATCCTCTCCATTCTCAAACGTTCCGGATGGGCGAAAGGCCGATGCCGGATCAAGGGAGCAAGACGATCATGGCTGGTGGCAAGAATGTGCCCGCTACGATCCCCGCGCTGGGCGGGGAGCAGAGCCTCAACCGCTATCTGGCGGAAATCCGCAAGTTTCCGCTGCTGGCGCCCGAAGAGGAATATATGCTGGCCAAGCGGTTCTCGGAGCATCAGGACCCGGAGGCGGCGGCAAAGCTGGTGACCTCGCATCTGCGCCTCGTGGCGAAGATCGCGATGGGTTATCGCGGCTACGGCCTGCCAACGTCGGAGCTGATCTCCGAGGGCAACATCGGGCTGATGCAGGGCGTCAAGAAGTTCGAGGCCGATCGCGGCTTCCGTCTCGCCACCTATGCGATGTGGTGGATCCGCGCCTCGATCCAGGAATATATCCTGCGGTCGTGGAGCCTTGTGAAGATGGGCACCACTGCCGCGCAGAAGAAGCTGTTCTTCAATCTGCGGCGGATGAAGTCCAAGCTCGATGCGTTCGAGGACGGCGACCTCAAGCCCGAGGATCTGGCGAAGATCGCGACCGACCTCGGCGTGTCCGAGGACGACGTGACCTCGATGAACCGGCGCATGGCGATGGGCGGCGACACCTCGCTGAACGTGGCGATGCGCGAGGACGGCGAGGGGCAGTGGCAGGACTGGCTGGTCGACACCGACCCGTTGCAGGACGAGCGTCTGGCCGAGTCCGAGGAAAAGGACGTGCGCCACGGCATGCTGCTGGAGGCGATGACTGCGCTCAACGACCGCGAGAAGCATATCCTTGCCGAGCGTCGTCTGGCGGAAGATCCCAAGACGCTTGAGGAGCTGTCGCAGGTCTATGGCGTCAGCCGGGAGCGTGTTCGCCAGATCGAGGTGCGCGCGTTCGACAAGCTGCAGAAGGCGATGATGCGGATCGCCGGCGAAAAGCGGCTGTTGCCGGCGCTGGCCTGAAACCCGAATCCGGGTCATCCTGTTGCGATGACCCGGAGCATGCCATGTACCTGAAATATGCCGTACTGCCCGTCGCCGACATGGATCGGGCGATCGCCTTCTACACCGGAACGCTGCGCCTGACGCTGGCGACCGACACGCGCGGTGACTCGGGCCGGCGGGTGGAACTGGCCTTTCCCCGTGGTGAAACCAGGCTGCTGCTGGAACCGCATGACGCGACGGGCGAATCGGACGAACCGGCGCTGGTTCTTACCGTGCCCGACGTCGACGCGGCGTTCGAGCGGCTCGGGTCGCTCGGTGTCATCTTCGTGTCCCCGCCGGCGGACGAGGGCAGCGGCCGGTGCGCCGCCTTTCACGACAGCGAGGGCAATCTGGTGCTGATCGAGAGCGATTGAGCGGGATCAGAATTTGCGCGTGACCCCGAAGTAGATCTGAACGTCGGGGCTGGCATGATCGAGGCCGATGTTCGACCCGACATCGAACTGCACGCGTTCCTGCGGATGCCACGCCATCGACACGCCGGCCAGTTGGGTGGTGACACGGCCGGACGGATCGTTGTCCCGCAGCCGTTGATATTCCAGCGATGCCATCAGCGTCTGCCCGAACGTTTCTGCGATGCCGATCACGCCGCTGTAGGCGAGGTGGCGGCCGTGGCGGTCCTGATCCACCGCCGCGTCGATCTCGGGCGTGAACTCGATCTGGAAGGCATCGCTGATCTGGTAGGTGAGCGGTACGAGCAGCCCGGCCCCCCAGTCCCCCGCGCCGGCTGGCGAACGCCCCACCGGCAGGCTGGCGAACGGCAACAGCGCAGCCGAGAAGCCTGATCCGTCCGGGTTGGCGAGATTGCGCTTCATCCCCACGGTCACGTCGCCGATGCCACTCTCGCGGGATACCGTGCCGCTCGCCCGGTCGCGAATGCGCTCGTGGCCGAAAGCCGTCCAGCCGATCCGCGCCTCCAGCGTGTCGGTCAGGCCGTAACGGGCCTGCACGTCACCCGAGACGATCGTGTCGGTGCGCGTGTCGGGCTGGCGGTCCAGCGTCCAGTCGCCCAGAGCCGCCTCGATCTGGAGGTGACCCGGATCGACCGTGCAGGCCGGCGTGCCGAGGCCCGGTCGCTGGCTGCACAGATCGCGCAGCGGCGCGGCTTCGGCGGTGGTGGCGGCCAGTGCCAGCGGGAGCAGGAGAAAAAGAGCGCGCATCGCGGCATCTACGCACGGGAGCGAGGGTGACGGAAGGGCGAACGCGGGTTAATTCGCGGTCATGTCCTCTGCAAAACGCGCCGCCCGCCCGCCCCGCAGCCGATCCCGCACCTACCGCGTCGGCTGGTGGATCGGCCGCGCGATCATCTTCTTCGTCGCCGGATCGGTGCTGTGGGTACTGGCCTACCGCTTCGTGCCGCCACCCGTCACCGTCACGATGCTGGGCGATCTCGTCGCCGGGCGCGGCATCACCAAGGACTGGATGAGCCTGTCCAAGATGGACCCGGCGATGCCGCGCGCCGCCATCGCCGCCGAGGACGGCAATTTCTGCACGCATCACGGGTTCGATTTCACCGCGATCGAGCAGGCGATGCGGGGCAATGCCGGCGGGCGGCGACTGCGCGGCGGCTCCACGATCAGCCAGCAGACCGCCAAGAATGCCTTTCTGTGGCAAGGCCGCTCGTGGGTGCGCAAGGGGCTGGAGACGTGGTTCACCGTGCTGATCGAGGCGATGTGGCCCAAGCGGCGGATCATCGAGGTGTATCTCAACATCGCCGAGACCGGCATCGGCACCTATGGCGCGAATGCGGGCGCCATGCGCTATTTCCACCACGACGCCTCGCGCCTGACGACGACCGAGGCCGCGCGCATCGCCGCGATCCTGCCGTTGCCCAAGAAGCGGGGGGCGGTGGCGCCGCAGGGGTTCACCCGGCGCTACGGCAACGCCATCGCCCGCCGGGTCGCCATCGTGCGCGGCAGCGGGCTCGATGCCTGCCTGCGCTGACGGTCCGCGTCTGCCCGGATGCCTCAGGGTAAACGACTTGTTAGCGACTGCCGTGGCATCGTCGGGACACCACCATGCGTGGAACGGGGGCCATGGACGATCTTCTGCAGGACTTCATCGCCGAGACGCGCGAGATGCTGGAGGCGATCGCCGGCGAGATCGTGGCATGGGAGGCCGACCCGTCGGACCGGGCGCGGCTCGACGGGATCTTCCGCTTCGTCCACACCGTCAAGGGGAGCTGCGGTTTCCTCGACCTGCCGCGCCTCGCCCGGCTGAGCCACGCCGCCGAGGACGTTTTGGGCGAACTGCGCGCGGGCGAGCGGATCGCCGATACCCGGCTGGTGAACGCGGTGCTGGGGGTGGTCGATCGCATCGGCGCGCTCGCCGAGGCGATCGGCGCGGGCACGAGCCTGCCCGATGCCGAGGACCATCGCCTGATCGCCGCCCTCCACGCCCCCCCGGCGGCGGCCCCCGACACGCCGCCGGAATTTCCCCCCGAGCCGCAGGCGCGCGCCGTCGCGCGGACGGTGCGGCTGCCGATCGACCTGCTCGACCGGATGATGGGCAGCGTTTCCGACATGGTGCTGGCGCGCAACGAGCTGGCCCGCCGCCTGCGCGAGGCGGACGCCGGCACCCCACTGGAGACGGCGTTCGAGCGCCTCTCGACCTGCGTGGCCGAGATGCGCGATGCGATCACCCGCACACGGATGCAGCGGATCGACAGCGTGCTTTCCACGCTGCCACGGCTGGTCCGCGATGTCGCCGGCGAGACGGGCAAGCTGGTATCCCTGGCGCTGGAAGGCGGCGACGTGGAACTGGACCGCGAGATGATCGAGATGATCCGCGATCCGCTTATCCATGTGCTGCGCAACGCGATCGACCACGGCATCGAGCCGCCGGAGGAACGTCGCCGGCTGGGTAAGCCGGCGACCGGGCGGGTGCGGGTGGAGGCGCGGCAGGCCGGCAACCACATCCTGATCCTGATCTACGACGACGGGCGCGGCATCGACGGTGACAGGGTGGCGGCCAAGGCGGTGGCATCCGGCATCATCACGGCCGCGCAGGCGGGCACGCTGGACCGGCGGCGCAAGATGGAGCTGATCTTCGCCCCCGGCCTCTCCACCGCCGAAACCGTCACCACGCTGTCCGGGCGCGGTGTGGGCATGGACGTGGTGCGTGCCAACGTCGAGCGGATCGGCGGGCAGGTCGAGGTCGATAGCCGGCCGGGGCGCGGATCCCGGATGACGTTGCGCGTGCCGCTGACGCTCTCGATCATTCCGGCGTTGACGCTGGGCGCGGGTGACTGTCATTTCGCCATGCCCCGCGCCGCCATCGAGGAGATCGTCGGGACGGCCGGCGATCGCGTGCGGATAGAGACGCTGGGCGGCAGCGAGACGGCGACGATCCGCGGACGCCGCCTGCCGCTGGTGCGGCTGGGCGCCCTGATGGGGCTGGGCGAGGCCGAAGGAGCGCCAGGCGATGCGGCGGGCGTGCCGCCGATCCTGATGCTGCTGCGGCCTGCCGGCGGGTCGGTTTTCGCGCTGGGGGTGGACGCGGTGTACGATCACGAGGAACTGGTGGTGAAGCCCGCGGCCCCGGCGATGATGGCCTGCGGCCTGTACGCCGGCACCGCCTTGCCGGATAACGGCCAGCCGATGCTGCTGCTCGATCCGGGCGGGATCGCCCGGGCGGCCGGCGTGCCGCTGTTGCCGGGCGATCCGGAGGCGGCACCCGATGACGTGCCGGTGGAAACCGTGCCCGCCCTGCTGTTTCGCGATACCGACGGCACCGCGCGCGGCGTCCGCCTCGCCGTCGTGGAGCGGGTGATCGAGGCGCCGGCCGCCGCGCTGGTGCTGCGTGCCGGGATGATGCGGCTGATCCACGGCGGGGCGCTGCTGCCGCTGCTCGCCTGCCGGCCGCTCGATACACCGTGCGCGACGACTGTGCTGCTGCTCACCGACGGCGTGACCCCGTTCGGCTATGCGATCGCCTCGCCCGGCGACATCCGGGAGATCGACGCGGCGATGATGCCGGCACCGTCGCCCGGTCCGGTGGCCGGGGTCGTGCTGGTGGAGGGGGAGGCGGTGGAATTGCTCGATCCGTTCTGGCTGTTCGCCGAGGCGGCGCGCGCTGTGCCCGTGCCGGCCGGGGCGGTGGTGGCGCTGGCCCTGCGCGCCGACCAGACCGACCCGTGGACCCGCGAGGTGCTGCGTCCGCTGATCGAGACGGCGGGCTACGACGTGCGCTTCGTGGCGGCGGGCGAGCCGGCCGATCTGGTGATCGCCTGCGAGGGCGCCGAACCCGCCGTCGCCGCGCCATCCGGTTGCCCCGCGCCAGTGTTGCGCCTGCGTTCCGGCATCGATCCGGATGACGACCC
Organism: Alterirhizorhabdus solaris; assembly: GCF_007785815.1. Classification (GTDB taxonomy): domain Bacteria; phylum Pseudomonadota; class Alphaproteobacteria; order Sphingomonadales; family Sphingomonadaceae; genus Alterirhizorhabdus; species Alterirhizorhabdus solaris. The sequence continues at coordinate 6,294 of NZ_VNIM01000083.1, read as the reverse complement.
CGAAAGCATCTGGCGTTACGACCGGGAGGCGCTGCTCGGCGCGGTGCGGCGCCGGATCGGGGGCGGGCGGGCATGACGGCCGCGACGATGAGCTTGCCCGCAACGCATTGCCCGACGATGACGGCGCTGCACCTGATCGTGCGAATCGCGGGGCAGCAGGTGGCGCTGCCTGCCGGTCCGGTCGATTCGGTGATCCGGATCGACACGATCAGCCCGGTGCCGTGCGTGCCGTCGCATATCGCCGGGCTGGTCGCGTTGCGCAGCCGGGTGCTGACGATCGTCGATTGCCTCGACAGTCTCGGCCTCGGCCGCAGCCTTCGCACCGGCGTGCAGTGCGCGGTGGCGGTGACGATCGACGGGCATCGATATGGCCTGCTGGTGGATGCGGTGCTCGACGTGGTGACGATCGCCGAGGCGCCCCGCCCGGTCGATCTGGCGCTGTCGCCCGGCTGGGCGCGGGCGGCATGCGGCCTCGTCGAGCATGATGGCGCGGCGCTGCTGCTGCTCGATCCGGCGGCGCTGGTCGCCGGGCCGGCGGCAGCCTGATGTCGGTACCGGACGGCGTTAACCGCGCGATTACCCGGCGCTGCTATCAGTATCGGGCCGGATGTTTGCAGGCACTGGCACCGTCGGCGGTGCCCGAAGGGCGTATCACATCATGAAGACATGTCTCGTGGTCGATGACTCCAAGGTGATCCGCAAGGTGGCGCGGCACATACTGGAGACGCTGCATTTCAACGTGGAGGAGGCCTGCGACGGCCGCGAGGCGCTGACCCGGTGCACCGCCGCCGCGCCTGACGTGGTGCTGCTCGACTGGAACATGCCGGTGATGAGCGGCATGGAGTTTCTCCGCGCGCTCGGCACCAGCGGCGTGTCGCGACGGCCCAAGGTGGTGTTCTGCACCACCGAGAGCGGCGTCGCCCATATCCGCGCGGCGATCGATGCCGGTGCCGACGAATATGTGATGAAGCCGTTCGATCGCGAAACGCTGCAGAGCAAGCTCTCGCTGGTCGGCATGGCCTGATGAGCTACGTGTGGCTCGATCGGCGAGAGGAGGCGGCCCGGCGCGAGAACGCGCCGATCCGCCTCATGATCGTCGACGACTCACTGGTGGCGCGCACGGTGATGGCGCGCATCCTGACGGGCCATGCCGATTTCGAGGTGACCGCGCAGGCCGCTACCGTTGCGCAGGCGCTCGATCTGTTGGGCGGGTGCCGCGTCGATATCATTCTGCTGGACGTGCAGATGCCGGGGCAGGACGGGCTTTCCGCCTTGCCGGCGCTGCTGGCGCGGGCGGGCGGCGCGCGGGTGCTGATGGTATCGGGCGCCACCGCCGATGGCGCGGAGGCCACGGTGCGCGCGCTGACGCAAGGCGCGGCCGATACCCTGCTGAAGCCGGCGGCGATCGATTTCGCCGGCAGCTTCGCCGCCACGCTGGTGGAAAGGGTGCGGCGGATCGGTCGCGCGCCGGCCGTCACCGGCCCGGTAAGCCGGCGCCGGCCAGGGTCCGCGGGGCGCGGCGCGGGGGCAGACGGCGTGGTCGAGTGCATCGCGATCGGTGCCTCCACCGGCGGGCCGCACGCGCTTTCCGCCCTGCTCGCCGCCTTGCCCGAGTCGCTGGAGGCGCCGGTCCTCGTTACCCAGCACCTGCCGGCGGCGTTCATGCCCTTCTTCGCGCGCCAGCTCGAGGACATCGCCCGGCGCGAGGTGAGCGTGGCGCGCGATGGTGCGCTGCTGGTGCCCGGCCGAATCCTGATCGCCCCCGGTGACAGCCACCTGCGCGTGGCCCGCTCGCCCGAGGGGGTGCGCGTCGCGCTCGATTCCACGCCCGCCGCCTCCGGCCATCTTCCCTCGGTCGATCCGATGCTGGTGTCGGTGGCGGACGTGTTCGGCCCGGCCGCGATCGGCGTGGTGCTGAGCGGCATGGGGCGCGACGGCCTGATCGGCGCGGGCCTGCTCGCTGCGCGGGGTGGCGAGATCATCGTGCAGGATCAGGCCAGCTCGGTCGTGTGGGGCATGCCGGGGGTGATCGCCCGCGCCGGGCTCGCCGCCGCGATGCTGCCGCCCGACGGGATCGCCCGCCACATCGGCGCGCGCTGCCGCCAGTACGGATATGCGCGGTGGATGTGAGCCCGGCGACGCTGCGGCACTTCGCCGACCTGTTCCACGCCCGTACCGGGCAGGAACTGGCCGCCGGGCGCCGCTGGCGGATCGAGACGGCGCTGCGTCCGCTGCTCAGGAACCACCGGATCGATTCGCTGGACCGACTGGCCGGCGCGGTGGCGGGCGGGGGTGATACGGCGTTGGCCGACGCGGTGGTCGATGCACTGCTCAACAACGAAACCTCCTTCTTCCGCGACGGCGCCACCTTTCGCCAGCTGGAGGAACGGCTGTTCGCCACGTTCGCGGCGGCGCGCGCGCAGAGCCGCCGGCTGCGGATCTGGTGCGCCGGCTGCTCGACCGGGCAGGAGGCCTATTCCGTCGCGATGATGATCGCCGCCACGCCCGATCGCTGGGAAGGCTGGCGGATCGAGCTGACCGGGACCGACCTGTCGGGCCGGGCGATCGCGCAGGCACGCGACGGGGTGTATTCCCCGTTCGAGATCCAGCGCGGCTTGCCGATCCGCGACATGATGCGCTGGTTCGAGCCGGACGGGGAAAACTGGCGCGCGAAGGCCGATCTGCGCGCGCGCGTCACGTTCAGCCCGCACAACCTGCTCGATCCGCCGCCGGCGGGGCTGCGGGCGGACATCATCCTGTGCCGCAACGTGATGCTCTACCTCGCGCCGGACAGGCGCCGGCACCTGTTCGCCAGCCTCGCCTCGGTGCTGGCCGACGATGGCGTGCTGATGCTGGGGGCGGGCGAGACGGTGCTCGGCCAGAGCGACCTGTTCGTGCCAGACACGACCATGCGCGGGATCTACCGCCGCGCCTGATACGGGGTTGACGCGGGCGCCGATCCCGGCGGAATGACCGGCATGATCGATTGTCCCTCGCCCAATTTCGACGATCGCGCCCTGCCGGTGACGATGCTGGTGCTGCATTACACCGGCATGCAGGACGCCGCCTCGGCGATCGACTGGCTGGTGAACCCGGTGTCCAAGGTGTCGTCGCACTATGTCGTGTCGGAGGACGGGCAGGTGCTGCGGCTGGTGGACGAGGAGAAGCGCGCCTGGCACGCCGGGCGCTCGCTGTGGCGCGGGATCACCGACGTGAACTCGGCCAGCGTCGGCATCGAGATCGTCAATCCCGGCCACGAATGGGGCTACCGGCCCTTTCCCGAGGAGCAGATGGCGGCGCTGATGCCGCTCGTCGCCGGGATCGTCGCGCGGCATGGCATCGCGCCGGCCAACGTCGTCGGCCATTCGGACGTGGCGCCCGCGCGCAAGGTGGATCCGGGCGAGCTGTTCGACTGGGAGCGGCTGGCAAAAGCCCGGCTGGCGCTGGCGCGGCCACGCCGCGGGCTGGCCGATCCACTGTGGACGCCGGGCGGCTTCCTGCTGGCGCTCGACCGCTTCGGCTATGACGTGGCGGACGGCCCGGCGGCGGTGCGCGCGTTCCAGCGTCGTTTCCGTCCCGAGACGGTGGACGGGATCGCGGACGGGGAATGTCGCGCGATCCTGCTGTCGCTGCTCTTGGATCGCGAGCAGGGTTAGGCTAGGCAGCCCCGGTCAGAGGGTCGGGCGGCCGCCGGCATGGAAACATGCGGGAGGAAAGTCCGGGCTCCGCAGAGCAACGGTGCCGGGTAACGCCCGGCGGGGGCGACCCCAGGGAAAGTGCCACAGAAAACAGACCGCCGTTCCTTCGGGGCGGCAAGGGCGAAACGGTGCGGCAAGAGCGCACCGCGCCCCCGGTAACGGGGGTGGCAGGGTAAACCCCACCGGGAGCAAGACCGAATAGGGAGGGCATATGGGCTGGTTCGGCCCCGTCCTCCGGGTTGGTTGCTTGAGGCCGTCGGCAACGGCGGTCCTAGAGGAATGGTCGCCCATCCAGTTTCGGCTGGTGGACAGAACCCGGCTTACAGACCCTCTGACATATTTTCCCCGCTTTGCGTGGCGGCGGGCGGGCCGCCGGCCTATATCGGGCCGCTATGGCGCGCTCGACACGATCACAGGACTGGGGCTTTCCCCGCTGGCGCGGCTATGGTTCCGCCAGCAGCAGCGCCACGCAGGTGCGGATGTGCGACCGCCACGGCTGCGACCAGCCGGGTGACCGGCCCGCGCCCAAATCGCCCAACAGTCCGGAACGCTGGTATTTCTGCGAGACGCACGCGGGCGAGTACAACCGCAACTGGAACTACTTCGAGGGTTTGTCCGCCGAGGAGGCGGCCGCGCGCGAGGCGAGCGAGCGGCGCGATGCCGGCGGGTTCGCCGAATCGAAGCATCACGGCTGGGCCGGCCCCGGCGACGGCAGCCGCTCCCGCGACGAGATGCGCGCGCTGGAGGCGCTGGGGCTGGAGGCCGATGCGGACTTCGACTCGATCAAGCTGGCGTGGCGCCGGCTGGCCAAGGCGAGCCACCCCGACATCAAGCCGGGCGATGCCGACGCCGCCAAGCGCTTCCAGACGATCCAGGCCGCCTATGAGGTGCTGCGTTCCGCCGAGGAGCGCCGCGCGGCGGTGAACAGCGCGACGATGGACGACGAACCGGCGAAGACGCGGGGCGCATGAAGACCGTCCGCGCGAACTGGCGCACCACGATCCTCGTCTGCCGCAAATGCTCGAAGAAGCTGGGCGGCGGTTTCGGCCCCAAGGGCAGGACGGACCTCGCCCGCGCGCTGCGCGACGAGGCGGGGCTGGGCAAGGGGCGCAAGGCGGAGGCCGGAGTGCTGGAGGTCGAGTGCCTCAAGATCTGCCCGAAGCATGCGGTAACGGTGGTGGACACCGCCCGCCCGGGCGAATGGCTGGTGGTGAAGCCGGAGACGCCGCTGGCCGAGGTGGCGGCGCGGCTGGGGCTGAGGGGCTAACGGCGGGGCTACGCCTGGGGCGGAGTCGGGGTTGTAGGTGTCTCGACTTCGCTCGACAGAAGGGTGGCCGTATCTCGATTGCGCCTGCAAGGGGTTCGGGTCGGTCCGGTGACACCCAAGTCGCATCCGGCACCTCTCACACCGTCACCCCGGCCTTGTGCCGGGGTCCAGCCCCCGGCCTACGCGCCGATTTTAGATTTGAGCGACAGCGACCGGGGCGCCGTGGACCCCGGCACAAGGCCGGGGTGACGATTTTTACGGGAGGTGGCGGGCGGTCTGGCACCGCAATCAGAAGACGGGCAACCGGACGTCTGTCTGGCGTTCGGCGCCGCCGCCGCCCCTACTGATCCAACGAATCGGGCAGCGGATCCTTGCCCGAAATGCGCTTCGCCAGCGCCTCGGCCTCGGGCAGCGCGAAGTGGCCGGCCATCTCGATCACGCCGCCGTCGATCGGCGCCTCGATCATCGGCGCCACCAGCACCTTGCCGTCCAGCGCCACGGGCAGCGGTTTGCCGATGCCGGTTGCCGTCACCCTCGCCAGCCGTTTGGCGGCGGCGGGGGAGAAAGTGAGCATGATGGCGGCGCTGCCGTCCACATCGGGCATGGCGCGCGCATCGAGAATGTCGGCCTGCGCGAACGGCTCTCCGCCGATGGTGAAGGCGGCGGGCGCCACGACGGGCGCGGCGGCTGCCAAGGCGAAGGCGGCGAGCGGCAGCAGCACGGCGAACGCCTTGCGCATCAGCCGCGTACCCGCTCGGCAGTGGAACGGATCAGCGCGATCATGTTCGGGATGCCCTGCGTGCGATTGGAACTGAGCTGGTTCTTCAGGTCGAACGGCGCGAGCACCTCGGCGACGTCGGTCGCGGCGATCTCGTCGGCCGGCTTGTCCTGCACCGCCAGCAGCACCAGCGCGATGATGCCCTTGGTGATCGCCGCGTTCGAATCCGCCAGGAAATGCAGCCGCCCGTCCCCCGGCTGGGTGGGGTACACCCACACCGCCGCCGAACAGCCGCGCACCAGCGTAGCGTCCGTCTTGAGCGGATCGGGCATCGGCTCCAGCGCGCGGCCGAGATCGATCAGCATGCGATAGCGGTCGTCGGCTTCGAGCATCTCATATTCGTCGAGGGCGTCGGCGATCGTGGCGGGGGCGGCCCCGGCCCCGCGGATTAAACACAGGGGGGGGCAGTTGAGAGGCTCGCTTTTTTCTCATACCCCCTGCCCCCTGAAAAAACCAGGATTACGATTGCGATCTTTTCCTTTTAAAAAAAAAAAAAAACAAGCGCGCCAATCTAGGTCCTCGAGATTGAGTTGGCGCTCCTGTAGCAGATG
>NZ_VNIM01000082.1 GCF_007785815.1 Alterirhizorhabdus solaris | reverse complement strand
GGTGCGCGCGCGACCTGATCGGCGACGAGCCGTTCGCGGTGCTGCTGCCCGACGAGCTGCTGTGGAACCCGGCCTCGCCGTGCCTGGCGCAGATGACCAAAACTTACGAGGCCAAGGGCGGCAACGTAATCGCCGTGCTGGAGGTGCCGGAAGCGCATACCGATCGCTTCGGCATCGTCGATCCGGGGCTGATCGAGGGCGCCGTGACCGAGGTGAAGGGGCTGATCGAGAAGCCGAAGGGCAAGGCGCCGTCGCGGCTGGCCGCCGTCGGCCGCTACATCCTCCAGCCCGAGGTGATGGACCTGCTCGGCAAGGGCGAGCGCGGTGCTGGCAACGAGATCCAGCTGACCGACGCGATGGCCAAGCTGATCGGCGTCCAGCCGTTCCACGCGCAGACCTTCAACGGGATGCGCCACGATTGCGGCGACAAGGCCGGCTTCATCCAGGCGAACATCGCGCTGGCGCTGGAACGGCCCGATATCGCCGGCGAAGTGCGGGCGTTCATCGCGGGGCTGTAACCAGTAGCGTTCAGCGGACCGAGAAAGCTACGCACAGCCTGCCGCTCTTCGTCTGCCGGACTAGCCAAGTCGTCATCCCGCTGAAAACGAAGTATCGAGGCTGCCAGGTGCAAGCCGCCCGATCAACCAGTCGCGTGCGTGTTGCGACGAAGCACGGGGACCTTATTCGCGATGGCGGAAGCCGTCATGAAGGTTCGCTCTCGCCTGCAGCATCGTTGGTCCGTGAGGCAGCCGCTTTGGCACGATGAAGAGCGGGCACTTTTTTGGCTTGTGAATACTGAGCCGCTGCCGGTTCCGTGGACACCAAGGTGTTTTTGGAACTGGAGCATGGCGATGCAACAACGGAAGTTCAGCCGCGAGTTCAAGGCTCTCCTGAGCTTGTCGAAGGGCTCGAGGCGGTGAAGCTGGTGCGGGAGCGCGGGGTGTCGGTATCGCAGGCGGCGCGCGATCTGGACCTGCATGAGAACGTGCTGCGCAAGTGGGTTCGCGAACAGGCGGCCGATCCGGGATCGGCGTTTTCTGGGCATGGTGTGATGAAGCCGGAGCAGCAGGAGATTTAGCGGCTGCGCCGTGAGCTTGCCAGGATGAAGGCGGAGCGTGACATCAAAAAAAAAGCGGCGGCCTACTTCGCCAGGGACCCGATATGAGGTTCGAGTTCGTAGCGAAGCACCGAGGGATCTGGCCGGTATCGTGGATCTGCGAGACGCTCGGTGTTTCGCGCAGCGGCTTTCACGCCTGGCTGGTCCGGGCACCCAGCGCCCGCGCCCGCAGCGATGAGGAGTTCGGTGCCAAGGTGCGCGCCAGCTTCATTTCCAGCTATCGGACGTATGGTGCGCGCCGGGTCTGGCACGATCTTCTGGCCGAAGGCCTGTCATGTGGTCTGCATCGCATCGAGCGACTGATGCGTGTGCAGGGCCTGAGGGCGCGTCCGCGACGTCGTGGCCTGCCCAAGGACGATGGTCTGCGGTCGGTCATTGCCGACAACATCCTCGACCGCCAGTTTACCGCCGAGGCGCCCAACCAGAGGTGGATCGCAGACTTCACCTACATCTGGACCGCTGAGGGATGGCTGTATGTCGCCGTCGTGATCGACCTGTTCTCGCGCCGTGCGGTCGGCTGGTCGATGAGCGATACCATGACTGCCCAGCTCGTCACCGACGCACTGATGATGGCGATCTGGCGGCGCGGAAAGCCCCATGCCCTGCTGCATCACTCGGACCAGGGCAGCCAATATACGAGCGAGCAGTTCCAGCGACTGATGGCCGACAATGGCGTTACTTGGTCGATGAGCCGGTCGGGCAACGTCTGGGACAACGCGGCGATGGAGAGCTTCTTCTCGTCGATGAAGACCGAACGGATCGGCCGGAAGACGTATCGCACGCGCAATCACGCGAAGGCCGACGTGTTCGATTATATCGAGCGCTTCTACAACCCGACACGCAGGCACTCGACCCTGGGCTATCTCAGCCCCATGGACTTCGAGAAGCAGGCTCATGTAGCCTGACTTGGTGTCCATGGGACCGGCAGCAGCTCATTCATCCGAGACAAGCCGCTGGAAACGATTATGTGAAGCTCGCCGGCCCGACCAAACTCGGCCTGCGGGGCCGATAATGGCGCGGTCCTGCCGTAACCGCTCGTCGCCGGGCAGCGCCTTTGTCGGACTTTTGCCATGTTTTAGCATGACCCCGACCTGAAAAAGCCACCCATTACCAGCATCGGCCGTCGGATGGGGCTTGCCTATTACGAACCTGGATGCGAGAAGTAGAGTTGGGCCACTCAGTTTCAATCCTAAATAATGCACTTTATTCGCACAAATATTGGCCTTATCATTATAAGATTTTTCAGTTTTTATGAGATATGTTGCAACAGACTGATCTTAAATATTAGCAACTAAATCGTTGACCAATCGGACAAAGGCGATGCTGAAGGATAAACAGGCTGTAGAAGTGCTTGACGCACTTGCCCAACAAGCCAGTTCGCTGGCTTTGTCCCAGCGATACGCTGCGGACGCAGATCGTCTACGTCTATGCCAACGTACGCATCGGTCGACTATTCCAGTTCATTGGTTCAAAAACTGAATTGCCCTGACAGGAAACCCGGATGGTGTGCCGCGCGTTTTGCCGGTCCAGCATGCGCTTGCCGCGATGTCGATAGCGCCAATGGCGGCGAGGCGCAGATGAACTGCCTGATTGAGGTAACGTGCTCTACCAGCTCATCGAACCCACCTACAGACCGGTATCCAAGAGCGGAGTAGTTCGCCAGCGGAGCCTTGCTGGAGCGCTGCACGGTCAGTTTTACCCTCAACTTTCCGGGCCCAACTCTCGGTGCGAAACAACATTTTTAATCCGTGCAGCCCTGCCCGAGTCGATTCGCGGCTTGACGGTAACCTCAAAGCTGATGTTAAATCCTCAAATGCCCGAAGGAACCCGTCACGAATTTACTGGCATGCTTCATGCCGTGAGCTCTGCTCTCGTATTAAAGCTGCATGATGGGCGTGAGTGGCTTATCATTGCTCCTGCGGGGATCGATCGTTTCATCGACCGACAGGTTAAAGTATCGGGTGTCCGAGGTGAGGGCCGCGTCCTGCACATTAACAACTTTTGCGCAGTCGAGACCTGAACGATCCGCAGGTGAGCTCATTTTGATCAGCAGACGTTATCCCATCACACCTGTCTCGTGCCGGGATCATTTATCCGTCTGGGCCTACCCTGAGGATCGTACTGATAGACCCTGCGCGCACGATCCCACAATTCGACGGGCTGCGATTTCAAGAACTGTTCTGTCTCGAGAATGGCGACCTCATCGCTGATGCAATACCCGATTTCCACAGCATCGCTGATCCTCCGATCGCGTGGATCCAGCAGGTACAACCGGTAGCTTGCCGACATAGAAGCCCGACCACTTTCAACAAGCAGACATCCCCGGCATGGCACGCCGTTCGATCAACGTGCTTAACTAGGCATCTTTTGTCGACATTTGTCCAGCAAAACCGTCATGTAAAATGCGGTGGCAACTCGATGTAGTGTCCGGTTCTCTCGAGATGCTCGGCCTGGGCGAACACATGGTCTGCGCGTTCGCGCAGCGCCGCTCTTGCGGCGAGACTGTGAGCAGTGCGCGCCGCAGCAAGCAGCGAAAGTGCATCAAGCTTTAGCGTCAGGCGGTCCACCGCAGCCCCCAAGTCGCATCACAATGCTCGAGGTTTATCAAAAAGGGATAGATAGGCTTTAACCTGTGATGGCTCAAGATCTTTTTTTAAGAGTGCTGGATCGTGGTCTTTTGTTTCTTAATAAAGCAGAGGGCATCGTTACATGACTCCATCATTTCAAGGATCGTGCTGCATGTACCTGTCGGTAGTGGAAGCCCACGCACCATGCCGGCGGCAACTCATTCAGGCCGCCGGAACTCGTTGTCTTGCTGACGCACACGAGGTGCTGGTGATCCCGGTCAGGCGCCAACAGACAAAGCGGTAACCTTCTTACCGCCCCCTTTCAGCGCCATCCGATCGCATGGTAGTCCCAGGTGTCACCTACCTTTCTTGACCGGCGAGCCGTCGATCGCCGTTCACCGGCCGCATAAGCTTCAATGAGCGTAACGTAAGAGGCTACAATGGCTAGCCGTCTAGCGTTGCAGCTTCACCCACCTCCGCGTCCACCGGATCTGTGGTAGCGCTATCCTCGCTATCAGGCTTGAGCGAGAGCTTGCGCGGACGACTGCGCTTCTTCGCCGTCGGTGGCGGTGCGATCTCCGGCGGACTATCAGCACCTTCTGGGGCACCGATCAATTCGGGCTCCGGTAAGGACTCCTTGGCTGGTTCGGCATCGACCTTTCTAAGGCCGAGACCGCTCGCGCGCGCCAGCATGCGCCGCTTCTCGGTATAAGCCGGCGCCACCATGGGGTAGTCGTTCGGCAGACCCCATTTCGCGCGGTAGTCAGCCGGCGTCAGACCATAGCGCGTGGCCAGATAACGCTTCAGCATCTTCAACTTCTGGCCATCCTCCAGGCAAACCAGGTACTCTGGCTTGATCGAACTGCGGATCGAAACGGCCGGCACTTGGGCAGGTTCGGTTTTCGGAGGAATGCCTGCGTTTACGAGCGCTGTGTAGATCGCCTCGATCAGCGTCGGCAATTCGCTCGCACTCACCGGATTTCTGGAAACGTGTGCAGAGACGATGTCTACGGTGAGTTCGACGAGACTGGACATGACGCTCTTTCCTTGCGACCGTTGAAAGTGGTTCCGACGGCAGCGCGATGTCATGCCCCGATGGGCGTAGAGCAGGCACGACCATCGGGCTTGTCTTTATAAATGGGCTCGATCGCCGATCGGGCAAGTGCAAGGTATGGAATAACGTCGCTCGTTTGGCGCCATCCTCGCGGTGGCTTGTGCAAGGGGTATTATCCGACGCCATTGGGGGTATCGCCAAATTATTTGGCAATAACCCGAGGCTGGCTACCGCCTGACGGTGCGAAGTCCGATCTCGTCGGCAGTCTCCAAACGCGCACGACACCACCGCCTTCGATTTCGTGCCTCCCAGCCGGAGGTGCCCTTCCGCAAGGTCGCGGTCGGCGAAGACGGCCAACCGCCTGCGCGAATCAGCCGGCCCCTCGCGCGCGTCCGAATGAGAACGTCGACCAAGATCCTGCTGTTGAGGCGAGCTGGACGCCACAACGTTAATCTCTCCGGCCAACTGTCTGGCGGTGCCCTCTTGATGGGGTGGGGCTTGTTCAACCTGGTGGAGGGCGTGGTCGACCACCATCTACTCCAGCTCCACCATGCCTATGAGCCAATGGGGCTGTCGATCCGGGACTATGCCTTCCTGCTGTGGAGCGCGGCCATGGCGGTGGGTGGCTGGATCGTGGCTCGGCGTGAGCTCAAGCGCTGATGGGTCGTCAACAGGTCGGCCTGGCCCGGTTGGTGGCGGCAATCACGTGGCCCTGCTTGCCGCGTCCTTGTAGCCCGGATTCCTGCTTTGGAGGATATCGTATCCCTGCCGGGACGCCGATCGTTGTCAGGCTCATGACCTGCCTGATCCACGCGCATCGTCGGCGTCCTTCGCAGCCTTGTTGGTGGCCGCGCACTTCGACCCATAGTCCGTCTGGCGGGCCATTTCATCCCATGTCTCGGCAGCACGCAGGTGCAGGGCGCGCACATTGGGTAGCACGGCGGCGGCAGCCCTGGCGCGGTCCTGCGCGGCACGGGCACGGTGTTCGGCGGCTACGTCCACGGGCAACTCCTGTAACAACTGAACGCAGAAGTGGGAACGCTGACACCTCGTGGAAAGGCGCGACCTTGAATCGGACTCGAGATAGCGCGCCGCATGCGATCATAGCCATGCTGGACGACACCCGTCGGGTGCCTGCGCTACATTGTCGGAGCGGATGGGCATCCGATGTTTGCGAACTTGACCCGTGGCGGGCATCGATGGACGTTATGACCGTGCGTCTTCTGACGGAAGCAACTCGTGAAAAACCGCGTCGATGATCAACCCTCGCCTAAACCGATCTTGTGGCAGAGTTGTCGCGGTTGGTGCGTTGGGGATCGACATGAGGAAGGGAAATGACCATGGGTACAACGCTGAAGGCGACATTCGAAAACGCGCCGCGATGCCGAAATGACGGTCGAGCGCCTGGTGCAGGAATACAAGATCGAACGCACCGACATATTCATCGCAGCTGAGGGTGATGACAATAGCGCGGGTGAGGAGAGGGCCGGCTCGGACACCGAAGCGGGTGCTCCCACTCCGCCGGATCGCGACGATGCGGCTCTGAACGGCGGGATCATCGTTTCGGTCGATATCGAGGATGAGGCGATGGCAAACAATGTGCGTGCCTCATTCGACGAGTTTGGCGCACAGGATATCGCCGGCTAAGCAGGCAGGAGCCGGGCACAGCGTGCCCGGCTTACATACCGTCAGCCGTCGACTGCTTCCACATTGACGGCGGACTCGGCAAGTTCGCTCATAAGGTCGTCGCCGCGGTACATATCGTCGACGGCGGCATTGAGCTTGCTGACGTCGTCGTCAAGCTTTAGCGCCTTGGCGAACGCACTGACCGTGCCAAAGCCGGTAATCCCGTAGTGCGTCATTCGCTGATACTGTGCGATGATCGATGCATCGCGTACTGGGCCAGCCTTCGGCGCTTCCTCGACCGTGTGCTTGAGCGCCTCGGCGACGAGACCCTCCATGCCCTTGCAATGCTCCTTCTTGAGCTTCGCATCCTGTCCGTCGATCAGCGATTTTAGCACATCGGTATGCTTGGCGATGCCGGCCTGCGACGATTCCAGCAGATTCTTCAGCTTCTCGTTGCTCGCCTGACCAACAATTTTGGTCAGCGCCTTGGCCATCTGGTCGTTGGCGGACCACAGATCCTTCATCTCATCGACATAAAGCTCCTTGAGCGTTTCGATGTCTGACATGGTCAATCTCCTGATGCTGAAATAGCAGTGAGACGAACGCCCTGGCGACACCGTCAGGCCCGTCCCGTCACTTCGGCTGGGCAAATAATCACTTTGCGCTATCGCCGCCGTTGGCAAGCCGCTCGCCTGCCTCGATCAGCCGTGGTTTGTCCATGCCACCATACGGTTTGGCGAAAGAACGTGACGCCATCGGGTATCTCGTGTCTGATCGGGCGGTAAGGGCCGGAAACAAGAATGAAACCTATGTTGCAACACTGCCCGCGGAGCCTGTTTTGACGGACCATGTCCAACGATGTCAGCGTTGGCTACGGCGGCGACCAAGTACCTCAGCTATGCAGCCCACAATGGCTTTGTGGCGACCAAATCCATGAGCTTGCTCAGCGGCATTGGCCTTCCATAGAGATACCCCTGAGCGACATGGCAGCCCGTCGCACGCAGAAGATCGCTCTGCGCTTTGGTCTCCACGCCTTCTGCGATGACTTCGACGCCAAGGCTGGTAGCGAGATAGACGAGTGCATTTACGATCGCGGCATCGACGCAATCGTCGCAGATATCGCGAACGAAACTGCGATCAACCTTCAGGCGTGTCAGCGGATAGCGCTTCAGCAGGCTCAGGGAGGCGAAACCGGTGCCGAAGTCATCAAAAGCGACACCGACACCGATTTTCCGCAATGCCCTGAGTGGTGCAAGCATGGTGTCATCATGGCGCAGCACGATGTTCTCGGTGATCTCCAGCTCTAGCCCTGCGGCGGGCAAGCCGGTGCGGCGTAGCACGTCGCCGACATCCTCCGCCAGGTCACCGGTACGAAACTGCGCGCCGAACAAGTGCACGCCCATCACCAGATCCGGCACCCGTCGCCGAATCTCGACGGCATCCCGGCACGCCGTCTCCATCACCCACTGGCCGACCTCAGACGCCAGCAGGCCGGTCTCAATCGTTGACAGGAAACGATCCGGGGTAAGCAGGCCGTGTTCCGGATGACGCCAGCGCAGCAGCGCCTCGACACCAAGCAGTATACCATCGCTGATGCACACCTGGGGTTGGTAAAAGAGTTCGAACTCGCTTTCGTCGATCGCCCGCCGCAGCTCGCCCTCGAACGCTCGTCGGCTGATGGCAGCCTCGCGCAACGGAGCGCCATAAAAACGGCGGCAGTTCCGTCCCTCCCCTTTTGCCTGGTACATCGCCAGGTCTGCGGCCGAGAGCAGATCCTCGGCATGGACACCGTCAGCCGATCCGAACGCAATCCCGATGCTCGCGCCGACATGGACCAATTGGCCATCCACGACGAAGGGCTTTCGGATCGTGGCGATCAGGCAATCCGCCTCGCTGCCAACCACATCCTGTGTCGAACGGCCCGGCATGAGGATGGCGAACTCGTCCCCGCCAAGACGCGCTACCGTATCGGTCGAACCGACGCAGTCGAGCAGTCTTCTGGCGACCTGACGCAGCACCAGATCGCCCGCGGTGTGACCCAGCGTGTCGTTCACATTTTTAAAGCCGTCGAGATCGACTATCAGAATTGCGAACGGCTCGGCGGCTTCGGCGCATTCGGCCGCCCGGCTAAGCAGAACGGTCCGATTGGGCAGATCCGTGAGGCTATCGAGATGCGCCAGGTTGAAAAGCCGCGTCTCGTTGGCGCGACGCTCACTGATGTCGCGGATGATTGCGCCAAAGCTGGCAGCCCCCCTCTCCCGCCACATCGACAAGGATAACTCGATCGGAAACTCACTGCCATCCCGGCCCAAGGCGTCGAGTTCGACCGTGGTGCCGACGAGTCTCGGTGTGCCGCCGGCGGCGACACGATGAAGCCCGCTGCCATGACCGCCGCGCATCCGTTCGGGCACGATGATATCGAGGCTTGTTCCTAAAGCCTCCCCGGCGCCGAAGCCAAACAATCGCTCACATCCGGCATTCCAGAAAGTGATGCGCCCGTGCTGGTCGGCGCAGATGATGCCGTCAGGAGACGTGGCAGCGATGTTCTCGAAGCGCGACTGGCTGACGGCACTTGCAACCGAGAGGCGGCGCATTTCCATCCGGTCCACGACGATACGGGCCAGTGTGTGTAGATTCGTTCGCTCACCCACCGAAAGACCGTTGCGGGGACGGCGATCGATGATGCACAGAGAGCCCAGCGCATGTCCGGTCGGCGACCGCAGCGGGATGCCCGCGTAAAAACGGATGCCGGGATCGCCGGTGACCAGCGGGTTGTCGGCAAACCGTATGTCCAGCAGGGCATCGGGGATGACGAAGACGTCATCCTGCGCGATTGCGTGCGCGCAAAACGAGATGTGACGATCCGTACCGCATACATCGATCCCAACCCGCGCCTTGAAAGTTTGCGTGTCACGCTCAACCAACGAGACAAGAGCGATTGGGACATCGAACAGGCGGGCAGCGAGTTGAACGATCTGATCGAGATCGACATCGTCCGTGCCGCTCAGGAGATCATACTCCGCAAGCGACGCCAGGCGCGCATCCTCGTTGAAAAGATGTGGCGCCGATCGCATACCGTTCCTCATATCACCGGAGATCGGTATAACTGAAGACTCCTACTATCTTGTAAATCATCAGCGAATTCTCCTAATGTCAAGGCTGCCGGATCGTGGATCTTAAGGGTTGCCAGCGGCAACGGTCTCCGGTTCAGGACGGCAAATGAACTGGGGTTTGCCATCCTATGGCGCCGCGCACCGACTTCGACGACACCGAGGGGAGACGCGCCGCCCGGCTGTCGAAGACCGGTGCGCAAACCGACGCTTGCTCACGCTGGCCGCGATCTATGGATGGGTCAAGCCGGACCGGGGCCGCGCGGATCGGCGGGGTCACGTTGCAGATCGTTCGGGCCTGGGTGATGAAGTTTAACGCGGCCTTCCGTGACGGGCTGATCGACCGGAAGGCGCTAGGGTAATCGTCACTGCTGAAGGCGGTTCACCGCACGGCGCTGGTCAAGGCGATTGAGCGTGGCCCGATACCGACAGATCAGGCTCGCCTGATGAAGGATCTGGAGAAGGAGAACCTGCGGCTGCGCCGGGCAAGCTCCGACCTGACGCTCGATAAGCTGATCTTGCAGGAGGCGGCCCAGGGAAACCTCTGAGCCCCGCGCGGCGGCGATGATGCATCGATCAGTTGCGGCGCGAGCTGCCGGTGTCCGAGCAGCGGATATGCCGGGTGCTGGGGCAACATCGATCGACTCATCGCAAGGTGCCGCGCGGGGCAGATGTCGAGCAGAGACTCACCGACGACATCATCGCGCGGGCCAGCAGCCAATATGGTCGCTACGGCTATCGGCGGGTGACTGCCTTGCTCCGCGATGCAGGCTGGACAGTGAACCGCAAAAGTGTCGAGCGGATCTGGCGCAAGAAGGGGCTGAAGGTGCCCCAGCGCTAACCGAAGCGCGACCGGCTTTGGCTCAATGACGGTTCCTGCATCCGGCTCAGGCCGGAATACCCGAAGCACGCCTGGGCGGAGCGGCCCAAGGTTCCGGCGATGTGCAGCATCGTTGGAACGGCTGCGGAAGGGTACGACTTCGTCGAGGGCGCACGCATGATGGCGTAAGGTCCGGATCCTCACCATCATCGACGAGGCCAGCCGGGAATGCCCGCGCTCGTCGTCGCGCGTCAGCTAAAGCATGAGGATGTCTTGGCGGCGCTTGCCGATCTGCTTATCGCGCGGTGACCACCAGGGCCTATCAGATCGGACAATGGTGCCGAGTTCATTGCCACCGCTGTGCAACTCTGCCTTGCGCAGATCGGCGTGAAGACGCTCTACATCGCACCAAGCTCTTCTTGAGAGAATGGCTACAATGAGAGCTTCAATGGGTCGCTCCGTGACGCGCGGCTCACCGACGAGATCTTCTACAAACTCGCCGCGGCCAAGGTGCTGATCGAGGCTTGGCAGCGCCACTACAACACGGTGCGTCCACAGCACCTGGGCTACCGGCCGCCGGCTCTGTAGGTAGCGACACCGCCATTGCCGCCGTCCGGTTCCGCTTCGCTGCACCAACCGAGGCAACGATGCACTAACAATCAAACCGGACCACTCGGTGGAGACCGATCGCCGTGTCAATCGCATCAAACGGTGGCTCCCGCGAGGGTGATCGAACGGTGCCGTCATTTAAAATGGCAAAGCCTCCGCTTATAGATCGCACCGGCTAACACAGCTGCCCATAACCAACTTTGCCGCTGGCAAAACCCTTTAACTTATTCGATCAATTGGCGTACGGACGTCATTCTTCTCTAACGACAAATAATGAGGGTCGCACCATGATCGAGAACGACAACGCTGCTACCGACCACCTAACCTTAACTGTCGACATCGTTGTTGCGCATGTTAGCAATAATGGGGTGGAAGCGGGCGAGCTACCAAAGCTCATCACCGCCGTGCACGGTGCCTTGACGGGGCTGAATTCCCCCAAGGCACCCGAACTCGCAAAGCAAGAACCGGCAGTATCCATACGATCTTCGATCAAGCCCGATCACATCGTCTGCCTGGAAGACGGCAAGAAGCTGAAGATGCTCAAACGTTACCTGCGCACCAATTACGATATGAGCCCCCAAGAGTATCGCCGCAAGTGGGGCCTGCCCAGCGATTACCCGATGGTAGCACCGACTTATGCCGAGAAGCGTCGCACGCTGGCACACTCCTTGGGCCTCGGTCGTAAGGCTGCTGCGCGGACGCAGGCGGCAGATGAGCCTGAAATAAATCAAGCCGCCGAGCCCGCGGAGACGCCTGCCATCGACAAGCCACGGCGTGGACGGCCGCCGAAAAGTGGAGCTACGGCAGCCGAAAAGCTGCCTGTACGTAGAGGCGCTGCCAAGAAGCCGAGCGGCGTCGATGCGCTCGCCAAGGTGCGCGGAGTTACCGATAAAGTCTGAGGTAGGAGGTGGGTGCCAGTGACGCCCACCCGTTACCTGCGAACCATTCGTCAGGGGACGGTCGCGCCCGCTATGCTCAATCCGCCACGAACTCACTCGCATCGAATTCGTTGAAAGTGGCGCGGACCTTGCCGGCCAGTTCTTCATCGTCCGGATCGACTGACACGGTGATACCGCCATTCAAGGCACGTCGTCGCGATCCTCAAGCAATCACCGGTTGCCGCGGGTTATCGCCCGACAAACCGCCACGCTTCGAATCTGAAACCAATAAGCATAGATTAATTAGATAGGGTTCCACCCAAAATAAAATATATACGCCTTTCTACCTTCCATGTTCACGTGCATTCATGCGCTGACTGGAGGACTAAGATGGCGAAGAAGAATCCTGTTTCGGCCGATGCGGCCAAGATCAAGGGCGAAACGCCCGCCAAGGTATCGCCGCTTCCCGCCGGTGCCGATCTCCCGACCAGCTATGCCGGAACGCAGGGTAATGGCGGCGAGACGCACCAGACCACGACCGACGAGGCGATGACGTTGACGACGCAGCAGGGCATCCCTGTCGCCGATGGGCAGAACAGTCTCAAGGCGGGGCCGCGCGGGCCGACACTGCTTGAGGACTTCATACTCCGCGAGAAGATCTTCCATTTTGATCATGAGCGCATTCCCGAACGTGTCGTCCATGCTCGCGGCTATGGGGCGCACGGCGTCTTCGAGTTGACCGACAGTCTAGCTGATCTTACCCAAGCCGATGTGCTCGGCACGGTGGGCCAGCAGACCGAGGCATTCGTTCGTTTTTCCACGGTCGCCGGCAACAAGGGCTCATCGGATCTGGCGCGCGACGTGCGCGGTTTCTCGGTGAAGCTCTACACGAACCAAGGCAACTGGGACATCGTGGGCAACAATATCCCGGTGTTCTTCATTCAAGACGCGATCAAATTCCCCGATCTCGCCCACGCCGTGAAGCAGGAACCGGATCGCGGCTTTCCACAAGCCCAATCCGCGCACGATAACTTCTGGGATTTCGCAACGCTCACCCCGGAAGCCTGGCACATGATCATGTGGCAGATGTCGGATCGAACCCTCCCCCGGTCGTTCCGCACGATGCAGGGCTTTGGCGTACATAGCTTCCGGCTGGTGAACGCCGAAGGGCAATCCACCTTCGTGAAGTTCCACTGGACCCCGCGTCAGGGTCTGCAGTCGGTTCTTTGGAACGAGGCCGTCAAGATCAACGGCGCCGATCCCGATTTCCATCGACGCGATCTGTGGGCAGCGATCGAGAGTGGTGATTTCCCGATATGGGATCTCGGCGTTCAGCTGTTCGATCAGGCAACGGCGGACGGGTTGCCGTTCGACCACCTCGATTCGACCAAGCTGATCCCCGAGGAGGACGTGCCGCTGCGCACGATCGGTACGCTGACGCTGAACCGCAACGTAGACAATTTCTTTGCCAATACCGAGCAGGTGGCCTTCTGCACACAGAACGTGCCGCCGGGGATCGACTTCAGCGACGATCCGCTGCTGCATGGCCGGAACTTCTCCTATCTCGATACGCAGTTGAAGCGGCTTGGCAGTCCGAACTTCACTCATCTGCCGATCAATGCGCCGCGCAGCCCTGTGCGCAATTTTCAGCAGGACGGCCACATGGCAATGCGCAACCCCAAGGGACGCGCAAACTACGAACCGAACAGCTGGGGCGCCGACGGCGGCCCGCGCGAGAATCAGGAGATCGGGTTCAAAAGCTTTCCGGCCGAGGTGCAGGGCACCAAGCAGCGTATCCGTTCGGAGACGTTCGCCGATCATTACAGTCAGGCGCGGCAGTTCTTCATCAGTCAGCTGCCCATCGAACAAAAGCATCTCAGCGATGCGCTCGTGTTCGAACTGTCGAAGGTAGAGCGGATCGATATCCGTGCCCGCGCGGTGTCGCACCTGCTCAATATCGACAACGGACTTGCCGCCACGGTTGCGGATGGTTTGGGCATGGCGCTGCCCGATCCGGCCAAGGCTGCCATGCCGACGATGGACCTCCTGCCCTCACCCAAGCTCAGCATTCTGGTCAACGGGCCAGACAGCTTCAAGGGCCGCAAGATGGGCATCTTCCTGACCGACGGGTCAGATGCAGCAATGTTCACCGCGCTTACCGCCGCGCTGGAAGACGAAGGCGCGATGTGGGAGGTCGTGGCGCCGAAGATCGGTGGCGTCACGTTGGACGATGGCACGGTGGTTGCCGCCAAGCACAAGATCGATGGCGGGCCTTCGGTCTTGTTCGATGCGGTAGCCGTGCTGCCTTCCGCCGAGGGCGTTCTACTGCTGGCCAAGGATGCCGCCTCGAAGGATTTCATCTCGGATGCATTCGGGCACTGCAAATTCATCGGCGTTGGTGAGAATGCGAAGCCGTTGTTTGACGAAGCCCGCATCCCCCCGGAACTCGACGCGGGCTTTGTTCCGCTCGCCAAGGTGAAGGATGCCAGAACACTGATTGTCGCGTGCCGCGATTTACGCTTTTGGCCCCGTGAAATGAATGTCGATTTGGACGCTGGCTCCGTTCGCAAGAGCTAACATCTACTGCGTGCTGGTTCTTCAAACAGGAACCGGCACGCAGTCGTCCGCCAATCATGGCTGTCTCGGCCCCTATTGTCGTCACGCATCGGTTCATCGTTCGGTTCCGGCTACGACCGGCGGTAAAACTCTTCCGGAAGAAAGTCGCCAGCGACCGTAGCGTGACGTGTGGTGGTACGATGACAGCTGCGATTCGCCAAAACGCCTTCCAAGGACGGATGGTCGGAACACGGCCATATTGTGCCAAACGCCTGGTTATCCTGGTCTAACGCCGCCGCTTACGCTAAATCCTGCGTGCTGCGCTCTAACGTAAGCGCTGTTGGGCGCGGTGCTCGTCGCGAGAGCACCAGCCTCCACCAGCGCATTGAGCAACCCGAGCCAGAAGCCCCGCCGCGACCAACGGTTGAACCGGTTATAGACCGTGGTCGATGGACCGTAATCAGACGGGCAATCGCGCCAGTGGCAGCCTATCTCAAGGACGTGTAGGATGCCGGAGATCACACGTCGGTCGTCCACGCGACGGGCGCCAGACTGGTTTACAGGCAGGTACGGCTCGACCGCCGCCCATGCCTCGTCTGATAACCAAAACAGCGCCATTGCACGTTTTCCCTACTCCGCCAGCAATGGGCCTTAAAGCATCTACGGTAGTTTTATTGAATAGACGCGTATAGGCCGCATAAGAATTATATGATAACTTGGATTAGACACCGAAGAATATCCATCGATTTCAATATTAATTGAACTTTGTGGGTTGCACAACAGTTGGTCGATTATGACACAGAAGCCTCATCGAAAAGCCCGTCCTCCGCAATCTATGCCGAAGGGGTCAACCTCGTGGCGGGAGCGGATCGCCGGAAATAAGGTCGTTATCTCGGCCGGAGCCATCGGCTTTTTGGCTACGGCTGCGGCGTTTAATCGTTTCGCGACCCATCGAGCAGAGGCGAACAACCCGCCCGCGGGCAGATTTATTGAGGTCGACGGCGTCCGCCTTCATTATGTTGAACGAGGTACCGGAACGCCGGTGGTGCTGCTTCACGGCAACGGCGTGATGCTGCAGGACTTCATCGCCAGCGGGGTCTTCGATCGCGTTGCGGCAGATCACCGCGTCATCGCGTTTGATCGGCCGGGTTTCGGTTATAGCGATCGCCCGCGAACGACGATCTGGACGCCTGGAGCGCAGGCCGCGTTGCTGGCGGCCGCACTCGAAAAGCTAGGCGTGTCGAATGCGGTGGTCGTCGGTCATAGCTGGGGCACGATGGTCGTACTGGCGATGGCGCTCGACCACCCTGGCCGTGTGGCTGGGTTGGTGCTGCTGTCCGGCTATTACTATGGCACTGCTCGCCCTGACGTGCTGCCCGCATCGACTCCTGCGATTCCTATATTGGGAGACATGATGGCCCACACGATCTCCCCGCTCACGGGCGCTATGATCGGGCCGATCGGGATCAAGGCGAGCTTCGCGCCAGCGCCCGTATCGAAGAAGTTCGCCGACGTGCCGCTAGCCCTAGCGCTTCGGCCTAGCCAGATTCGGGCAACGGCTGCCGATACGGCCATGATGATTCCAGGTGCGATTGCGCTCAGCCGCCGTTACGGGGAGCTTGAACTGCCAGTCACGATCATCGCGGGCGAGGGTGACCAGATCGCGCATATCGACAATCACGCATGTAAACTCGCCGGGGAGCTTTCCCAAAGCGTACTGGAAATCGTGCCCGGTCAGGGGCACCTGTTTCACTACGCGGTGCCTGATCAGGTCGCCGCAGCGGTCGACGCGGTCGCGTCGCGAGGCTGACCCGATAAGCCCAGCCGATATCCTCTGCGGTCATGAGCCTATAGCGGGTTCGAAACCGTGAGCTCTAGCCAGATGTCCATAAAGTCTGACGACACACCAACCATTCAGGAGACGATCGATGCGCGCATTATGCTGGCACGAAAAAGGGGATGTGCGCGTCGATACCGTCGCCGACCCGGAAATCAAGCATCCTCGGGACGCCATCATCAAGGTGACCGCATGCGCGATCTGTGGATCCGATCTGCATTTGCTCGATGGCTATCAGCCGACGATGATGGCGGGTGATATCCTTGGGCACGAGAATATGGGCGAAGTTGTCGCGCTCGGGTCGGAAGTGACCAATCTGAAGATCGGCGATCGGGTTGTCGTCCCGTTCACCATCAGTTGCGGTGATTGCTTCTTCTGTCGCAAGGGATTGTTTTCGGCCTGCGAACGAACCAATCCGAACGCTGAGATGGCGATAAAAGCGATGGGCCATTCGCCCGCCGGCCTGTTCGGCTTTAGCCATATGCTGGGCGGCTATTGTGGCGGGCAGGCCGAATATCTGCGTGTGCCGATGGCTGATATCGGGCCGATCAAAATTCCGGACAACGTCACCGACGAGCAGGCGTTGTTTCTCTCGGACATCTTCCCGACCGGCTACATGGCTGCCGAGAATGCGCAAATCGAACCTGGTGATACGGTCGCGATCTGGGGTTGTGGCCCGGTCGGTCAATTTGCGATTCGCTCTGCGTTGATGCTTGGCGCGGGCCGTGTCATTGCCATCGACGAGGTGGCCGAACGTCTTGCAATGGCCGAGGCGGGCGGTGCCGAGGTCATCAACTTCGCCGAAGTCGACGACGTGTATGATGAACTTCAATTTCGCACCAAGGGGCGTGGGCCAGATAGCTGCATCGATGCGGTGGGCTGTGAGGCATCGGCACACGGTTCGGTCGATGCGGTGATGGACAAGGTGAAGGCTGCTACCTTCCTCACGACCGACCGGGTCCATGTCCTGCGCGAGGCGATCATGAGTTGCCGGATGGGCGGCACCGTGTCGATCCCCGGCGTCTATGTCGGCATGGGCGACAAGATCCCGATCGGCGCGATGATGAACAAGGGCCTGACGATCAAGACGGGCCAGACCCACGTTCAGCGGTACGCCGCGCCGCTATTGGCCCGGATCGAGGCTGGTGATATCGATCCGAGCTTCGTTGTGACCCACCCCGCCGCGCTCGAAGATGCGCCGGTTATGTACGAGAAATTCCGCGACAAGAAGGAGGGTGTGATCAAAGTCGTCCTACGACCGCACGGCTGACAGAAATGAGATATCAGGGTGGAGCGAAGCGTTTCAGGTTGGCTCCCCCTGAGCCCGCCGCACAGTTGCTGCGCTTCCGGCGATGATGCCGCTGGCACCGGCAATGCCACCAACCGCGCCAACGTCCGTTTCATGCCCCGGTTCCGAGCAACGTCTAGGTCGAACGCATCCCCAGACAACAATCCCCCCCATGATGCGCGTCTCAACACCTGGCGTTTGCGCCTCGGGCCGGACCAACCCGAAAGTCCCATAGCTCACCGCCCGTGGCCCGCGGCTTCCTGCTGGGAGAATATCGTACGCCTTACCGGCGCCCGATTTCCTTCACTGTTGCGGACCTTCTGCATCCGCCATTAGAATGCGTTTGAAAAGGCCGTCTCCTCACGTCCATCGACGTAGCAGAGTGGCGGAGGCGGCGATGGTGATGAGGGTTTCGGCGACGGCGGTGAGCTGCTCATAGTCGCGGACCAGGCGGCGGTTCTTGAA
>NZ_VNIM01000081.1 GCF_007785815.1 Alterirhizorhabdus solaris | reverse complement strand
CGTCCACAGCGTCCGGGCCATCGCCCTGCCCCCCACCCACGCCCGCCACCTGCGCCAGCACGAAGCGCTGCTCGATCGTCGGCGGGGTGAAGATGGTCATCGGCGGCTCCTGTGCGAAACGCATGCCGGCGTCTCTCCGGCCCGGTGTAGCGCGGCACCGCCCGCGTCGCAAAGGCCGGACCCGGCCGGGGGCTGGACAAGCCGGGCACGCCGCCGCAAACGGCCGCCGTTAGAACAGCCGTCGCACCGGCCGGGGGCAGGGTGGCCACAAAGCCCCGGCCGGATCGCGACCGGCGCGGGCCGTGGCGCCTGCCGCTGGCAATCGGCGGCCGGCATCACAACATAAAGCCCGACCGTCTGGCCCGACCGTCGCGACGAGACGACGCGCGGACAGACGCCGACCGCCATGCCGTGGTCCGTCGCCGATGCGGCGGCCCGCGATCACGGCACCGGCGGGAGACCGGCAAGACGGGTGCATCGAGGGCGCGGGTCATGCCGGCGGGCGGCGGCGAAAGCCGGCCGGGCCGGCTTGGCCGGCGAGGCAAGGTGGAAGTCGGGTGGGAGCGGCCAGCTTTCGCCCATCGTAATGGCTGCAGATGCGCGCGATCGCGATCTGGAAAGGAAATACCATGAATGACGTGTATCTCGTTTCGGCCGTCCGTACCGCAATCGGCACGTTCGGCGGCGCGCTGAAGGATCAGCCGCCGGCCGCGCTCGCCACGCTGGTGGTGAAGGAGGCGCTGTCGCGCGCAAAGGTCGATCCGGCCGACGTCGGCCAGATCGTGTTCGGGCAGGTGGTGCCGAGCGAGCCGAGCGACGCCTATCTCGCCCGCATCGCCGGCGTGAACGGGGGCCTGCCGGTGGAAACGCCGGCGCTGTCGGTGAACCGGCTGTGCGGATCGGGCCTGCAGGCCATCGTCACGGCGGCGCAGGGCATCATGCTCGGCGACTATGACGTGGCCGTCGCCGGCGGTGTCGAGGTGATGAGCAAGGCGCCCTTCTTCGTGCCCGGCATGCGTTTCGGCCACAAGCTGGGCGACGCCACGATGCAGGACGCGCTGCTGGGCGGGCTGACCGATCCGTTCGACCGCATCCACATGGGCGTGACCGCCGAGAACGTCGCCGACAAGTATGACGTGACGCGCGAGGACCAGGACGCGCTGGCGCTGCGCAGCCACCAGCGCGCGGCCGCCGCGATCGCCGAGGGGCGGTTCAAGGACCAGATCCTGCCGGTCGAGGTGAAGGTGCGCGGCAAGAAGGTGCCGTTCGATACCGACGAGCATGTCCGCGCCGACGCCAAGGCGGAGGATTTCGCCAGGCTGAAGCCGGTGTTCCGTGCGGAGAACGGCTCGGTCACCGCCGGCAATGCCTCCGGCATCAACGACGGCGCCTCGGCGGTCGTGCTGGCCAGCGGCGAGGCGGTGAAGGCCAAGGGGCTGAAGCCGCTCGCCCGGCTGGTCGCCTATGCGAACACCGGGGTGGAGCCGAAGATCATGGGCATCGGCCCGGTGTCGGCGGTGAAGGCCGTGCTCAAGAAGGCCGGGCTGACGATCGCCGACATCGACGTGATCGAGGCCAACGAGGCGTTCGCGGCGCAGGCATGCGCCGTCGCCAAGGAGCTCGGCTTCGATCCGGCCAAGCTGAACGTGAACGGCAGCGGCATCTCGCTCGGCCATCCGATCGGCGCGACCGGCGCGATCCTCGCCACCAAGCTGGTGTACGAGCTGGCCCGCACCGGCGGGCGCTACGGCCTCGCCACGATGTGCATCGGCGGCGGGCAGGGCATCGCCGCGGTGTTCGAGCGCGTCTGAGCGAACGCGCGGTCGGGGCGGCGGGTATCTCCCGTCCGCCCCGACCGCCCCGACCGCCCGGGCGCGAGGCGGCCTAGCTGAACTTGAGCCGGCGACAGGAAAACAAAGTTGCCCGGTCCGGCAGCCTGCGCCAGAGCCGGCCGCTATTGGAAGATCGGAAAAGGCGCCATGTCCCGAACCCTTACGCATCTGGAACGGCTGGAAGCCGAAAGCATCCACATCATGCGTGAGGTCGTGTCGGAAACCGAAAAGCCGGTGATGCTGTATTCGGTGGGCAAGGACTCGGCGGTAATGCTGCATCTGGCGCGCAAGGCCTTCTATCCGTCGCCCCCCCCGTTCCCGCTGCTGCATGTCGATACGACGTGGAAGTTCAGGGCGATGTACGAGCTGCGCGAGCGCGCGGCGCGCGAGGCGGGCATGGAACTGCTCGTCTATCAGAACCCGGAAGCGATCGAGCGCGGGATCAACCCGTTCGACCACGGCGCGCTCCACACCGACATGTGGAAGACCGAGGGGCTGAAGCAGGCGCTGAACAAATACGGCTTCGACGCGGCCTTCGGCGGCGCCCGCCGCGACGAGGAGAAGAGCCGCGCCAAGGAGCGCATCTTCTCGTTCCGCTCCGCCAACCACGGCTGGGATCCGAAGAACCAGCGGCCCGAATTGTGGAACCTCTACAACGCCAGGAAGGCCAGGGGCGAGAGCATCAGGATCTTCCCGATCTCCAACTGGACCGAGCTGGACATCTGGCAGTACATCCAGCTCAACGACGTGCCGATCGTGCCGCTGTATTTCGCCGCGAAACGCCCCACCGTGGAGCGTGACGGGATGCTGGTGATGGTAGACGACGACCGCTTTCCGCTGGCCCCCGGCGAGGTGCCGGTCGATCGCTCGATCCGCTTCCGCACGCTGGGTTGCTACCCGCTGACCGGAGCCGTGGAGAGCGAGGCGGACACGCTGTCGGCGGTGATCCAGGAGATGCTGCTGACCACCACGTCCGAACGGCAGGGCCGCGCGATTGACAAGGACGCGGGCGGCGCCGGCATGGAGAAGAAGAAGCAGGAAGGCTACTTCTGACGCGCGCCCGCGATCCCTTCCAGACGTCGCCCCGGACCGGTTCCGGGGTCCCCCCTTTTCCCCGCACCGCGCCGCCCGCCGCGCGGTGGATGCCCGAAGCCCGGCATGACGAGGTAGCCTGACATGAGCGCCATCACGACACCCACCGCCGGCACCGCCACGCTCGTCGACAGCGACAGCGCCTATCAGGTCGAATCCCTGATCGCCGAGGATATCGACGCCTATCTGGCGCAGCACCAGCACAAGAGCCTGCTGCGCTTCATCACCTGCGGCTCGGTGGACGACGGCAAGTCCACGCTGATCGGCCGCCTGCTGTACGACAGCAAGATGATCTTCGAGGATCAGCTCGCCACGCTGGAGGCGGACAGCAAGCGCGTCGGCACGCAGGGCGGCGAGATCGACTTCGCGCTGCTGGTGGATGGCCTCGCCGCCGAGCGCGAGCAGGGCATCACCATCGACGTCGCCTACCGCTTCTTCTCCACCGAGAAGCGCAAGTTCATCGTCGCCGACACGCCGGGGCACGAGCAGTATACCCGCAACATGGTGACGGGCGCCTCCACCGCCGATCTCGCCGTGATCCTGATCGATGCGCGCAAGGGCGTGCTGACGCAAACGCGGCGGCACAGCTACCTCGCCCACCTGATCGGCATCCGCAATCTGGTGCTGGCGGTGAACAAGATGGACCTGATCGACTACGATCGGGCGCGCTACGACGC
Source organism: Alterirhizorhabdus solaris (assembly GCF_007785815.1). Classification (GTDB taxonomy): domain Bacteria; phylum Pseudomonadota; class Alphaproteobacteria; order Sphingomonadales; family Sphingomonadaceae; genus Alterirhizorhabdus; species Alterirhizorhabdus solaris. Next base: position 15,271 of record NZ_VNIM01000081.1, on the reverse strand, counting down.
GATCGTCGCCGATTACGCCGCCTTCGCCGCCGGCATCGGCATCACCGCCTTCACCGCGATACCGATCTCCGGCTTCAAGGGCGACAACATCACCACCCGCAGCGCGAACACGCCGTGGTATGCCGGCCCGACGCTGATGGCGCATCTGGAGACGGTCGAGCTGGACGTGACCGCCGAGCAGGACCGCCCGTTCCGCATGGCCGTCCAGTGGGTCAACCGCCCGAACCTCGATTTCCGCGGCTTCTCCGGGCTGATATCGTCCGGCACGGTGAAGCCGGGCGATGCGGTGCGTGTGCTGCCCTCGGGCAAGACCTCCGCCATCGCCCGCATCGTCACGATGCCCGGGGCCGATGGGTCCGGCGAGCTGGACGAGGCGGTGGCCGGCCAGTCCGTCACGCTGACGCTGGCCGACGAGATCGACTGCTCGCGCGGCGACGTGCTGGCCGTGGCGGGCGATCCGCCGCAGGTGGCCGACCAGTTCGAGACGACGATCGTGTGGATGGCCGAGGAGGCGATGCTGCCCGGCCGCTCCTATTGGCTGAAACTGGCATCGCAGACGGTGACGGCGACGCTGCAGGCGCCCAAATATCAGGTCAACGTCAACACGATGGAGCATCTGGCGGCCCGCACGCTGGAGCTGAACGCGATCGGCGTCGCCAACCTGTCCACCGACAGGCCGCTGGTGTTCGAGCCCTATGCGGACAATCGCGCGCTCGGCGGGTTCATCCTGATCGACAAGATCAGCAACGCCACGGTGGCGGCGGGGATGATCCACTTCAGCCTGCGCCGGGCGCAGAACGTCCACTGGCAGGCCACCGAGGTGACGCGCGAGAAGCACGCCGACCTGAAGAACCAGAAGCCGGCGGTGCTGTGGTTCACCGGGCTGTCGGGCGCGGGCAAGTCGACGATCGCCAACATCGTCGAGCGCAAGCTGGTGCGGATGAACCGCCACACCCTGCTGCTGGACGGCGACAACGTGCGCCACGGGCTGAACAAGGACCTGGGCTTCACCGATGCCGACCGGGTGGAGAACATCCGCCGCGTGGGCGAGGTGGCGAAACTGATGACCGATGCCGGGCTGATCGTCGTCACCGCCTTCATCTCGCCGTTCCGCGCCGAACGCGAGATGGTGCGGGCGATGATGGCGCCGGGCGAGTTCATCGAGGTGCATATCGATACGCCGCTGGCCGAAGCAGAGGCGCGCGACGTGAAGGGGCTGTACGCCAAGGCACGCGCCGGCAAGCTGGCCAACTTCACCGGCATCGACAGCCCCTACGAGGCGCCGCAGGATCCCGAGATCCGCATCGACACGACCGCGATGACGCCCGAGGAAGCCGCCGACGCCATCATCGCCCGGATCATCCCGTGAGCGATACGCTGATGGCCGAGGACGCGGCGCTGGCGGCGCATCTGGCCGACATCGCCGGCCGCCTGCTGCTGACGGTGCGCGAGGCCGGCCTGTTCGGGGCGAAGGCGCTGGGCAAGGCGGGGGACCAGACCGCCAACCAGTTCCTCGTCCATGCGCTGCGCGAACAGCGCCCGGACGACGGACTGCTCTCCGAGGAAGAGAAGGACGGCCCCGCGCGGCTCGACAAGCGCCGGGTGTGGATCGTCGATCCGGTGGACGGCACGCGTGAGTACGGCGAGGCGCGCGACGACTGGGCGGTTCACGTCGGCCTGGCGATCGACGGCGTGGCGACGGTCGGCGCGGTGGCGCTGCCGGGGCTGGGCGTGGTGCTGCGCACCGACCGGCCGGTGGCGGTGCCGCCCGCGCCCGACCGGCTGCGGATGGTCGTCAGCCGCTCCCGCCCGGCGAAGGAAGCAGTGGCGGTGGCCGGGCAGCTCGATGCCGAACTGGTGCCGATGGGATCGGCCGGCGCCAAGGCGATGGCGATCGTGCGCGGCGAGGCGGATATCTACCTGCATTCGGGCGGGCAGTACGAATGGGACTCGGCCGCCCCGGTCGCTGTCGCGCTGGCCCACGGGCTGCACTGCTCGCGGATGGATGGCAGCCCGCTGCTCTACAACCGGGCCGACGTCTATCTGCCCGACCTGCTCATCTGCCGGCAGGAGCACGCCGGACCGGTACTGGATCTGGTGCGACGGATCGACGGCTGACCGGCCGGCACGCACCGCGGCCGGCCCCCGAACGGAACGAGCCCGGCACCGTCGCCGGGCCGGGCTCGCTCATCATGCCGATGATCGGCCCGACGTGTTCTCGAGGCCGGCGGGATCACCCGCACGCGTGAAAACACCTCACACCGAATGACCGGAGCGATCGACCCGGTGCGACCGGATCGACCCTGCCCCGGCCAATCAGGATCAGCCGTTCAGCTTGTCCTTGAGCGTCTTCGACGCGGTGAAGGCGAAGCGCTTGGACGCCTTGATCTTCATCGCCTCGCCGGTGGCCGGGTTGCGGCCGTCGCGCTCGGGGCTGTCGGTCACGCGGAACTTGCCGAAGCCGTTGATCGAGACTTCGCCGTCCTTGGCGGCCGCATCGACGATCGCTGCGAACACACCCTCGACGAGCTTCTTGGCATCGGCCTTGGTAACGCCCTCGCCCGTGGCGATGGTATCGATCAGATCGCTGTGATTCATGCCGGTTCCTCCTTATTGGCATGACGCCGCCCGGCGCGGGGCCGGGGCATCCGCGCCGCCATGCGTCGGCAAAGGGCCGGATGGCAAGCGCTTAAGCGGCACGACGCCGACGGGGCGGCCCCGTGTCGGCGCTCTCGCAGGCGCATGGATGGTGAAACCCGCACCGCCCCCGCCCGACGCTTGCCAGCCAGCGCAAACCGCTAGAAAGCGGGCCGGATGAGCGACCACGATCCCGCCGCCGCCGCCGCCAGCATCCTCGTGCCCGGCGAGAATGTCTGGTCCGTCGACCGCGCGACCCGCGCCGCCGTGGTGATCGATGCCGATGACTATTTCGCCGCCGCCCGCGCCGCCATGATGCGCGCCGAGCAGCGGATCATGCTGATCGGCTGGGATTTCGACGGCCGCATCCGGCTGGGCGGGGAAAAGGGCGATCCTTCCGCCCCCGACGAGATCGGCCCGCTGATCCTGTGGCTGGTGGAGCGCAACCCCGCGCTGGAGGTGTATCTGCTGCGGTGGGATCTGGGCGCGATCCGCACGTTGTTTCGCGGCACCACCATCTTCACCTTCCTCAAGTGGATGCGGCACAAGCGCATTCACACCCGGCTGGACGGCGCGCATCCGCCCGGCGCCTCGCATCACCAGAAGATCGTGGTGATCGACGACAGCTTCGCCTTTTGCGGCGGCATCGACATGACCGGGGATCGCTGGGACACCCGCCACCACTGCGACGACGAGCCGCAGCGCAAACGCCCCAACGGCAAGCCCTATCCGCCGTGGCACGATGCCACCACCGCGATCGAAGGCCCGGCCGCCGCCCGGCTGGGCGAACTGGCGCGCGATCGCTGGCGCATCTCGGGGGGCGGCACGCTGGCCCCGATCGAAGCATCGGACGACGTGTGGCCACCCAGCCTCGATCCGCAGTTCCGCGATGTCGACATCGCCATCTCGCGCTCGCGCCCGACGCTGCCCGACCTTGAACCGATCCGCGAGATCGAGCGACTGTACCTCGACATGATCGGCGCGGCGCGGCGGTTCATCTATGCCGAAAGCCAGTATTTCGCCTCGCGCCGCATCGCCGAGGCCATCGCCCGCCGGCTGGACGAGCCGGACGGGCCGGAGATCGTGATCGTCAACCCGCTGACCGCCAACGGCTGGCTGGAGCCGATCGCGATGGACAGCGCCCGCGCCCGCCTGTTCGAGGCGCTGCGCCGGCGCGACCCGCACAAAAGGCTGCGGCTGTATCATCCGGTGACGAAGGGCGGGGAGCCGATCTACGTCCACGCCAAGATCATGATCGTCGACGAGGAGATGCTCCGCGTCGGCTCCTCGAACATGAACAACCGTTCGCTGCGGCTCGATACCGAATGCGACGTGACGATCGAGCGCGCCTGCTCGGCCAACGGCGCATGCCGCCCAGCGATCCGCGCGATCCGCGACGGCCTGATCGCCGAGCATCTGGATGTGGCGCCGGACGAAGTCGCCCGGCGCATCGACGCGAGCGGTTCGATCATCGCCACGATCGAGGCGCTGCGCGGATCGGGCCGCACGCTGGAACCCTATGAGATACCCGACCTGAGCGCGGTCGAGACGTGGCTGGCGGACAACGAGGTGCTGGACCCCGAAGGGCCGGAGGAGATGTTCGAGGCGCTGGGCAAGCGCGGCCTTTTCCGCCGCGCCCGCAACCGTCGCGCCGCGCGCAAGGCGCTGCGCAAGCCGCCGGCCTGAACGACCGGCGAGGCCTGGCCCTAGCGTGCGGCGGGGGGCACCTTCACGATCGCCTTGCCCGCCGGCACGTCCGTCTCGCGGCTACGGGCGGCGGCCTTTTCGGCGACCGTCAGGATGCCGTCGTGGTTCGCGTCCATCATGTCGAACGCGGCGAGCGGGCGCTTGGTCGCCTCCGCCCGGCTCAGCTTGCCGTCGCCATCGCTGTCGACCCGCTTGAAGGCCGCATCGGCCGCGTCGAGCATCGCTTGTGCCTCCGGCTTGCTCGGTGCGCCGGCGGTGCCGGGCGGCGTGCGGTTCAGTACCGCCCCCATCCGCACGCGGAATTCGGCGCGGCTCATGAAACCGTCCTTGTCGGTATCGGCCACGTCGAACACGCCGTTCACCTCCTTCAGCATCTGCGCGCGGGTGACGTCACCGGCGACCGGGGCGGCCTTGGCCGGCGGCGCCTTCGACGGTGCGGCCGGCAGCGGTGCCGCAACCGCAATCAGCATGGGCGCGAGCAGCATCAGGGGGCGTGGCGACATCGTGAATCGGTCCTCTCGGAAACAGGGTGCCGCCACGTGGGGGCCGCCTGTCGCCGGAACAAGCCCGCATCGCATCGTGACAGGCCGGGCGGTGGCGCCACGGCGGCGACCCGAACGATCGCGGGGGGACGAATACGCCGAAAAGCGACGGCGCTTCTCCGGCGCCCCCGCACACCCCATATGGGGCGCTGCCAAGGAGCCTGCCGCATGAGCGTCGCCTTTCGTCGCGAGAGTGACGAGGAACATCTCGAACCCCGGTTCGAACTGCCGATCCCGCCCGGCCCCAATCTGGTGACGCCGCGCGGGCTGGCGCTGATCGTGGCGCGCGTCGCCGCGCTGGACGCGGCGCTCGCGGTGGAAAGCGACGAGGCGCGCCTGACCGAACTCAGGCGCGACCTGCGCTACTGGCGGGCACGGCAGGCGAGCGCACGGCCCACCCCGCCCGCCGAGGGCGAGGAAGCCGGCTTCGCCTCGCGCATCGTCTACCGTCGCGGGGGCATCGAGGCGACCGTCGATATCGTCGGGCATGACGAGGCCGACCCCGCGCATGGTCGCCTCGCCTTTACCGCGCCGCTTGCCCGCGTGCTGATCGGCGCCGGCGCCGGCGACCGGGTGGACTTCGCCGGACAGGCCGACGCGATCGAGATCCTCTCGGTCGGGCCGATCCCGGACTGACGGCAACGATCCGCGGGCGCCACCGTTGATAGGCCCAGGAGAATGCCATGACCGACACCGCCCCGCCCCCCCTGCCCAGCCCCGAGCGGATGCAGGAATTGCTGTTCGACGCCGCGCGCGAGGGCCGGGCCGACGTGATCGGCGCGCTGCTCACCTACGGCGCACGGATCGAGGCGCAGGATGCCAAGGGTCATACGCCGCTGATCCTCGCCGCCTATCACGGCCACGAGGAGGCGGTGGCGGTGCTGCTGGCGCACGGCGCGGACCCCGATCGCGGCGATGCCGGGCGCGGCAACACCGCGCTGATGGGGGTGGCGTTCAAGGGCTATGACGCGGTAGCCGCACAGCTTCTGGCGGCGGGCGCGACGGTAGACCAGCGCAACCTCGCCGGGCAGACCGCGCTGATGATGGCCGCGATGTTCGATCGCACCGCACAGGTGGACATGCTGCTGGCGGCGGGCGCCGACCCCTCCGCGATCGATGCCGCCGGCAACACCCCCGCCCTGCTGGCGACGAGCCAGCGCAACGAGGCGATGGCCACCCGCCTTGCCGGCGCCGCCGCATGAACGCCGTCCGCGACGACCCCGCCGCCGGCCGCTTCGTGCTGGACATGGATGGCACCACCGCCTTCGCCGCCTACCAGCGCGACGGCGACCGGCTGATCTTCACCCACACCGAGGTGCCGGAGGCGCTGTCCGGGCAGGGCATCGGCGGGCGGCTGGTACAGGGCGCGCTCGATCTGGCGCGCGCTGCGGGGGGCCGAGTGGTGCCGCAATGCAGCTTCGTGCGCCACTTCATCGAGACGCATCCGGAGTATGCGGGGATGGTGGACGGCTAGGGTTGGTGGAAAGCAGCCCTCATCTCACGTCTAAATAAACACGCCCAGTCCGACCAACATGAAGACCGCGACTATGCAGCCCCACCGAGATATGGCGGTGGCGAAGCGTTGACGCTTTGTCCAGCGCGCTTCGACAGCAGCAACTAACGTGGGAAGATCGGCATCCGGTAAAAACGCCTCACCAACTCCATGTAATGAACGTCGAAGAAGCTCACATAGGCCGTCCGGATCGGCTGGCTGTTCGGTAGCGCGAATAACGACGATTTCACTCTCTGCCTCGATTGAGAAAAGTTCACCAGCTTGACCGAAGGCTCGCTTGTAGACGCCGCTACGAACATCGACCGCTTCCAGATACTGTTCAGCCATCTCGACGGAAGAGAACATGAGGAGTGGCTCGTCGGCCTCGATAAACAGGATCGTCATGTCGGCAGCCTGTCAACCAAGCGGAAGGTCCGCAAGTGGGCGTTACCGGACGCTCATCCTCTACAACAACTTCTCGATATCCCCCCGCAGCGCCTCGGGCTTGGTCGTCGGGGCGTAGCGGGCGACGACATGGCCGTCGCGGTCGATCAGGAACTTGGTGAAGTTCCACTTGATCGCCTCGCTGCCCAGCAGCCCCTTGGCCTCGTGCTTGAGGTAACGGAACAGCGGATGGGCGCCGTCACCGTTCACCTCCAGCTTGGCGAACAAGGGGAACTTCACGTCGTATTTCAGCGAACAGAAGTTGGCGATCTCGGCCGCGTCGCCCGGTTCCTGCCCGCCGAACTGGTCGCAGGGGAAGCCCAGCACGGCCAGCCCGCGCGCGGCATAATCCTCGTGCAGCTTCTCCAGCCCCTCATATTGCGGGGTGAAGCCGCACTTGCTGGCGGTGTTCACGATCAGCCGCACCTTGCCGGCATGGTCGCCGATCGAGGCATCCGCGCCGTCGATCGTCTTTACCGCGAACCCGTCGATCTCTGCCATCTTCCATCTCCCCTTCGCCCGGCAGGGATCACCCCCGCAGGCCTGCCACGCGGGCGCGTTCGCCGGGCGGGATCAGCCCTTCCAGCACCGTCCAGAAACCGGCGACCGATCCCTGCCCCGCCTCGGCATAGGCATGGCCCATCCGCTCGCGCAATCCCTCGAACAGCGATGCCTCCAGCGCGGTGCCGGCCGGCGTCAGCCGTAGCAGGCGCTGGCGGCGATCCTGCGCGCCGGGCTTCACCTCCACCAGCTCGCGCGTGGACAGATCACCGAGCACCCGGCCGAGCGACTGCTTGGTGATGCCGAGCAGCGCCAGCAGCGCGCTCACCGTCAGCCCCGGCTGGCGCGCGATGAAATAGAGCGCGCGGTGGTGCGCCCGGCCCAGGCCCTGCGCCGCCAGCCCTTCGTCGATCGCCCGGGTGAGGTGGCCGTAGCCGAAGTAGAGCAGCTCCACGCCGCGCCGTATCTCCTCCTCGCGCAGGAACAGCGGCGATGCGGAGGGAGAGGCCATGTCCTGTCCTGCCAGCCCCGCCCGCCCGGCGCAACGGGCGGAAGGGGGCTAGACCCCGTGGTACGACCGGAACCACGCGACGAAACGCGGCACGCCCTCGGCGATCGTCGTGGTGGGGGCAAAGCCGAGATCGCGCTGGATCGCGCCGATATCGGCATATGTCTCCTTCACGTCGCCCGGTTGCATCGGCCGGTAGTCGCGGATGGCGGGGCGGCCGCACGCCGCCTCGACGATCTCGATCAGCCGGCCCAGTTCCTCCGAGCGGTTGTTGCCGATGTTGTAGAGGCGGTGCGGCGAGCGGCTGCCCCCCGCCTTTTCCGTGCCGTCGTCGGGCGGCGGATTGTCCAGCGCGGCCACGATGCCGCTGACGATATCGTCGACGTAGGTGAAGTCGCGCCGCATGTCGCCGCCGTTGAACACGGTGATCGGGCGGCCGTGCAGGATCGCGTCGGTGAACAGCCACATCGCCATGTCCGGCCGACCCCACGGGCCATAGACGGTGAAGAAGCGTAGGCCCGTGAGCGGCAGGCGGTAGAGATGGGCGTAGGTCTCGCTCATCAGCTCGTCCGCCTTCTTGGTGGCGGCATAGAGCGACAGCGGGCGATCCACCCGGTCCTCGACGCGGAACGGCGATGTCTCGTTGCCGCCATACACGGAGGAAGAGGAGGCATAGACCATCGGCACGCCGCGCCCGCGCGCCACCTCCAGCATGTTCAGGTGGCCCACGAGGTTGGCCTGCACGTAATCGCGCGGATGCTCGATCGAGTGGCGCACCCCGGCCTGCGCGCCCAGATGCACGATGCGCTCGATCGGCTCGCCCGCCAGCGCCGCCTCCAGCGCGACATGATCGGCGAAATCGACCTGCACGAAGCGGGAGGCATCGCCATGCGCGGCGGCGATCGCGGCCAGCCGGTCACGTTTCAGCGGCACCGAATAATAATCGTTGAGGCTGTCGATGCCCAGCACGCGCTCGCCCCGCGCCAGCAGTCGGTTGGCGACATGGAAGCCGATGAAGCCGGCGGCGCCCGTAACCAGGATCGTCATGCGTTCTCCGTGCGATGATCCCCCCGACTAGCGCCTCGCCCCGCCACCGTCGAGGCTTCCCACGGGCCGCGCGGAACGATATGGAGCGCGCTTCCCCGCCGGCCGGGGACATGCTGGGGCGTCGCCAAGTGGTAAGGCAGCGGCTTTTGGTGCCGCCATTCGCAGGTTCGAATCCTGCCGCCCCAGCCAGTCAGAAGAACAGCTTGCGGAAGCTGATCCGCACCGATCGCCCGAGAGGGTCGAGGTAGGCGGGCTGATAGCTGACCGGCACCAGCCCGTTCACGTCGCGCACGTCCAGCCGCTGGTTGAACAGGTTCGTCACGCCGAGGCTCAGCCGCGATCCGCGCAGGAACGGCACCTTCGCCGTCAGTGCCTGCTGCTGGCCGAGGTTGGCGAACAGCCGCACCCCCACCGTCGTCAGGCTGGAGAAGCGCAGCGTCTGTGCCGACGTCGCGCCGTCCACCGTCGTGCCGCTCTGCCAGCTGGCGTTCAGCCGCGCGCCGAAGCCGTTGTGGGTCAGGCCGAGCTGGCCCTGCACCTCGTGCCGCGGCTGGCCGCCGGACGAGCCGATCGCATCGCCGTTGAGCAGATCGAGCGACGGCCCGTTCTCGAAGATCAGGATCCGTTCACGCAGGTGGATGGTGTGATAGACCGCCGCCTGCAACCGCGTGCCGCGCCCGCCGGGGCCGGGCGGCAGCAACTCGCGCAACGAGGATTGCGCGTCGCCGGCCTGCTGCTGGCTCTGGGCGGCCTGCCCCGCAGGCGCTTGCCCCGGTCCCGTCGGTGCCTGTCCCGCCTGCATCTGACCGTCACGCGGCTGCCCGCCGGCCTGCCCGTCTGCGCCCCGCCTGTCTCTGGACTGCCAGTCGCGCGGCGGCTGGCCATCGCGCGGGAAGCCGCCCTCGGGGCGCGGCGGGGTGGAGAGCTGCCTGGAGAAATTGATCCCCCAGCGCAGTTCCTCCTGATCCTGCCGGGCGAAGTTGATCGGCCGGCTGTCGATCACCAGCAGCCGGCCCGATGGATCGCGCGAGAAGCGGGCGGGGAACGCCGCCTCGATCGCGGCGGTGGCGGTGGGGAAGGCGGCGATCGGATCGCGCACCCGGCTGTTGGTGTAGTTGGCGGTGATCGACAGATCCTGCCCGGCCAGCGGCTTTACCGTCAGCCCCAGTTTCACCACGCGACGGTCGTCGGCGGAAAGCAGCGGGTTGCCGCCGGTCAGCCGGCTGATGTCCACCGTCTCGCCGCGCACGTAATCGAACACGCGCACGCCCACCGTCGTCACCTGCGGGTTGCCGAGCTGCTGCACGCTCGGCGCGCCCTCGTCCTTGCTGATCGAGGCGATCAGGCTGACCGGCTTGACCGGAATCCAGTTGAACCCCGCGCCGATCGTGCGCAGCCCGCCGAAATCGGAAAGCTGGTCGTAGGCGCCGTTGACGTTCACCGACAGCTCGCCCAGCGCGGAGAGAAACCCGTTCTTCCGGCTGGCGATCGGCAGGTCGATGCTGGCCTGCCCGTTTACGTCGTCACGCGACAGGTCCGCGCGCGAGACGAGACCGCTGCGGGTGGCGCGCGAACGGAAGTCGTTCATCGTACCGCCCAGCTTGACCGTGGTGGACACCGCGCCGGCCGGCAGGCGGAACAGGGTGCCGTTCACCACCATCTCGGCGGTGGCGATATCCGAGACGGAGCGCGCGCGGTCGATCAGGCGGTCGCCGAGCTGGTCGGCGGTGAGCGGGCCGAACGGGTTGGCCAGCGGATCGCGCCCGTCGATCAGCCCCTGGAAGCCGGTGAGGTCGATGCCCGTCTCGCTGCGGGTGCGGCTGACGGCATGGTCGTAGCCGCCGGTGAAGGTCCATTGCCATCCGCCGACCGCGCCGTTCAGCGTGGTTCCGAGATGGCCGGTGAGGTTGCGGTTGCGCTGGCCGAGCGGATCGACCGCGCCGAGGTAGCGGAACAGCGTGGTATCGCCCGCGAACGGCGAAAAAGGGCTGCCCGCCGGCAGGCCGAGGCGCGCACTGGCCGGCCCCTGCGCGCTCTGGCTGCCGGTATAGGTGAAGGTGCCGTTGAGCGAGGCGGAGACGTTGCCGAAGATCGACTGCGCCATCACCCCGTTCAGCGTCAGCGCGTCGGTCTGCGGCAGCAGCGTGCGATAGGCGCCGGTATCGCTGACGTTCACCGTGCCGGGCACGAAATCGCCAAGCGCCGGCCGCCCGTTCGCCGCCGACACCGGCACGCCCACCACGGTGGCGGCGCGGCCGAGCAGCGCGCTCAGCCCCGCGTCCACCGGTGCGCCGCCGGTGGCCGACGTGACGTTGCCGGTGAAGTCGAACGGCTGGCGGGGCGTCTGCGGCACCACGTCCCGCTCGCTCTCGTACAGCGCGGAGCTGCGCTCGTACTTCATCGCCAGGTTCATCCGCCGGCCGTCGGCGATGCGCAGGAAGCTGGTGTCGATCTCCGGGCTGAACTGCCCGCCCTCGGTGGGCGCCGCCCCCTCCAGCTCGGCGGTAACGGCGCGGAAGCGGCGGCGCAGCACCACGTTCACCACCTTCTGGTTGGGGCGGTAGCCGTAGCGCAGCGCCACCTCCTCGGGCAGGATCTCGACCCGCTGGATCGCCTCGGTCGGGATGTCGCGGATCTCGCCGAAGCCGGAGATGCGCTTGCCGCCCAGCAGCACCACCGGACTTTCCCCGCCGCGCCCCTGCCCGCTCGTCGTCTGCGGCGCCAGCTCGGCGATCAGGTCGCTGAGCGAGCTGACCCCGAACGAGCGGATGTCACCGGGCGATAAGGTGACCTCGGGCACGGCGGTGCCGATCACGCTGCCCGCCGGCCGGCCACCGTTGACCACGATGTCGTTATATTCCTCGTCCGCCGTTTCGGGCTGCGGCGCGGGTGCGGCGGCCGGGGCGCCTTGCGCCAGCGCCGGCATCGCCGTGCAGGCGCACAGGCCGGCGAGAAGGGGAGCGAATCGAGTCATCGGGGGTTCCGAACGTTCTGGTGTTGCAACGATATCGCCCGCCTTAGCGACCGTGGCGTGACGCTGGGCTTAATCGCCCGGTTCAGTTTCGGTTGGGGTTGCGCTGCTAGGCACGGCGGCTGCACGAACGCAATCGGGCACGCGGCTTTCCGAGGGGGCGGATGAAGATTTTGCCTCAGTCGATCCGGGGCCGGCTGCTGCTGGCGGCGCTGGTGTTCACCACCGCCGCGCTGCTGTTCGCCAGCCTGTCGATCGGGCAGGTGCTCGATCGCTTCGTCCGGCGCGGGCTGAACGAGCGGCTGGACGCGCAGATCGCGCTGCTGGTGCGTAGCGTACGCCCCGATGGCGCGATCGACCGCGCGATGCTGGAGGAGATCGGCCCGTTCACCCAGCACGATCGCGGCTGGGGCTGGCGCATCGACAGCCCGGGCGGCACGCTGAACTCGCAGACGATCGTGCCGCCGGAGCCGCCCGGCCCGCCCGATGGCCCGCCGGCCCCGGAGCGCGAACGCCGCATGCGCGAGCGGCGCGAGCGGCCCCGCTCGGAAGGGCTGCCCGGCCACTACATGCGCAGCTACACGCGGGCGACCTCCGGCGGCCCCGTCACCATCACGGTCGCCGCGCCGCGCGCGGTGGTCGACCGGATGCGCCGCGCGGCGGTGGCGCCGCTGCTCTGGTCGCTCGGCGCGCTGGGCGCGTTCCTGCTCGCCGCCACGCTGCTGCAATTGCGCATCGGGCTGCGCCCGCTCGCCCGGCTGAAGGCATCGCTCGGCGACGTGCGCGCCGGCCGGCAGGCGCGCGTGCCGGACGACCAGCCCGCCGAACTGCGCGAAGTGGTGGCCGAACTGAACGGCCTGCTCGACGAGAACGAGGCGGCGCTGGCCCGCGCGCGCGGCCATGTCGCCAACCTCGCGCACAGCCTGAAGACGCCGCTCGCCACCCTCAACCTGCGGCTGGGCGAGGCGGGGCGCGATCCGGACGGCACACTCGGCGATCTCGTCGCGCAGATCGATCGCGGCATCCGCCACCACCTCGGTCGCGCGCGCGCCGCCTCGCCCGGCGCGCCTGGCCAGCCGCAGGTGCCGCTGGCCAGCGCGGTGGCCGGGCTGGTCACGGCGCTCGGCCGCATCCACATGGAGCGCGGCATCGCGGCGGAGGTGACGATCGACCCCGCGCTCACCGCCAAATGCGATCCGCAGGATCTCGACGAGATGCTCGGCAACCTACTCGACAACGCATGGAAATGGGCGTGCGCGCGGATCACCGTGTCGGCCGAGGCGGCGGGGCCGCAGGTGCGCCTGACGATCGACGACGACGGCCCGGGGCTGGACGCGCCCGCGATCGAACAGGCGCTGGTCCCCGGCTTGCGGCTGGACGAACGCGGCGACGGCCACGGCTTCGGCCTGCCCATCGCCCGCGAGCTGGCGGAACTGCACGGCGGGGGGCTGACGCTGGGGCGCTCGCCGCTGGGGGGGCTGCGGGTGGTGTTGGTGCTGGCGGGCTAATGTCCAGAACTGGTGGTTAGGCGTCCGACTGCTTTTGAATCAACTGATATACAGATCGGACATTCGGGATTCGAATGAACTGAGGTGTAGGATCAAAGGTCGGCTGCCAAATGCCAAAATTGTTGCCACTGAACCATCCTCCTGAGTTGCCGAAGCGAATCGTGCCGGAGCCATCCGATCGTTCGTCAAGTTCGAGGGCGGGAGGTCGGCTGATGTCCACAGACTTGATCTTTGCTCCGCCGCTCTGCCTCTCGATAATAATGCGCTTATTGGTGACGAAGTAACTCATCTTTCTCCGAAGGATCATATCGATCACAAACCGACCCACGGTGAAGTATAAGCCAGCAATTAAGAAGGGAAGGCCGAACAGCTTGAATGATACGTCCGCATCTGTAGTCCAGACGCTCGCATTCCAGAATAGCGCGAAACCGCCCCACAGGAGACTGAACGGGATCAAAAAAACTTCCATTGGACGGAGGATCAAGCCGGAATAGGGCTGCCCCTCCCACGCGATATGCTCACCGGAAAAGAGTTCCGGCTTGACTGTCTTGATCATCAATCCCCCGCCTCTGGGCTGCTCTGCCAAGCCTGAGCCTCCACTAAGGCAGCTTATATGTCGAGCGATCGTCGCAGGAATGGCAACATTTGGGCGAGACCAGCCCTACCCCGCCGTCAGACAATAGCCCCGCCCGCGTACCGTCTCGATCATGCCCGCGCCGATCTTGCGGCGCAGTCGGCCGACGATCACCTCAAGCGAGTTCGAGTCCACGTCGGCATCATATTCGTACACCCGTTCGGTCAGCTCGCCGCGTTCCACCACCGTCTCCCGGCGCAGCATCAGCACGGAGAGCACGCGCCACTCGAACGCGGTCAGGCGCAGCGGCAGGCCGTCCAGCTCGAAGCTGCCGAGTTGCGCGTCGAACACCAGCGGGCCGCAGGTCACCCGCGTGGCGGCGTGGCCAGCGGCGCGGCGTACCAGCGCGCGCAGGCGCATCACCAGCTCGGCCACGCGGAACGGCTTGATGAGGTAGTCGTCCGCCCCCGCCTTGAAGCCGGCCACCTTTTCCGACCAGCCGTCGCGCGCCGTCAGGATCAGCACCGGCAGCGTCAGCCCGGCGGCACGCCAGCCGGAAAGCACGGTCAGCCCGTCGACGCGCGGCAGGCCAAGGTCCAGCACGGCCACGTCATAGCGTTCGGTCGCGCCCAGATGCGCACCGTCCTCGCCGTTGGCGGCGATGTCGACCGCGAAGTTCTCGGCGCGCAGCGCGTGCGCCACCTCTTCGGCCAGCGCCGTGTCGTCTTCCACCAGCAATACGCGCATCCGGGCCTCCGCAATCTCGGTTAGGCGCCAACGCCCAACCGAAGCTGAACGGCCCGGTTCAGTGTGGGTAGGCCACCCGCCGCTATCACCGGCTTCAGCAAGAAGGAGCATCGTGATGCCGAAGATGATGGAACGGTTCAGTTCGAAGAAGATCGGCCTGCTGGTCGCGGCGGGCCTGCTGGCGGGCGGCGGCGTGGGTGCCGGGGCGATGTATGCCGCGCGTCCGGTGGCGGCGATGGGGCCGGTGGCGCTGGTGCCGATCGGCTCGCTCGCCAAGACGACGGCAGGGCCGCTGTCGGGCGACACGATCACCAGCGTGCGCGGGCAGGTGGCCGAGGTGTATGGCAGCCGCTTCACCCTGCGCGATCCGAGCGGCACCGCGCTGGTGGAAACCGGCCCGCGCGGCGGCGAGGCGCTGGTGGCGCAGGGTCAGACGGTGACGGTGCAGGGCCGCTTCGGCGACAGCGTGCTGCACGCGGCCTTCCTGGTCGGCGCGGATGGCAAGGTGACGGCGCTGGAGCCGCGCGGCCCGCGCCACGGCGGTGGACGCCACGGCCCGCGCGGCGGCCCGGATCGCGGCCCCGGCCGTGGCG
>NZ_VNIM01000080.1 GCF_007785815.1 Alterirhizorhabdus solaris | reverse complement strand
CCCTCGACCCCGCCCGGCTGATCCCGCCCCGACCCGACGATCGCGCCGGCACCGCTGCCGGCCTGCGCCAGCATCGCCCGGGCAAGCCCCGGATCGACGCCGCCGCCCGGCCGGATCACGTTGACCAGCACCAGCGCGACCACCACCGAGATCGTCGACAGCAGCAGCGTGAACACGAGCGTCCGCAGCCCCACCCGTTTGAGCGAGGCGAGATCGCCCATCTCGGCAACGCCGGTGACCAGTGCCGAGAACAGCAGGGGTATCACCAGCATGAACAGCAGGCGCAGGAACACCTGCCCCGCCGGGCCGGTGATATAGGTGATGACGCCCTTCACCCATGCCGCGTCGCCCGCCGTGAGATTGACGACGAGGCCGCCGAACAGGCCGATGGCGAACCCCGCGAGCATCTGGAGGTGCAGCGGAAACCGCGGTGCAGCCGGCGTGTCGGTTTCGGTCATGCAATCTCCAGGGCGTGCGGTCCCGCCTGCCCGGAGCATGGCACGGATGATGGACCGGCGCGAAGACGGTTCGCCTTACGCTCCCTCCCCGCCCGGACCGGATCAGCCGAAGATATTGCCGACGTAGCAGCCGAACTTGTTCCCGTCGGGATCGCGCAGGTAGGCGCCGTAGCGGTTCGGCCGCTCGCGGTGCCCCGGCGCCCCCTCGTCGCCGCCGCCATTCGCCAGCCCGGCCGCGTGCCACGCGTCGACCGCCGCCTCGTCCTGCGCGATGAGCAGGATGGTGCCACCGTTGGCGAAGGTTGCCGGGGCGCCGTCCGCCGCACCACCGACGAGGAAGACCGGGCCGCCCGGCAGCCGGTACATGCCCATCGGCGCGCCTGCCGGCAGCGCGGTCGGCTCGCCGCCCAGCGCCGTGAAGGTCGCATCGTAAAAGGCGCGCGCCTTCGCCACATCGTTGGAACCGACGCGAATGCTCATGATCATGCTGAACCCCTCCTGTTGGGTGATGGCTTGTCGGGCCATGCTACCCGCGCGGGAAGCCTGCCGCCATCCCGTTTGTCGTCAGGACACGGCGACGGGACGCGCCGGGGCAGACGGATCGTCCGGCCCCGCCGTCACCGTCGCCCTTCCTGCGCGTCGAGAAACGCGGTCACATGATGCGCCACGAGATCGGGCTGTTCGGGCAGGATCGCGTGGCCGCATGCGGCGATCTCGCGGTAGGTCACGCGCGCACCCAGCGCCGCCGCCGTGGCGCGGCCGGCCTCCGGGCTGACCATCGCGTCGTCGAGCGGCATGAGAATCAGCACCGGCCCCGCCCCGCCGCGCCACCAGTCCTGCGGATCGCTCCGGCCCATCGCGCTGGCGATGCCCGCCGATGCAGGCCACCAGCCGTCGAGCCAGACGGAAGGATCGTTGCCCGGCGCGAAGAACGCCGTACGGAGCGCGGCGAGGCGCTCGGCTCGCGGCAGGGTCCGATCGTGGCAACGCCCCATCGCCGCGACGACCTCCGGCCTGACGGGATAACGACCGAGGTTATGGCCGCCGGGGGGCATCAGCATGAGGCTGCGGGCGATCTCCGGGCGGAAGCTGGCGGCGGCGCGAACGCAGACGTTGCCCAGAGCGTGGCCGAGGAGATGCACCGGCCCGTCGCACAGCCGGCCCGCCACCATCGCGATATCGTCGGCGATGTCGCGCAGCGTCAGGCCGTCGAGCGTGCCGCCGCTTCGCCCGCTCCCCCGCGGATTGATGGCGAGCGATCGATAGCCGGCGGTGCCAAGCGCCGCCTGGAGATCGGCGAAGTCGGCCGCACCGCGCATCGCCGACGGCACCAGCACGATATCCGGCCCCGCCCCCTCCACCAGCACCTCGATCCGAACGTCGCGTGCGGTATCCTCGATCAGCTCGATCATTCCCGGCCCTCCCCCGCTGCTTATGCGCCGGGCCTGTCGGCGACGCCATTGCGGAGGATGCCGATGCCCCCGATCCCGACCCCGCCGGCCTAGATCGGACCGGGTCCGGGGAGCGATCCGGTCGCGATCCCGTCGCCGGAGTGGTGCGTCATCCGCAGCGAGATCGGCGGGGGCAGCTCGGGCGACGGGCAGATCTGGTTTGACGTCCGGTCATCCTGCCGCGTGTCGCCATCGAGCCGGCAGTAGACCCGAAGATCCTCCGGTGCGATGTCGCGGACGATCACCGGGCCGAGCGGCGCGAACGCATCGCAGGTCTTGCCGCCGACATCTTGCCGCAGGGAGCTGCGACTTGATCCAGGCCTCCTCTCGATGGCGGCGCTCGGGCCTGCCGACGCCCCGGGCTGCATTGCCCCGCTGCGACGCGCCGATCTACGCTGCGGCTACCACGATGAGGCTCACATTGTCCTGCGCGCAACGGGCAAGGGCCGTCGCCAGGAGGACTTGCGCCGCTTCCGGTGGAGAATGGGTCGCGAGGACGCCGGCGATCTCGTCGTCGGCGAGGCAGGCGGTCAGCCCGTCCGAGCAGAGCAGGAAGATGTCGCCCGCCATGATCGGGGCGAAGCGCCTGTCGATCTCCACGTTCGGCCGCGCGCCCACCGCGCGGGTGATGACGTGCGCCTGCGGATGCCGGTGGCGCTCCTCCTCGGTCAGCGCGCCCTGATCGACGAGTTGCTGGACGAGGCTGTGGTCGCGGGTGACGGCGAGGAGGCGGCCCGCCCGATAGAGATACGCGCGGCTGTCCCCCGCCCAGAGGCAGGCATAATGGCCGCCGTGGACGAGCAGCGCGACGAGCGTGGAGCCGGTGCCGCCCGCCTGCCCGGCTCCGTAGAGCGCGGCATTGGCCGCTTCGATCCTGGCGAGCGCATCCGAAAGGAAGACGAAGCCGGAGTCGCCGCGTTCGACCTCCTCGAGCGAGGCGATCGTCCGCGCCGCCGCCACATCGCCGGCCCGGTGACCGCCCATGCCGTCGGCGATGGCCCACAGCCCGGCCCCCGCCCGGTCGAGCAGACGATCCTCGTTCACCGTCCGCCGGCAGCCGGGGTGGGAGAGCGCCGTGGAGGTGAAGCGGGGATGGGACGATCGAACCGACCGTGCCGGCTCCATCACGCGGGCGTCTTCGGGTCGTGCGCTTCGTAGGCCTTGGCGAAGGCGCGGCTCAGCGCGTTTTCGTTGCTTCCGTCCGTCGCGAGAAGGCCGGCATGGCGGCGACCGTGAATATCCCGGCAGGTGGCGGCGCGGCCGCGCAGGCTGAGGCCGTGGGTCCGCGCCTCGGCGTCGATCGAGTCGGGCGAAAGGGTATCGAGCGCCAGTTGAAGCGCCGCACCGGCGCCGTCGCCGATGGCGGCGAGGTGGCACCCGATATCGGCGAACGAGGCGCGCACCGCCTCCGCATCCGACAGAAAGCCCAGCTTGCCGCTCGCCAGCAGAGACTGCGCCAGCCGACGCGTCGGTGTCCACTTGAACGGATTGTTGTCGACCGCGCCGATCCGCGTGCGGTCGAGCTGATACTGCCCCTTCATCCGCGTGCGCTCGCCCATCAGGGTGGCAAGGCCGAGGATCGTCTGCTGGTAGATCGCCCCGGCGCGGCGCATCAGATCCGCGGGGTCTTCCCCGGACAGTTCGGAGGCGTCGATCCGTGCGCCCTCGCAGAAAGCCTCGATCAGCGAGGCATCGCGATGCGGCGGGCGGGCGGCCGGCGCGCCGTCGAGCCAGTTGCTCGGCACCGCCGGCGCGACGCCGCCCAGCGGGAGAAGGGGTCGCGTCCTGTCGGCCCCGGTCTCCGCGCCGGCCGGCGCATGATCGACCAGGATCGTCAGCGCGCCGAGGTGGAAGCTGCTGCGGCAGTCGATCGGCACCGCCTCCCCGGCCGGCACGCGCCCGCCATCGTCGAGAAACGTGCCGTTGCTGCTGCTGTCGGTGAGGAGGACGCGGCCGCCCTCCACCGCCAGCGTGCAGTGGATGCGGGACAGGAAGCCTTCCAGATCGGGCAGCGGCCAGTCGGCGGCGGCGTCGCGCCCGATCGTGATGCGGCCCTCCGCCAGCAGGCGGGCCTCGACCTGCTCGAACGGCTGGTCGCGTTTGAAAAGGCGGCAGATGTACATGGTGCCTCCGTTCAGGCCGTGCGCTTCTGGCGGGCGACGGGCGCGGGCGACGGGACGTCCGCCGTATAGAGCCGCGTCGCGTCGATACGGCGGGGGCCGCCGCTCGGCCGTTCCGCCGCCTCCAGCCGTTCCTGCACGGCGGTGGCGAACAGGTTGAAGCCGTCGAACAGCTCGCCGAACTCGTCGCGCCGGTGATGCGACAGGCGGAAGTCGAGATCACCCATCGCCGCATCGCGCATCGCCTGCTTGAGGCGGCGGACCGGCCGGGCCAGCAGCTTGGCGACGGTGAAGCTGACCCCGCCCACCACGGCCAGCACGATCAGGCCGAGCGCGATCAGCAGGTTGCGCGTGGTGGCGGCAGCGGCCTGCAACTCGTCCTTGCTTATGCTGACCTCGATCACGCCGAACGGCCGGCCGGCATAGAGGATGGGATGGACGAAACGGAACGCATCGCGCCCGTCGGCGAGGCGTATGTCGCTGACGGTCACGTTATCGCCGCGATGCACCACCGCCTCGCCGCGCGGCGCGGCATAACGCGTGCCGAGCTTGGCGGGATCGCTCGCGCCGCGGATCAGGCCGTCGGAATCGACCATCGTCATCCACCGCACCGACGAGTCCTTGGCGGCGGCGGCGATAAACGCCTGCACCGGCGTCCAGTCCCGCTCGATCGGGGGCATGGCGGCATTCTCCACCGCCGGCAGCGCGGCGTTGCTGGCGACGAAGGCCGCGATCGACGAGCCGGACGAAATCGCCATGCGCTCCATCGCGCGATACTGCCGGTCCAGCACCGTGCCGATGCTGAACATCAGCGCCAGCGCCGTCACCGCGACCATGGCGAGGGTGAGCCGCGCCTGAAGCGGCAAATAGCGGCTCCGCCCGGCGGCATCGGCCTGTACCGCCTCATAGGCCTTGGCCTCGCGTTCCAGCGCACGGCCGAGGTCGGCGCCATCGGCGAACCGTCGTTCGGGCCGCCTGGCGATCAGCTTGTCGACGATATAGCGCAGGCCGCCGGGGCAGTGCGGTGCCAGCGTGGCGATGGCAGGCGGGCTGGTCTGGGTGATCTGAAGCGCGAGCGTGGCGGGGCTGGCAGCGGTGAAAGCCGGCGTGCCGGTAATCGTCTCGTAGAGGACGACGCCGACCGAGAAGAGGTCGGAGCGGCCGTCCAGCGTCTGGCCCAACGCCTGCTCGGGGCTCATGTAGCGCGGGGTGCCGAGCACCTCGCCGATCCGGGTCTGATCCCGCGGCTCGGCCTCGGCCACGCGGGCGATGCCGAAATCGAGGATCTTGAGCGAGCGGCCATCCCGCGAAAGCATCATGTTGGACGGCTTGATATCGCGGTGGATGACGCCCGAGAGATGCGCGTAGCTGAGCGCGGAGGCGAGCTGCGTGCCGATCGCCAGCACCTGATCGACCGGCAGCTTGCCCGTCGCGGCGAGCACCTGGTCGAGCGGCGACCCGTCGAGCAGTTCCATCGCGATATAGGGCACGCCATCGGCCTCGCCGACGTCGTAGATCGTCACGATCGAGGGATGGGCGAGCGCGCCCGCCGCCTTGGCCTCACGCACGAAGCGGTGGCAATAGTCCGGGTTGCGGCAATATTCCTGCTTCAGCAGCTTGATCGCCATCACGCGATCGATGCCTGGATCGTAGGCGCGCCACACCTCCGCCATCGCGCCCTCGCCGACGCGGTCGCGCAGTTCGTATCGGCCAACAAATCGCATCGCGCGCCCCGTTCGTTCTGATCCGACAAGGCGGACAGGGCGGCGATAGCATCAACAGATTAATCGGTGGTTCCACGCGGTGCCGGTCAGGACCGGCCGTGGACCGTGCGCTGGATGCGGATCGCGCGGGTGAGATCGCGGCGGATGAGGGCGTTCCCCGGATCGGCCTGGCTCGCCCGCGTGAGCAGGGCGACGGCGCGGTCGATCGCGCCCCGGTTCATCTGTTCCAGCCCGGCGGCGCGCAGGGTGGCGGCCTGGGCCGGGTTGGCCCTGGCGGCGGGCGACGGCACCGGCCGGGCTTCGGGCGCTCTGGGCACGATGGCGGGCGCCCGCACGGCGACGGCGGGCTTCTCGGGCCGGGCCGCCTCGCGCTTTTCACGGCCGGGAATGCGCAGTGTGCGCCCGGCGGAAAGCGTGCCGGGCGCGGCGAGGCCGTTGTATCGGGCCAGCGCGTAGAACAGCATCGGGTTGCCGAGGAAGCGCCCGGCCAGCGACGACATCGTATCGGTCGCCCGCGTGACATAGGCGAAGCTCTCGGTGCCCAGCAGGGTTTCCGGATTCGCATCGATCTGCCGAACGAGACTGGCGGCCACGCTGTCGTTCGGCTGCTGCCTGAGGAGCCCCATCAGGCGCGCGCGCGCGGCGACGGGATCGCCCTTGTTGAGCAGCGCGATCGCCTCGCCCACCTCGCCCCGCCCGGACCAGCCGGTGGTCGCGGCGGCGCCGGCGGATGTCGGGCGGGGCGCGTCCCCGCCCCCCGCGCCGCAGCCGGCGAGCAACAGGCCGAGGGCGAGTGTCGCCGGCGCGGCGCGATGAAACGGGATGGTCATGCGGAAAGACGTCCTTCGAGATGGGCGGTTCGGCCGGGGGCCGGGCCGGCACGCGGCGCGCGCCATGCCGGGGTCCGGACGAAGCGGCGGAAGTCCGCGCCCTCCAGCGGCCGGGAGAAATGATACCCCTGGAATATGGTGCAGCCGAGCGCATGCAGCGTCGCCACCTCCGCCTCGTCCTCCACCCCTTCGGCGAGGACGACCAGCCCGAGGCCACGGCCAAGCTCGATCAGCGCCTTGCAGATGGCTTGGCTGTCCCGCCTGTCCTGCACGGCCGTCACGAATTCGCGGTCGATCTTCAGCTTGTTGAACGGCAGATTCTTCAGATAGCTCAGGCTGGAATAGCCGCTGCCGAAATCGTCGATCGCCAGGCGCACGCCGAGCATGCTCAGCCGGCGGAACAGATCGACGGTGCGGGCCGTCTGCACCATCGCCGCCGTTTCCGTCAGCTCCAGTTCCAGCGCGCTGGCGGGAAGGCCGTGGCGCGACAGCGTGCGCTCGATCTTGAGGACGAGCTGGTCGTCGAGCAATTGACGGGCGGACAGATTGACCGCGACGCGCAGATCCGAAAGCCCCTCGTCCGCCCAGCACCGCGCCTCCCGGCAGGCGGCGTTCAGCGTCCACATGCCGTAGCGTTCACTCAGGCCCGCTTCCTCGACGATGGGGATGAAGACGGCCGGAGAGATGGCGCCGAGTTCGGGGTGCTGCCAGCGGATCAGCGCTTCGGCCCCCACCACCTTGCCGGCAGCCAGATCGACGATCGGCTGGAAGACCATCGTCAGTTCGTCCCGGGCGATCGCCTGCGCCAGATCCTGTTCCAGACGGAAGCGTTCGCGTGCCTCGCGGGGAGACGGCGTGGCGGGCGGCAGCGCCTCGCCGACGGCGGTATCGCTGCGGGAGAGCGCGGCGATGGCGCGCATGAGAAGATGAACCGGCTCGCCCCCGTCGTCGTGCCGCGCACTGCCGGCCTCCACGACCGGCGACAGGGTCAGCGACCCGATCTCGAGATCCTGCGCGATGACGTAGATTATCGCGCCGAACTCGGCCCCCGCGGCCGAGGCATCCGCGCGGAACCAGATGGCGAAAGCGTCGCGATCGACCTGCACCAGCAGATGCGCGGCATCGACCGCGAGGACGAGCCGGTCGGAAAAGGACAGCAAGGCTTGGTTGGCGGCGGCGTGGTCGAAGGCGGCGAGCCGATCGAAATCGACGAGGCGGATCAGGCCGAGCAGATGCCCTCGCGCCGTGGAGCCCCCCTCGGCGGCGATGGCGGACAACAGGATCTCGCGCGTGGGCAGGCCCGTGACGGGATGCCGCCGGCTGGTGCGGTGATCGACCGAGGCGAGCAGGTCGGCCAGCCGGGGCAATGTCTGCGCCAGCCGCATGCGCGGCAACCCGGCGCCGACGCAGAGGTCGGTCGCGCGCCGCTCGGCCGCATGGAGCCGCACCGTCGCGAGAATCATCCCGCCGCCGGCGACCGCGCCGATCAGGCCCGCGATCACCGGATACGATTCGACGCAGAGCGCCGCGACGGCGAGTGCGAGGCACGCCCCGCCAAGATATCCGGCATCGGTCGGCGGCCACCGCCATCCGCCCAGCCTATGTCGAACAGGAATCATCGGCGACGCACACTCCCGCCGGCACGACGACCGACGTCCGCAGGGTACACCGCCGAAGTTAAGAGAGTTTCAAACGCACGCCGCCCCCGGCGGCTGGGTCAGGGAATGGCTGCCACCACCAGGCAATTGTCGTAGATGTTGGCCGGGTGATCGATGTCGATCGACATGCCCGGCAAGCCGCGCGCCGCGATAAGCCCCAGATAGGCGTCGACATCCTGCCTGAGCACATCCTCGATGATGTAGTGACCACCGCTCTTCACCCGCCCGATCGCATGGTCGAGCGTGAGGCGGGCGGCGTCGAAGGTGTGCAGCCCGTCGTCGACGAACACGTCGAGTTCGACATCGGGCAGTTTCGCCCACATCGCCGCGAACGTCTCCGCATCGCATTGGTCGACGAAGAATGTCTCGATGCGATCCTCGGCGAACAGCACCCGCCGGTCCACATCCGCGCCATAGATCCGCGCGTTCGGGAAGAAGTCGCGCCATCCGCGCAGCGATGCGCCGGGCGTGCCGTGCCGGCCCATGTTCGAGGGCGTATCCTCGTTGTTGGTGCCGAGGCCCAGCTCGAACAGCGCGGTGAGCGTCTCCCGCCGGCCCAGAAACAGCGCCTGATAGAAAGGCGTGTAGGTGTGCCAGCCGATCCCCTTGTCGCTGCCGTGCCCCGCCATCAGACGGCACAGGTCCGTCGCCCATACGGAATCTCGCCGCGTGGCCAGATAATGATCCACCGCGCGCGCGAACACGGCTTCCCCGCCGTTGCAGTAACGTATCGTCGCCAGCGCCCCGCCGCGATCGGCAGCCAAGAGCTGCGGCGCGACATGTTCGGTATAGACCAGCTGCGCGGGGACGCCCGCCGCCCGCCCGATCGAGAAGAACATGTCGGCGCCCTGCAACGGCATGGCGAAAGCCGCCTCGGTCTGCACGAAGCCCGGCAGGCATTCCTCCGGCGCGCGGTCCATCTCGACGACCCATGTGTCGTCCCACAGGTTCGTGGCGCCCCATTTGCGCAACTCGGCGCGCGTGGCCTCCGCATGGGCTTCGAGGCGACCGGAGAAGCTGACGAGATACAGGCTCATGGCAACAGGTGCTCCCGCCGTGCGCGACGGCCGCTAGACGGCATCGGCCGTGTCCCCGTCCGCCGCCATCAGGGGACGCGATGCGGCGAAATCGCGGATGACGCGCTCGTACACGGCGACATACTGATCGGTGAACGCCCCCATGTCGTACCCCCTGCCGAGAACGCCGGCACCGCGCGATATCCGCTCCCGGCGCTCGTCGTCGATCAGGCCGTGCATCGCCTCGGTGAAGCGGGCATCGAACACCGCGTCCACCGGGCTGCCCTCCACGACGACGCCGCCGGCGACGCCGTCCACCTCCAGCATCGAGGCGATCTCACCCACATCGGTGGCGATGACCGGCACGGAAACCTGGAGCGCCTGGATGATGCACAACGGAAAGGACTCGCCGGCGAACCGGGTGGGCACGATCGCCACGTCGGTCATCCGGTACAGGCCGTGAATCCGGAGCTGGAAGCCGAGGAAGCTGATCGAGGGGTCGTCGGCATGGAGCGGTTTCAGCCGGTCCGGTTCCTCCCCCTCCCCCACCAGGCAAAGATGCATCGGGCGGTGCGGATTCAGGTCGCGCACGGCGCGGAAAGCATTGATGGCGGTGGACCACCCCTTTTCCGGTATCCCGCGACCGACCAGCGTGAAGACGACGGCGTCCTCGGCGATCCCCATCCCGGCCCGCGTGCGCGGGAAAGGCGCCTCGTCCACCGGCATGGCGTTTATCATCTTGATGATCCGTTCCGGGCGGACCTGATGCCGGAGGAGCGGCACGAGGTTCTTGTCCGCCGTGTAGATGAACAGATCGACGTTCCGCACGATCTTGGCGATGAACCGCTCGGGCAGCTCCGAGCTGGACGACGCCTCGTAAGAGCCGTGCAGCGTCGCGACATACGGCACCGGCAGCGGTCCGTCCGAAAGCCGGAAGAAGAACATCTCGCCGATCACGCCGTGCGAATGGATCAACGAACAGCCGATATCGCGGAGGAACTGCTCGCTGCCATATTCCATCACCCAATCGGCTTCGTAGATCGACACGCCGGGGTTCAGCGTCGCCCGCATCTCCGGGTTGAGATCGACCTTGAAGATCAGCATCGACACGATGATGCCGCGCGCCGCCAGCTCGTTGGCCAGCTGGATCGGCAGGTTTTCCGCGCCGCCGGCGAAGATGCCGTGGGTGACGACCAGGACATGGCGTTTGACCGCCTCGGAAACCGACGCAAGCCCGGCCACGCCGTGCGTAGTGGGCCAGACAGACCCGACCTCGGCCGTCAGCCGCGCCACATCCGACCGGAAATCGTCGTTTGACGGCATCGGCGGCAGCGCGGCCGGGATACGCATCAGCGCATCGCGCACCGTGGCGATCTGCCCGCCGGATGCCATGTGGAGATAGAGGTGCCACAGCCCGAGGTGCCGGTAGTCGCCAGCGCGATGCCACACGTCATCGCAGAGGATACGCCGGCGCCACAGGAAGCTATACTGGTCCACGGCCATCCTGCCGGTCCGCAGATGCTCGGGGAACCAGACTGCGGCGGGGGTGGTCGCATGCCTGGCCCACCCCTCCATCTGCCGCGCCAGCTCGTCCTGCGTGACGGCGAAGTTGGTATCGTGCGGCTCCAGCCGTCGCCCGAATCCCAGCTGGACGCTGTTGTCGGCGAAGCTCGACGTCAGGCGGGCGAGAAACTCGAAATCATGCACGCCGCGGCCACGAACGAACCAGAGCAGATCGCCGGACGCCTGCGCCGCCGCGCGGTGCAGCAGGTCGGACAGCGGAACCGCGCCGTCACCGGAGAGATAGCCGATCCTCGCATGGCGGGTCCGCGCCTCCAGCGCCGCCCGGCTCGCGTCGGAAAGCGGCGTGCCGACGACGAGGAACGACAGATCCTCATAGGTCTGGCCGGCGATGGCAAACACGCATTCGGGCGTCAGCGGATCGGCATCGTCGTTGACGAGGATCGCCGTGATCGACGGCGTATAGGGCCGGTTCCGGAAATTCCGGGCGGACGAAACCCCCGAGCGTCCCTCATCCTTGCCGAAGGTCACCCAATGCTGGAACGGGTGCATGCCGGCTTCGATGATGTCGGGATAACGCAGCAGATAGGCCCGCGTCGAAAACTCCTGCGACGGATCCCGGTTCTCCCGCCAGCCCACCGTCATGTAGTGGATCAGCGCGTCCTGCCCGCTCGCCTCGACGTCGGGGTAACTGTAGAGATACCATGCCGCGTCGAACTGCTCGCAGATCGCCCGCGTGACCTCGATCGGCTTGTCGACGAACAGCTCGCGCAGGGCGGGTTCGCCCACTACCGCGAACAGATAGTGCAGCAGGGGCTCCTGATCGGTCCCGGCGAGTTCGGGATATGTCGCGACGTGTCGCGCTGCCTGGAACGACAGCACGGCCTTGTCCGCATTCGCCCCGTCCAGGCCGAAATGCGCCGCCAGCGGCAGAACCGGATCCGGCCCGGCGTCCGCGACGTAGGCCTGGTATCGTTCGATATCGACCATGCGGGTCAGCACCTGCCGCTCGCCCGCGCTCAGCGATGCCGCCGAGGCGAGCGACGAGGCCGCCTTGCCGTTCGACCGCCCCTCACCGATGCCGTGGAGCACCCAGTGGCGGAAGGGGTTGATGCCGCTGTCCCGGATATCGGAATAGAGATCCAGATACGCGCCGGTCGAGAAGGACGGCGAGGGATCGCGTCGCTCGCGCCATCCCGTCGTCAGGTAGTGGACGAACGGGTCGTTGCCCGACGCCTCCACGTCGGGATAGCTGCGCAGATACCAGTCCGCATCGAAGCGGGCGCGCAGCATGCCGACATCGGCGTCGGTCAGCCCGGCCAGCGTATCGGTCAGCGTGGCTTCGCCGACGGTGTCCAGCAGATAGTGGAGGAACGGGTCCTGCCCCGTCTCGCGCACCCCGGGCGTGGCATCCAGATAGCGCGACGAGCGGAATGTCGGCGAGGGATCGAATTTTCGCCCTGATCCGACCTGCAGATAGTGTTCGACAAGGTCTGCGGTATCGTTCTGGCCTTCGCCGGCCTGTGCCAGGTAGTATCGGCGGTCCATCAGCAGGGCCAGAATGGACCGCTGGTGGGCGGTAAGGGTCTTGTCGCCCCCGAACGCAGGCTTATCCGTCTCGTTATTAGGCAAGATTTTCGTTCCAACAGATAAGCTTGCTATCAGGTCGGGCAATCGCATGGGGCGTGGTGGGTGTCAAACGCCTCTGGGCCGGATCCGGACGCCCACGCGCATACGCGCACAGGGATCGATTCCGGCGGTTTCAGCCGTTGCGCGACCTGTGCTAGCAGCGCCGACGCGTGCCGGCGGATCGACCGGACGACCAGTTCACGCGACTGGCGAACGGGAAGAGGTTTGTTGGTGTCGGAAATCATAAAGTCAGCGCCACTGATCGCCCCCGACCATCTGGCCAGCGAGGCGGACGTCGAGAACGGCTACCGCCTGTTCCTCGCGCGGGAGCCCGAGGCGCCGACCATCGTCACGAACCTCGCCGGCCATCCGCTTCTCCTCGTGCTGACCCCCCTGCTGGTTTCCGACGAGGCCCAATCGAAGCTCGGCCTCGTCGACGGCGAACTTGCGGTGAGCGAGATCATGCTGGAGCCGCTCGATCCCGATCTTCGCGACTGGGTGAACGCGATCACCCGGCCGGGTTCCGTGGACGACGGCACGCCGGTCGACCGGCTGACGGTGATCCGGCGCTTTCTGGGCGACAGCCTGATACGCCACACTGCCGACGCCCTCGATCCTTGCCACGGCCGGGATATCGATGCCCTGAACGCCGCGCTCGCCGGGATGGACGACAGCGTCCGCCTTATCGGCACCTCGCCCTTTTTCGACCCCCTGTATTACGAGGATCAGCGGCCCGCAGGCATGAGCCTCGCCGACCCGGCGACCCATTATGTGCTGCACGGCGAGAGGCAGGGGCTGAAGGCGTCGACCGATTTCGACGCAGCCGCCTACGCCGGCTTCAACCCCGACGTGGCGGCCAGCAGCCTGAACCGCCTGATGCATTACGAACTGTGCGGCCGGCGGGAACAGCGGCGCCACCGCCACTGGCTGGCCGACCACCCCATGCCGCCGATCGCCGCCACCGCCGATGCGGCCGGACGCCCGACCATCCTGCTGCTGTTGCACGAGGCCAGCTACACCGGCGCGCCCATCCTCGGCTGGAACCTCGTTCAGGCGCTGTCGGATCGCTGCAACGTCGTCGTCGTACTGCGGAACGGCGGCGCGCTGGAGGGCGCGCTACGCGAGGTCGCGTCGGCCTTCGTCGCCGCCCCCCCGCCCGAGACGACGGTGGACCCACACGAGATGAGGCGCTTCGCCGAGCGTCTCGTGGAGATCTACCGGCCGCTCTATGCGATCGCCAACAGCGTCGAATCCCGGCCGATCGCGGTCGCGCTGCGACAGTTCGACATTCCGGTCGTCGCGCTGGTGCACGAATTCTGGCCGGGCGCCGCCTCGCATGTCCGGCTCGAATTCTATTCCAGCTGTGCCGCGCTGGTCTTCCCGGCCCGGATCGTCGCGGAATCCTCGTTCCACGCCTTCCGCGAAACCCGGTTGCAGAAGTGGTTCATCCTGCCGCAGGGTCCGTCGGCGATCCCGCCGTTCGACCGGTCGCTCGCACCGCTGCCCTTCGGCGCGCCCTTCGACACCGGCGACGAGGTGCCGGTGCCGCTGGAGGCGCTGCTGGCGGACGGGCGGCGCGGCGAAGGGACCTTCACCGTGATCGGCCTCGGCGCCGTGGAGATGCGCAAGGGTCTCGACCTGTTCATCGCCGCCGCGACGGCGATGCGGGCGAAGCATACCAACATGGCGTTCCGCTTCATCTGGATCGGCACGTGGGAGCATGCGATCGGCACCCCCTACGCGGCCCTGCTCGACGAACAGGTCAGACGCGCCGGCCTGGGCGATCACCTCCACTTCTACCCGGCGGTGGACAATCTGGAGCCGGTATATGCGCGCGCGGACGCGCTGTTCCTCAGCTCGCGGCTCGATCCGTTGCCCAATGTCGTGATCGACGCGGCGTTTCGCGGCATCCCGGTGGTCTGTTTCGATCAGGCCTCGGGCGCGGCCGAACTGCTGGCGGCCGATCCGGATACCGCCTCGCTCGTCGTCCCCCACCTGGACAGCGGAGCCGCCGCCGACCGCCTCGTCGCCCTCGCGCGCGATGCGGCCGACCGGCGGTCGTGCGGCGAGGCGGTGCAGCGGCTCGCCCGGCGATCGTTCGACATGAAGGCCTATGCGGAAACGCTCGACCGGATCGGATGCGACGCCGCCCGCGATCTGGGCCACACGGAAACGGATCGCCGGCTGATCGAGGACGTCGACGCGCTCGACACGTCGCTCTATTTCCAGCTCGATCGCGCTGCCCTGTCGCCGGCGATCGACCCCGCGGCGCTGTATCTGGACCGGACGAGGCACATCAACTTCGCCTCGCCCCCCGTCTTCGGCGTGATCCTGCGGCGGCCCCGGCCCGGCTTTCACCCGTTCATCTATGCCACCGAGGCGCCGGGTTTCCCCCGGGACGGCAGCCGCGATCCGCTGGCGCACTATATCGAACAAGGGATGCCGGCGGGGCGGTGGAGCCACCCGGTCCTGCGGCTCGACCAGCGTCATCGCGCCGGTCTCGCGCCCCATGTCGTCGGGCCGGGGATCGCCCCGGCGACACCCCCGGTCGCGCTGCACGGCCACTTCCACTATACCGACGATATCGCCGAGTTCATGCAGGCGCTCGCCGCCAATTGCCTGCGGGCGGACCTGTTCCTGACGACGACGACCGACGAGTCCGCCGATATCCTGCGCGCCGCCACCCGCGATTACGGCGGCGGGCGGGTCGTCGTGGATGTCGGCCCCAACATCGGCCGCGACATCTACGCCTTCCTCCGCGTGCTCAAGGCGCATGTTCGAGGCCGCTACGAATTCGTCGGCCACGTCCACGGCAAGCGCAGCCTGCACATGCGGGCGCTCGACCCGGCGTTCGGCGATCAGTGGCGGCAGTTCCTGTGGGAGCATCTCCTCGGCCCGACCTGCCGCGCAGCCGACCTGATCGTCGATGCGATGCGGCGCGACAAGACGCTCGGCCTCGTCTTCCCCGAGAACGGCTTTCTGGTGGGCTGGGAGAGGAATGTGGCAAGTCCGGCGGCACTCGCCCGGCGGATCGGCATGCGCGGCCCCCTGCCCGACTATATCGAGTTCGGCGCCGGCACGATGTTCTGGGCGCGCACGGCCGCGCTGGATGCCCTCATCGAGGCGAACCTCGGCGAGCATGAGATCCCGGCCGAACCCCTGCCGACCGACGGCACGATATTGCACGCGCTGGAACGCATGCTGCCGCTCATCTGCGCGGAAGCCGGTTATACCTACGCGACGACCCATATCCCGGCTATCGCCCGCTAGCCGTCCGTCGTCCGCCAGCGACGTGTGGATCAATCTTTTCAGGGGGTTTGCATGGCCGTGATCGGCGTGTTCGGGGCGAACGGCTTCATCGGGCGCGCGGTCGTGCGCTTCCTGCTCGCACGCGGGCAGCGGGTGGTGGCACTCGGCCGCGCCTTTCCGCCGGACTATGCGAGCATCGTCGGCGGGACCGTCGAGACGCGCGTCGTGGATTTCAACGATACGCTGTCCGTCCATGCGACGCTGCAGGGGATCGACCAGGCGATCGACCTCGTCAACTCGTCAAGCCCGGCGCTGGGCAACGGTCGCGTGGTCGAGGATGCCGCGACCAACGTGCTGCCCCACATCAGCTTCGTGCAATCCTGCATCCTGAGCGGCGTCTCGCGGATCGTGTTCATGTCGTCCGGCGGCACGGTGTACGGGCGGCCGGACTATCTGCCGCTGGACGAGGATCACCCGACCTATCCGCTCGTCTCCTACGGTGCCGCCAAGCTGATGGTGGAGCATTACCTGCGGATGCTCACCCGGGACAGCGCGGTGGATCACGTGATCCTTCGCGTCTCCAATCCGTTCGGGCCGGGGCAGGTTCTCCGCAAGGGGCAGGGGTTGATCGCCTCCATCCTCGAACGGCAGGCGGCGGGGCTGCCCATCGTGATCTACGGCGACGGGCAGGCCCAGCGCGATTACCTCTATGTCGACGACCTCTGCCATGCACTGCTGGCGGCGCTGGATGCACCACCCATGCGGGAGACGTTCAACATCGGCACGGGCCACGGCCGCTCCACGCTGGATGTCATCCGCGCGGTGGAAGCGGTCGTCGGCCATGCGTTCGACATCTCGTTCGTGAACGACCGGCCGACCGATGCGCGCAGCAACATCCTCGATTGCGGCAAGGCGACCCGCCTGTTGCACTGGACGGCGCAGACCCCCTTCGACGAAGGGATCAGACGCACGGTGGCGGCGGCGTCGCGACCGCCGCAATAAGGCGCGCGAGAGAAAGGGGGCGCACCCTGCCCCCCGCCCCCGTGAACCGGCCTCAGGCGGCCAACCGGCTCGATGTGCAACCGATCGTCGCGGCGAATTCGTCCGCCGGCATCGGCTTGCCGGTATGCCAGCCCTGGATCACGTCGCAGCCGATCAGCCGCAGCGCATCGAGGCAGGCCGCATCCTCCACCCCCTCGGCCACCACCGTCATGTCGAGTGCGTGCGCCAGGTCGATCGTCGATCGCACCAGCAGGCGATCGTGCGGGTTGTCGACGATGCAGCGCACGAAACATTTGTCGATCTTCAGTTCGCTGGCCGGCACCTGCCGCAGATAGCTCAGGGTGGACTGGCCCGTGCCGTAATCGTCGATCGACAGCTTCACCCCCAGTTCGCGCAGTTCCGCCAGCCGGCAGGCGGCGTCGGCGGCATTGGCGATGATCGCGGACTCCGTCAGTTCCAGCGTCAGGTTTGCGGGCGGCACGCCGTGGCGGGCAAGCGCATCGCCCACCAGGTCCTTCAGGCCCGCCTCCTGCAGCAGCATCGCGGACAGGTTGACCGCCACTACCAGATCGGGCCGGCCCGGCAGCCATGCCGACAGGTCGGCGAGAGCGTGGTCGAGCACGTGACAGGTCAGTTCCCTCGCCCGCCCTTCGGTCTCGATCAGCGGGATGAAGTCGTCCGGCGGGATCGGCCCCCGCTCCGGGTGGCGCCAGCGCACCAGCGCCTCGGCGCCGATCACGCGATTCTCCGCCAGTCCGAACTTGGGCTGGTAGGCGACCCAGATCGCGCCGCTGGCCAACGCCTCCGAAAACTCGCCGAGCAATGCCATCTGGCGCCGCTCCTGCTGGCCGTCGTCCGCCATGAAGCGCCCCCACGGCGCCGCTTTAGCCCGCGCGCGCTGCGCCGCCATGAGCGCGCCGGCCACCTGCGCGTCGATCGCGCCATCGGACGGCTGCGCCACGCCGAACGTGGGGCGGATGTCGATGCGGGTGCCGGCCACCTCCAGCGTCTGGCCGATCACGGCGAGCAGCCCCGCGAAATGGCCGTGCTGCGCATCGTCGCCGTCGAGCGGCCGGGCCAGCCACCCGATCACCCCCGGCTCGATCCGGTAGACCGGCGTCTCGAGCACGCGCACGATGCGGCCGGCGATCTCGGCGATGATGTGCGCGCCGCCCGGCCCGCCGAGCGCGGCGGCGATCTCGTTGAAGCGATCGAGGCGGGCGATGGTGACGACGGTATCCGGATACGCCGGGGCCGCACGCTCCAGCGCGGCGCGGTTGGGCAGGCCGCTTTCGCGATCGACGAAGCGCCGCTGCTCCAGTTCGTCCAGCAGGGTGAAGGCGAAACGGCCGGCGGCGGCGGCAAGCAGAAGCCCGAGCGCGGGCACGATCTCCACGTCGATCCCGCGCGCATGAAGCATCCCCGCGCCGGCGATCAGGCCGACGATCGCGGCAACCCACACAATGGCCCGCATGCGCCGGCCCCGGTTCGACGTGGCGATCAGGACCAGCAGCGCCAGCAGCATCGCCGGCACCGCACCCGGCGAAACCGGCACGCCGTGGCGCATCAACGTCTCGGCGGCCAGCGCCTGGATCAGCACGCCCGGCACGATGCCGTGGCGCGGCACGGCGTATCGGTCGCCCAGCTCGATCGCGGTGGCCCCGATCAGCACGCGCTTGCCCCGCAGCGTCGCCGGATCGATCCGCCCGGACACCAGATCGATGAAGCTGATCCGGGGAATCGTGTCGGGATCGATCGCATAGTCGATCGGGAAGGATCGCTGATCGCCCCCGCCCCCGCCGACCAGCATCACCGCGATGGACGGACGCGCGCTGCCATCGATCCGCACGCCGCGCGGATACGCCCGCACCGCGCCGTCGGGATCGGGAAAGATGTTCACCGCCGCCAGGAACGAGGACCGGCGGAACGCCGGCAGCGGCAGGCTGTCGATCCAGCGGCCCGAATCGTGGCTGCCCGCCTGCCGGAACGTTGGCAGGATCACCGCTCCCCCCGCCGCATGCAGCGCCGTGGCGAAGATCCTGTCGTCGGCTGCGGTCGAGGCTGCCGAGACGTCGACGTCGAAGGCGATCGCCTCCGCCCCGGCGGCGGCGAGCCGATCGACCGCGGCGGCATAATAGCGCCGGGGCCACGGCCAGCGCGGCAGCGCGCGCAGGCTTTCCGCATCGATCTCCACGATCGCGACCCGACCGCTCGCAGGCACCTGGCCGACCGCCATGCGCAGCGAGGCGAGCGTGTGTTCGGCACCATCGCCCAGCCCGGACACCGCGAGGATCACGGCGAACGCCACTGCACCGGCGAGCGTCAATCCTCGCCGGTAGCGGCCGGGCACCCGCCGGCCGGGCGTGCTGGCGGCTGCACCGGCGTTTCCCGGAGCGGGCACGGTAATCACCCGCCGATCTTGCCCTTGAGGAGATCGGCCAACGCCTTGGCAGCGGCCTTGGCGGCGTCGTCCGCTGCCTTTGCCACCGCCTTCAAGGCGTCGTCGCTCGCTTTCGCGGCAGCCTTGGCGGCCTCGTCTGCCGCTTTCGCATTCGCCTTGGCCGCTTCCTCGGCCTGCTTGGCCGCGTCCTCGGCGGCTTTCGTCGCTGCCTTCGTGGCGTCGTCCGCCGCCTTGGCGGCACTGGCAGCGTCGTCCGCCGCCTTGGCGTTCGCCCTCGCGATTGCCTCCGCCTGCTTGACCGCATCTTCGGCCGCCTTTGCCGCCGCCTTCATGGCGTCGTCACTCGCTTTCGCGGCGGCCTTGGCGGCATCGTCCGCCGCCTTCGCATTTGCCCTGGCCGCTTCCTCGGCCTGCTTGGCCGCGTCCTCGGCGGCTTTCGTCGCTGCCTTCGTGGCGTCGTCGCCCGCCTTCGCGGCACTGGCAGCGTCGTCCGCCGCCTTGGCGTTCGCCCTCGCGATTGCTTCCGCCTGCTT
>NZ_VNIM01000007.1 GCF_007785815.1 Alterirhizorhabdus solaris | reverse complement strand
GCCGTCGAGGCGGGATCCTTATAGTCGTTCTGCGCATTGGCGATGCCCAGCAGATGCGACGAATTGAACGGATTGCCACCGAACGACGGATTGACCGGCTGATACACGATCTCCGCCAGCGCGGGCGCCGAAGCGCCGATAAGGCAAAGCAAGGAGACGCGCAAGATCATCGCGCGCAACGACGCATACGACACGTAACACCCCTCCCTGCAAGCCCGATCGAGTCGGCTGCGGGCCGCACATCGTAACTTGCGTCGAATCTATATGTTAAATGATGTATTTACGTTTTGGTAAGGCTGCAATCTAAAAAATCAGAACCGCATAAATTAAGTCATTCGATAGTTATCGATGAAGACGTCATTTCCGCACAATCATGGGATTCAGGCCGGTTATCCTTGGTTGACTACCGGAATCATAAACCGCATCTCGGATAAGGCGACTGACTTACTGTACGGGATTATCCGCATTCTGGCGGGGCGCCTAGGCGGGAGGCCGTGGTCTGCCGCGCTCGTGATGGCGGGCGGGTTCGATCCGCGAGCGTCGGGAGACCGGCCGGTTGTCATCGACGCCGGCGGCAGGCAAGAAATCAACCGCAACAGCATTGTCATCAACCGGACGTAAAGGATGGCGACTTTCAGGGGACGACACATGAACATGACGGCAGCACTGGGCAGGCCCGCCGCCCGGCCCGATCTCGATCAAGGCCTGGGTTTTGCCGGCAAGGTCGGGTTCGGCGGGGCGATCGTCGTCGCCATTCTTTACGTCGCCTACAGCGTCTACGCCGATGCGAGTGCGGTGGGCGTCGTGGCGACGACCTACCTGCCCTTCATCCTCCTGTTCGTCGCCCTGATGATCGCGCTCGGCTTCGAGTTCGTGAACGGTTTCCACGATACCGCCAACGCCGTGGCGACGGTGATCTATACCAATGCGATGCCGGCGAACGTCGCGGTGGTCTGGTCGGGCTTCTTCAACTTCCTCGGCGTGCTGCTGTCCACCGGGGCCGTGGCGTTCGGGATCGTCTCGCTGCTGCCGGTCGAGCTGATCCTCCAGGTCGGCTCGGACGCCGGCTTCGCGATGGTGTTCGCCCTGCTGATCGCCGCGATCCTGTGGAACCTGGGCACCTGGCTGCTCGGCATCCCCTCCTCCAGCTCGCACACGCTGATCGGCTCGATCATCGGGGTCGGCGTTGCCAATGCGATGCTGCACGGCCGCAACGGCACGTCCGGCGTGGACTGGGGCAAGGCGACCGAGATCGGCCAGGCGCTGCTGTTCTCGCCGCTGATCGGCTTTGGCGTCGCGGCCCTGCTGTTTCTCGCGATGAAGCTGCTGATCCGCAACGAGGCGCTCTACCGCGAGCCTGAAAACGGTATGCCGCCGCCGCCGTGGATCCGCGCGCTGCTGATCTTCACCTGCACCGGCGTCAGCTTCGCCCACGGAGCGAACGACGGGCAGAAGGGCATGGGCCTCATCATGCTGATCCTGATCGGCACCGTGCCGACGGCCTATGCGCTGAACCGCGCCGTGCCCGCCAGCTATGTCGCCGAGTTCCACACGAGTTCGGTCGCGACCGCGGCGATCCTGCGCGAGCGTGAAGGCGCCGTCGCCGCGCTGCCGGCCCCGGCCGAGGCCCGCGCCGCCGTGACCACCTATATCGCCGACAAGCGATACGCACCGACGACGCTGCCGGCGCTGTCCTCGCTCGTCGCCGATATCGACCGGCAGGTTTCCGGCTACGGATCGCTGGCCAAGGTGCCGGCGGCGGCGGTCGGCAACATCCGCAACGACATGTATCTGTCGGCCGAGGCCATCAAGCACCTGACCAAGGAGAAGGCGGCGGGTTTTTCCACCGCGGACGA
The DNA here is from genome assembly GCF_007785815.1 of Alterirhizorhabdus solaris. Lineage (GTDB taxonomy): Bacteria > Pseudomonadota > Alphaproteobacteria > Sphingomonadales > Sphingomonadaceae > Alterirhizorhabdus > Alterirhizorhabdus solaris. Next base: position 76,548 of record NZ_VNIM01000007.1, on the reverse strand, counting down.
GGCGACGCTGGCGACGTACAAGAAGGCGTTGGACAGCGGCACCCGCTTCATCCCGACATGGGTCAAGGTCGCGGTCGCCTTCGCGCTCGGCCTCGGCACGATGGTCGGCTGGCGGCGGATCGTCGTCACCGTCGGCGAGAAGATCGGCAAGACGCACCTGACCTACGCGCAGGGCGCCTCCGCCGAGATCGTCGCGATGGGCACCATCTTTTCGGCCGATGCGCTGGGGCTGCCGGTGTCCACCACCCACGTCCTCTCCTCGGGCGTGGCCGGTACGATGGCCGCCAACAAATCGGGCCTGCAGATGAGCACGATCCGCAACCTCGCGATCGCCTGGGTGCTCACCCTGCCGGTGTCGATACTGCTCTCGGGCACGCTCTACGCCGTCTTCTCGCGGATCTTCTGAACCCTTGGACCATGCCCCCCGGATCGGATCGGACGGCGGCCTGGCGCCACGGCCCGGCCTGATCTGGGGGTTCGCGCTGGGGGCAGGCGGCGCGCGGCCGATCGAGCGGATCGACGAGTCGTCGGATGAGTTCCGCTGGCTGCACCTGAACCTGGCCGATCAGGGCACCCGCCACTGGATCGCCCACGCGGCCGGTTTCCCCGCCGATGTCCGCGATCTGCTGCTCTCTGCCGAAACCCACCAGCGCGCGCTGATCGAGGGCGGCGCCATCGGCTGCGCGCTGCACGATCTCGAACGTGATTTCGATGTCGTCGACACCACCCGCGTCGGCGTGCTGCGGGTGGCGCTCACCGCCGGCCTGATCGTCACCGCCCGCCACCACCCGTTGCGCTCGGCCGACCTGATCCGCGATCGCCTGATGCGCGCGCCCGCGATCACCCAGCCGGGGGCGGCGCTCGATCTGCTGGTCGGCACGATCAGCGGCCTCGTCGCCCGGATCACGCGCGATCTCAGCGCCGCCGTGCAGCACGCGGAAGACAGTTTTCTCGACGATCTCGATGCGCCGCTGACGCGCGACCTGATCGGCATCCGTCGCCGGCTGGCGCAGCTCCACCGCCTCGCCGACGGGATGCGCGCCGTGTTCATCCGGCTGGAGCAGGACGACGACCTGCCCGAGTTCCTGCTGTCGGTGGTCGAGCGACTGTCCCAGCAACTGGCCGCGCTCGACGGCGATATCGCCGCGGTGCAGGTGCAATTGCGGTTGTTGCGCGAGGAGCTGGACCTGCAGGCGGCACAGCGGACCAACACGAACCTCTACGTCCTGTCGATCATGACCGCGCTGATGCTGCCGGCGACGCTCGTCACCGGCATCATCAGGATGAACACCGGCGGGTTGCCGTTCGCGGGCATGCCGGCCGGCACCTTCGCCGCGACCCTGCTCGCACTCGCCGCCGCCGCCGGCACCTATCTCATGCTGCGCGCGATGGGGCTGATGCGGCGGTAGATCTGGCGCCGGGGGCGGCATCGGCGCCGCCCGCTTGCGCATCCGCCCTCACCACCGCCAGCGGACTCCCGACCGTTACCCCACCGCTTCGACGACATCGCGCTCAATCGGGCTTGCAGTGCGCGACTGGGGGCCGCGCACCAGCTTGCCGGGGCGGGCGTCGGTCATCTCGCCGTCCTGCGCGATGATTTCGCCGTTCACCAGCGTGTAGCGGAAACCGTCCACCTTCTGCAGCACGCGCGCGCCGCCGAGCGGCAGGTCGAACGCCGTATAGGGGGCGTGGAGTTCCAGCGCGTCGAGATCGATGATATTGATATCGGCCTTGCGCCCGACCTCGATCGCACCGCGATCGTGGAACGCATAGATGTCGGCCGGCTCGCTGGTCTGCTTGCGGATCACTTCCTCCAGCCCCAGGCGGGCGCCGCGCGTGCGGCCCTTCACCCAGTGCGTCAGCATGTAGGTGGTGAAGCTGGCATCGCAGACGCTGGGCACATGCGCGCCGGCATCGGACAGCGAGGCGGTGCTGCGCGGGTGCGACAGCATCTCGTGCAGGATGTCGAAATTGCCCTGCGTGTAGCCGGCGACCGGCACGAAGATGAAGTTGCGCCCGTCATTCTCCAGCAGCGCGTCATAGGCATATTCCGACGGCGACACGCCGGCCGCCGCCGCGCGCCCGGCGATGCTGTCTTCTAGGCGCGGTTCGTAATCGGGCTGCGCGCCGAGCGGGAACATCTTGTCGAAGCGGGTGACGAGGCCGGTCAGCGACTTCTTCATGTCCGGCGCGTCGGCCAGCAGCGCGGCGCGGAACTCCGGCGCGCGCATGCGGGCGACCTTCTGCTCCAGCGGCAGGTCGGCGATCTCGGCGAACACCGCATGGTGGGTGAACGGGTGGAGCGAGGTCTGCAACCCCATCAGGAAGCCCGGCGGGCGCCACGGCACGGCGGCGCGGATATCGACACCCTCGGTCTGATAGACCTGCTCCAGTGCTTCCAGCGTGTCGCGGAACTCGAACGGATCGGCATCGGCGCGCACGTCGACCATCGAGAAGATGAACGGGCGGCCGGTGATCTGGCCGATCTGCTTCATCCACTGGCGGTCCGGCTCCTTGCCGAGGCTGTCCGAGATCATCTGGAACACGCCCGATCCGCCCTCGGCCATGCCGCGCGCGATGCCGACCAGCTCCCGGGGATTGGAATGCGTGCCGGGAATCAGCTCGCCGCTGTGGCTGAAGTGGAGAAAGGTGCGCGAGGTGGAGAAGCCCACCGCGCCGGCCTCGATCGCCTCGCGGGTGATCGCCGCCATCTGGGCGATGTCCTCGGGCGTCGTCTCGTCGTCCAGCGCGCGATCGCGGCCCATCACATAGGCGCGGATCGCGCAGTGCGGCACCTGCGTGGCGACGTCGATCGAGCGCGGCAGGCGATCGAGCGAATCGAGATACTCGGGGAACGTCTCCCAGTCCCACGGCATTCCCTCGGCCAGGGCCGAGCCGGGGATGTCCTCGACACCTTCCATGATGTCGATCAGATATTCCTTCTGACCCGGCCGCACCGGCGCGAAGCCGACGCCGCAATTGCCCATGATGACCGTGGTCACGCCGTGCCAGGAGGAGGGGGCGAGATGCGGATCCCACGTCACCTGCCCGTCGAAGTGGGTGTGGGTGTCGATGAAGCCGGGGCACACCAGCAGCCCCCCGGCGTCGATCTCGCGGGCTGATTGCCCCGTCACGGTGCCCACCTCGGCGATGCGGCCGTCCTTGATGGCGACATCGCCGGTGAACACGGCCCGCCCGGTGCCGTCGGCGATCGTGCCGCCGCGGATCACGAGATCAAACATCTACTCTCTCCAGCTTCACTCTTCGGGGGCACCGGGGTGCGGGCGTCGGCTATTCGGCCGCGATCAGCTCCGGCTGCTTCTCCCAGCGGACGCCATAGGTCTGCGTCATGTCGTCGCCGCGATCATACTGATCGGACCACTCCTGAAAATAGGCCGGCAGCGCCTGATGATCGGGGTTGTGCCACGGCATCTGCGACATCAGGATGCCGTAGGAGGACCGCAGCTTCGCGATCTTCGGCAGCGGGCTCGCCTTGGACTTGAAGTTGACCAGATCGTCGGTGATGCCGGGGACGTGCTTCTTGAACTCCTCGCCCAGCATGTCGGTCACTTCCTTCACGTGGCCCATGAACTTGGTGAAGTTGCCCACCCGGTAGAGATACTTGCCGACCACATGGTTGTAGATGACGAGGCCCGAGCTGCGATGCTCGATCTCCTCGCAGAAATGCCACAGCATCAGCGAGGCGACGCGCGCGTCGCCGCCCTCGAACAGCAGGTGGCGATGGTCGAGCAGCAGCTTGAACGATGGCGTGAAGATGCTCTCCAGCCCGCCGATATAGGCGAGGTGGTATTCCAGCGGCTTGGACGCATAGAGCTCGTCATAGCTCTTGATCGTCTTGTCGAGCGCTTCCTGCAGCGCCGGATACTGCTTGATGAGCGCCTTGACGTGGCGGCGATGCGCGTTGGAGTGGATGCCCTCCTGTGCGCGGAACGCCCGCACTTCCGCGAGGATCGCCGGATCCTTGATGCGCGGCTCGACGTCGGCCATCGCCTGGCAGATGTATTTCTCGAAGCCGATGGCGAAGAACGACAGCTTGTTCATCGCGATCGAGAAGCCGGGGTTCTCCGGGTTCCAGATGAAGGGGACATCCTCGAACGAAAACGGAATCCGGCGGATCTTGAGATCGGTCATGGTCTGTCTCCTGCGCGGCGGATGCGGCCCGGTATGGCCGGCCCTCGAATGCTGTGGACGGCCTGTACACTTCGGTGGACAGTCTGTCCATATGGACATCGCATCCACCGTGGCTTATGTCGCCGACATGCCCGCCGCCGCCCCCAATCCCGAAGCCGTGGTGCCGCTGCGCGAGGCGCGCAGGGACTTTACCCGCGCGCATATCTGTTCGGCGGCGCGGGAGGTTTTCTTCGTCAGGGGGTTCGCCGCGCCGACGATGGAGCAGATCGCGCAGGCGGCCGGCATCCAGCGATCGACGCTCTACACGCACTATCGCGACAAGGAGGAGATCCTCGCCGCGATCACCGCCGACTATACGCGCGGCCTGCGCGGCGTGATCGCCCGCCTGCCCGGGCCGACCCCCTCGCGCGCCGAGCTGGCGCGCTGGGTCGGCGAGTTCGCGGCGTTCGCGCGGGACCAGCGTGCCCCCACCGAACTGCTGGTGACCGCCAGCAGCGTGGCGCACATGCCCGAGCCGCTGAGGACGTTCGGCAACGACTTTCTGGAGATGCTGGCCGCGCGCCTCCCGGCCTTTCGCCGGGCGCTGGACGTGCGCGACGGCCTCGACCACGCCTGGGCGATGGCGGCGCTGCGCGAGCTGGGCTGGGCGCTCTGTTTCTATGCGCAGCATGGCGAAACCGAGGATACCAGGAACCGGCTGGCGGTCGCGACGACGCTGATCGTCCGGTTCGTTCACGGCGAATGCTGAGGCGCGAAGACGTCGGCGAGCGGGAGAGTGCGGAACCATGACGAGTGACATCCAGCCGTTCCGCATCGCCATCAACGATGCCGATCTGGCCGACGTGCGGGACCGGCTGCGCCGCACCCGCTGGCCACGCGAGATCGGCGACAATGCCGACTGGCAGGCAGGCGTCAGCCTCGCTTTCATGCGCGAGCTGACCGACTACTGGATCGAGCGATACGACTGGCGCGCGCAGGAAACGGCGATGAACGCCTTCCCGCAGTTCCGCACCATGATCGACGACGTGCCCGTTCATTTCATCCATGTGAAGGGCAAGGGGCCGAACCCGACGCCGATCGTCATCAACCACGGCTGGCCGTGGACCTTCTGGGACATGCGCCGGATCATCGGACCGCTGAGCGATCCGGCCGCTTACGGTGGCGATCCGGCGGATGCGTTCGATGTCGTGGCGCCCTCGCTGCCCGGCTTCGCCTTCTCCAGCCCGCTCGAAACCGAGGGCATGTTCTTCAATCCGACCGCCGACCTGTGGGTGACGCTGATGGCGCGGCTGGGCTATCCGCGCTTCGCTGCACAAGGGGGTGATATCGGCTCGTTCGTGGCGGCGCGGCTCGGGCATAAATATGCCGACCGGGTCATCGGCGTTCACCTGCATCTGGCCGGCGCGGTGATGCCGCCTTACCCCACGCCCGAGGACTATGCGCCGGAGGAGCGGGCCTGGGGCGCCAAGTTCGCCGCCTTCATGACGCAGGGCAACGGCTACATGCAGATCCAGCGCACCCGGCCGCAGACGATCGCCTTCGCCATGCACGACAGCCCCGTCGGGCTGGCCGCATGGATGATCGACAAGCGGCGGGCGTGGAGCGATTGCGACGGCGATGTCGAGCGCGTGTTCAGCAAGGACGATCTCATCACCAACGCCATGCTCTACTGGCTGACCGACACCTATGCGAGTTCGGCCCGGCATTATTACGAGACGAAGCCCGAGCACATGGCCCCGACGCACGATCGCCAGCCGCCGGTGGAGGCGCCGACCGCGCTGCTCCAGTTCGAGGGCGACGTCTGGCTCCAGCCGCGCAAATGGGCGGAGCGCTACTATAATCTGAAACGCTGGAACGTCGCGACGCGCGGCGGCCATTTCGCGCCGATGGAACAGCCGGACCTGCTGGTGGACGACATCCGCGCCTTCTTCCGGGATCTGCGCAGGTAGCGACGGATCCGCGGTAAACGACAAGCGCCTGCCCGAGCAGGCCGGTACAGGAGAGACGGACATGGCCTCGACACTCATCAGGGGCGGGATGGTCGCCGATGGCGACGGCGGCGCGCCGCGCCGCGCCGACGTGCGCTTCGCCGACGGCGTCATCACGGAGGTGGCCGATACCCTGGCGCCGCAGCCGGGCGAGGCCGTCGTCGATGCGACCGGCTTGCTGGTGACGCCGGGCTTCGTGGACGTCCACACCCATTTCGACGGCCAGGCAACGTGGGACAGCCAACTGGCGCCCTCCTGCTGGCACGGCGTAACGACGGTGGTGACGGGCAACTGCGGCGTCGGCTTCGCTCCCGTGCGGCCCGGCCAGCAGGGCAAGCTGATCGAACTGATGGAGGGCGTCGAGGATATCCCTGGGACCGCGCTGCACGAGGGCATGACGTGGGGCTGGGAGACGTTTCCGCAATATCTCGACGTGTTGGGTGAGCGGCGCTGGATGATGGACGTCGGCACGCAGGTGCCCCATGCGGCGGTGCGCGCCTATGTGATGGGCGACCGCGCCGCGACCGAGCAGCCGACCGCCGACGATATCGCACAGATGCGCGATATCGTGCGTGACGGCATGAAGGCGGGCGCGCTCGGCATCTCGACCAGCCGGATGCTCGCCCACCGCACCAGCCGGGGCGAGGTAGTGCCCGGCACGCTGGCGCAGGAGGATGAACTGGAGGCGCTGGCCGGCGTCCTCAAGGAACTCGATACCGGCGTCTTCGAGGTGGTGCCGCGCGGCATGGACGGCGAGATTTCGGTCGAGGCCCATGCCGAGATCGACTGGATGGCGGATCTGGCGCGCACATCCGGCCGCCCGCTCGTCTTCTCGCTGGTGCAGACGCATACCGAGGCGGACCGCTGGCGCGTGTATCTGGAACGGGCGGGGCAGTTGCAGGCCGAGGGCGTGCCCTTCTATCCGGAGGTCGGCCCCCGGCCGGTCGGTATCGTCTTCGGCCTGCAGAGCGAGTTCACGCCCTTCACCACCCGCCCGAGCTTCAGGGCGCTGGAGAAACTGCCGATCGCCGAGCGGCTCGCCGAACTGCGCAGGCCCGAGGTCCGCGCGCGGATACTGGCCGAGCCGAACGGTCGCTACCGCTCGCAGGGGCAGCAGGACATGCACGAGAATTTCGCGAACATGTACCGCATCGCCAACCCGATCAACTGGGAGCCGACGCGCGACGAGACGATGACGGCGCTGGCGGCGGCGGCGGGTGTCGATGTCGAGGCGTATCTGTACGATTATCTGCTCGGCGACGACGGGCAGAACCTGATCCTCTATCCCTATACCAACTACACCAGCGGCACGCTGAACGAGGTGCACGAGATGCTGGTGCATCCGGCCTCCCGCCTCGGCCTCGGCGATGCTGGCGCGCATTGCGGCATCGCCTGCGACGCCGGGAACACCACGCTGGCGCTCGCCTTCTGGACCCGCGACCGTGATGCCGGGCCACGGATCGCGCTGGGCACGGCGGTGCGGATGATGACCCGCGACACCGCCGAACTCTACGGCCTGTGCGATCGCGGCCGCATCGCGCCCGGCTATCGTGCCGACCTGAACCTGATCGATTACGAACGACTGGAACTGCTGCTGCCGCACATGGTCTGGGATCTGCCGACCGGCGCGCGGCGGATCATGCAGCGGGCAAGGGGCTATGTCGCGACCTTCGTCGCGGGCGAGCGGACCATCGCCGACGACGAGGCGACCGGCGCCTTGCCCGGCCGCCTCGTCCGGGGCGCCCGGGTGGTGGCATGATCTCCGGGACGACGAGAGGGAGAAACCGATGAACACCCCAGCCTTTACCGCCGAGACATCCGAGCGTGGCTATCGATTTCTGGCCGCCGAGGTCAGGCGCCCGCAGCAATTCCCGCGTGAGGAGGTCGAGGCGGCCCTCGCCCGATATTTCGCGCTGGCCGGCGAGGCGGCGGAAACCGGCGACTGGAACGCCTGGGCGGACCTGTTCACCGAGGACGCCGTGTATATCGAACACGCCTTCGGCATCCTGCGCGGGCGCGAGGGCATCCGCGCGTGGGTGACGGCGGTGACGGGCGCCAAACCGACCGATCTGCGGATGACCGACGAATGGCACGTGATCGATAACGACCTGTGCATCGTCTACGCCTCCAACTGGCGGGCGGACCCCGCCGGTGGCGATCCCTACCAGTTCAACGCCGTGGCGATGCTCTGCTACGCGGGCAACGGGCAATGGTGTTACGAGGAGGACGTCTACAACGCGCTCGAGGCGCAGCAGGTGATGCAGGCGCACGCCGCTGCGAAGAGCGCGGCAGGCTGACGAACGACGTGGCATCACCGGCCGGGGAGATCTGACATGGAATATCGCACGCTGGGCCGCAGCGGCCTGAAGGTTTCGGCATTCAGCTTCGGCACGATGACGTTCGGTGGCACCGGGATGTTCGCCGGCATCGGCCAGACCGTCGGATCGGACGCGGACCGGCAGATCGGCATCTGCCTCGATGCGGGGGTCAACCTGTTCGACACCGCCGACATGTATTCGAACGGCGCGAGCGAGGAGGTGCTCGGCGCGGTCCTCGGTGCGCGGCGGTCGCAGGCGCTCGTCGCAACCAAGGCGTTCGGGGCGATGGGCGAAGGCGTCAACGATCTTGGCGCCAGCCGTCACCATCTGATCCGCGCGTGCGAGGCCAGTCTGCGCCGGTTGAAGACGGACTATATCGACCTCTACCAGATCCATAACCAGGATCTGGCCACGCCGGCCGACGAGACGCTGCGCGCGCTGGACGATCTCGTCCGGCAGGGCAAGGTGCGCTACATCGGCAGCTCCAACCACGCCGGCTGGACCAAGATGAAGGCGCTCGCCACGTCCGAGCGGCTCGGGCTGGAACGCTATGTCAGCCAGCAGATCCAGTATTCGCTGATCCGGCGCGAGGCCGAACACGAGCTGCTGCCGCTGGGCATTGCCGAAGGGGTGGGGGCGATCGTCTGGGGGCCGCTCGCCTCGGGGTATTTGTCCGGCAAGTATCAGGGGCAGCGCGGGCCGCAGGCGACGCGCCTCAGTGATGCGCTGCTCGCCAGCTATGACGACGATCGCGGCCGGGCGATCATCGTCGTGCTGGAAGAGATCGCCGGATCACGGGCCGGGGCCAGCATCGGGCAGGTCGCGCTCAACTGGATCGCGCGCAAGGCCGGCGTCGCCACCATCCTTGTCGGCGCGCGCACCGACGAGCAACTGCGGGACAATCTGGCTGCTGCAGGCTGGTCGCTCACGGATGCGGAAATCGGGCGGCTCGACGAGGCCAGCGCCACGCCTGCTTCCTACCCCTATTCGCACCACAGCCGCTTTGGCGGCAGCCGCAATCCAGCCGCGCCGCTGCTGCCCCCGGTCGCCTGAACCGCCCAGGCATCGCCGGGCGGAGTGGCCCGCGCGGCGATGCGGGCCACTCCCTTGCCGGTGCCGGCGGCAGGCCGGGCCTGCGCGCCGTGCCGTCCGGCCGTCGTGCGCTCAGGCTTCCGGAGCGATCAGTTCGCCGGTGATGCGGATGCCGGCGCCGTCCACCTTGTACGTCTTGTTGAGGAAGATGAGGATCGAGGTCAGCGCCTCGGCGGCGGCCGAGTTGACGAGGGCACCGCCGTGGAGCCCGCGCAGGCCGGCGGCATCCGCCAGCTCGACGATCGCGCCGCGCGCGGCCTTGTCGTCGCCGAACACCAGCACGTCGCAGCCGATGTCGGCATCGGTGATGAGCTTGTGCGCGGCCACGTTGTGAAAGCCCGAGACGACCGTCACGCCCTCGCCCAGCAGCCCCTGCGCGCGCACGGCGGCGCTGCCTTCGGCCGGCAGTTGCACGCGCATCACCTTGGGCGGCACCAGCGGCACGGTCGTGTCGCACACGATCTTGCCCTGCGCGTGCGGCGCGATCTCGGCCAGCGTCGCTTCCTGCGCGGCGAACGGCACCGTCACGATCAGCAGGTCGCCGGCGGCGGCGGCATCGGCGTTGGCCATGCCGGTGAGGCCAAAGCCCAGTTCGGTCGCCTTGGCCTGCGCGGTTTCGGCCGAGCGCGAGCCGATGATGACGGTGCGGCCGGCCTTGGCCAGGCGGCGCGCGATGGCCGCCCCCAGATTGCCGGTGCCGCCGATGATGGCGATGGTCTTGGCGGTGTCAGGCGAGGCAGTCATCTGTTTCTCCGGTAACGACGGCGGCCGGGTCGACCCGGCCGTAGAGGGTGGTGCGCTGGCGGGCCGGCCGCCCGGCGGCAGCGGCCAGCGCGACCATGCGCGCGGGATCGCACAGTTGGCCGTTGACCCCGCCGGCGGCGCGGGTGATGGATTCGTCCATCAGCGTGCCGCCCAGATCGTTGACCCCGGCATCCAGCGCGGCGACGACGCCGGCCTCGCCCAGCTTCACCCAGCTCACCTGGATGTTCGGGATCAGCGGGTGCAGCACCAGCCGCGCGATGGCGTGCATCAGCAACGTCTCGCGCGCCGACGGGCCGGAACGGGACAGCCCCTTGCGCCAGATCGGCGCCTCCATGTGGACGAACGGCAGCGGCACGAATTCGGTGAAGCCGCCGGTTTCTTCCTGCAGATCGCGCACGCGGAGCAGATGGCGCGCCCAGTGGCGGTAGCCGTCGACATGGCCGAACATGATCGTGGCGGTGGTGCGCAGGCCGACATGGTGGGCGGTCCGCATCACCTCCAGCCAGCCGGCGGTGTCGATCTTGTCCGGGCAGATCACCGCACGGATCTCGTCGTCGAGGATCTCGGCCGCCGTGCCGGGCAGCGTGGACAGCCCCGCCGCCTTCAGCCGGCCGAGATAATCCTCCAGCGGCAGGCCCAGCGTCTGCGCGCCGTGCGTCACCTCCAGCGGCGAGAAGGCGTGAATGTGGATGCCGGGCGACGCCGCGCGCACCGCCTGCAACACCGACAGATAGGTGTCGCCGTCATAATCGGGGTGGATGCCGCCCTGCAGGCACACCTCGGTGGCGCCCCTGTCCCACGCCTCGGCGGCACGCCTGCCGACCTCGGCCAGATCGAGCCGGTAGGCCGGGCCGCGCATCGCCCTGGTGCTGCCCTTGGAGAAGGCACAGAAGCCGCATTTGTAGAGGCAGATGTTCGTATAGTTGATGTTGCGGTTGACGACATGCGTCACCGCCTCGCCCGCCACCTGCCGGCGCAGATCGTCGGCGGCGATGGCGATCATCGTCACCTCCGGGCCGTCGGCGGCGAACAGTCGAGCGATGTCGGCTTCGTCCAGCCGCTCGCCCGCCGCCGCGCGGGCGATGATCGCCTCGATGCGCGGGGCATCGGCGCTTTCGCCGTCCGCCAGCACCACCGGCATCGCCCGGTCGGTGCCGGGGTGCCAGCCGTCCGTTACCGGCAGCCCGCGCGCATCCACCGCACGGCGGACGACGGGGGCGAGCGACTTGTCCAGCCAGCGGTCCGGCTCCATCGCGAAACGCGGGCCGATCGCCAGCCGCTCGCGCAGGGTGCGGCCGGCGGCGGCGGTGGCGGCCTCCAGCGCGGCGATATGCGGCCACGGCGCCTCCGGGTTCACATGATCGGGCGTCACCGGAGAGACGCCGCCCCAGTCGTTCACCCCGGCGCGCAGCACGGCGGCCAGCTCGTCGGGCGCGTGCAGGTTGGGCGGCGCCTGGATCGTCATGTCCGGCCCCAGCACGAGACGGGCGGCGGCGATCGTCCAGAGATGCTCGTCGAGCGGCAGGTCGGGCGTGTCGGCCATCCGCGTGCCGGCCTTGGCGCGGAAGTTCTGGACGATCACTTCCTGGATATGGCCGTGGCGCGCGTGGCTGTCGCGGATCGCGAGCAGCGCCTCGATCCGCTCGAGCCTGGTTTCGCCGATGCCGATCAGCAGCCCGGTGGTAAACGGCACCCGCGCGCGCCCCGCCGCCTCCAGCGTCTCGAGCCGCAACGCCGGCACCTTGTCCGGCGAGCCGTGGTGCGGGCCGCCGCGCTCGGACAGGCGATCGGCGGTCGTCTCCAGCATCACCCCCATCGAGGCGGCATGCGGGCGCAGGCGCAGGAGGTCATCCTCGCTCATCAGGCCGGGGTTCAGGTGCGGCAGCAGCCCGGTCTCGGCGAGCACCAGCGCCGCCATCTCGCCCAGATAGTCGAGCGTGGAGGCATGGCCCATCGCATCGAGCGCGGCGCGTGCCGCCGGATAGCGGTCCTCCGGCCGGTCGCCCAGCGTGAACAGCGCCTCGCGGCACCCGGCGGCCACGCCGGCGCGCGCGATTGCCAGCACCTCGTCGCGATCGAGGAAGAGGTGGCCCGCCTCGCGCGGGGTGGTGGCGAAGGTGCAGTAATGACACACGTCGCGGCACAGCCGGGTCAGCGGGATGAAAACCTTGCGTGAGTACGTCACGAGCGCGCCGTGCCCGGCCAGCGTCATCGCCTCGGCCGCTGTCACCACGTCCGCCAGCGGCGCACGCGACAGGGCGGCGATCACCGCATCGCCATCCGCCACGCCAAGCTCCGCCAGATCCGCGACCACACCCTGCTCCCGTTCCATCGTGCCGCGTCGCTCAAGGCCGGCGTGGCTGCGTCGGCCGGCCCGCATCGTCCGCCGGGTATCGCCAGAAGCGAACCCGTGTCCGACACTTGCGCCAGCGCGACGCAGCCCTGCTACAATCACCCGGACAATGCAATCTGTGGGGAGCATGGTGCGACCGATGCCACCTGTCGCGGGCCGGGCGACCGTGGCGCGCGGGGGGACGGCGACTACGGGCCGTCCTTTACATCGGCCGACGATGCAATAGCATCGCCCCATGCGGTCGGTTGCGAGACGGGCGGGGAGGAAACGGGGTGTCGGGGATGTGGTGGATCGGCTTTCTTCTTGCCGCCATGCCGGCGGGATCGACCATGGCGGCCGCGCCCGTCGTCACGTCACCCGCTTCGACGGCGCCCGCCGCCGCATCGCCCGCAACGCCCGCACCCGGCGATCCGTGTGTCGGCGCCGTCACGCTCAGGGAGGCAGGCCTCGCGCCCGTGATCGAGCAGTTCGTTCAGCCGGACAAGGCGTTCAGCCTCGCGTCGCTGCCGCCGGCGCTGCTGGCGAAGGCGATGGCGGTGCAGAAGAACGCCGCCGCGCGCCGGGCGCGCGACTGGCCCGACCTGTGTCGCTACCGGGCCGAGAATGCGGCGGTGCTGGCCGGCGGTGTCCAGCCCGACGCCATCTTCCTCGGTGATTCGATCACTGAATACTGGGCGTTCGCACAGCCGGATTTCTTCGGGCCCACCCGGCTCGATCGCGGCATCAGCGGGCAGACGACATCGCAGATCCTGTTGCGCGTCTATCCGGACGTGGTCGCGCTGCGCCCGCGGGTGGTTCACATCCTCGCCGGGACCAACGACGTCGCGGGCAATACCGGCCCGGTGCCGGACGAGGTGATCGTCGACAACATCCGCGCGATGATCGACATCGCCAAGGCGAACGGCATCAAGGTGGTGCTTGCGGGCATCACGCCGGTGGATACCAAGGATCGGCCGGCGAAACGCATCGCCGCCCTGAACGTCCGGCTGCGCGCGCTCGCCGCGCAGGCCGGCGCGATCTATCTGGATTATCATCCGGCGTTGGCCATTGCCGGTGGGGCGATCGCCCCGTCGCTCGCCAACGACGGGCTGCATCCCAATCGCAGCGGCTATGCGCTGATGCGCCCGCTGGCCGAGCAGGCGCTGACGCACGCGATGCGCTGAACCCCGACGGGATCGCGCGATCACCCGCGTGCTGGTGGGCGGCGCGACTACCCGGGGTTTCCCTCATCCGGTGGCAATCGCGAGGGCGCGCGGCTACACCGGGGTGTCGCAGGGAGGCGAATGGATGGCCGCGACGCGCACCATCGGCATGAGACTGACATGGATCGCGCGCATGCTGCGGACACGGTTCGATGCGCGCGCCCGCTCGATCGGGCTGACGCGCGCGCAGTGGCGCATGATCGTGACGATCCATCTGGCCGAGGGCGCGACCCAGAAGCATCTGGCGCAGCAACTGGAGATCAGCTCGGTGACGGCGGGGCGCATCCTCGACCGGCTGGTCGCGGTGGGCTGTGTCGAGCGGCGCGCCGATCCGGTCGATCGCCGGGCCAACCGCGTCTACCTGACGTCGGTGGCGGTGCCGCTGATGGAGGTGCTCGGCGCGCTGGGCGCGGAGGAGGAGCAGCTCATGACGCGCGGCCTGTCGCCCGAGGAGATCGCGACGTTCAGCGCGCTGCTCCAGCGGGTCGTCGAGAACATACAGGCCGGCCCCGCCCTGGAGGCGGCGGACGACGAGGACGACTTCGAAAAGACGCTGTAGCGGGGCGTTCGACGTGCCGGCATTTCGAGGCGGTATGAGCGCGGCTGTGAACCGCGCTCCGGGCGGATCGCCGGGCCCATAATGCCGAACGGCCGTGCCTGCGTGAACCAGGTTCACGCCGGCACGGCCGGACACGACGGCGTGGACGGGGGCGGGCAGAAGCCCGCCGCCCGGTCACTTCATCGAGTTGATTTCCTTCTTCGTCAGCGAGGTCGTCAGCTTGCCGTCGACCATGCTCAGCGTGGTGGCGGGTACCGTGACCATGCGCGAATCGAAGATGATCGCTGCCGAGCCGTCGCTGTTGACGCGCGACACGGCGCCGAGACGCAGGTTGTTCACGTCACGCAGCATGGCGCCACGGCGGGCCGCGGGTGCGGCCGCAACATCGGCGGCCACATCGGCGGCGAGAGCCGGGGCGGCGGTGGCAACGAGAAGGGCGAAAAGAACGGCGGAACGCATGGTCGAGTCTCCGGTCGTGAAAAGCATAGCATGCTCATTACAAAGGGGCTGGCTATTTTCAAGTGCGTTTGCTGCATCGCCGCATTTAAAGTGGATGGCGGCGGTCGGCGAATGCCCGCCGGATGCGCCGACGGCGCGCCGTCCCTCGATCGGGTCGGCGCGCCGTCGTGAAATCTCGTCCTGCCGACCGCCGGCAGGCAGCGTCACCCGTGGCTCAGTCGAGCGGCACCTTGAAGCCCGGATCGGCCTTGGCCATCGCGCGCTGGAAGGCCGGGCGCTCGCCGATCCGTTGCAGATAGCCCCTGATCGCGGGGTAGTTCGCTAGATCACGTGCCACGAACAGGCGCATCGTCGTCAGCGGAAACACCGTCATGATGTCGGCGGCGGTAAAGGTGTCGCCGGCGAGATAGGGCGCTTCGCCCAGCCGCTGTTCCACCATGTCCCAGGCGCGCTCCAGCCGGCTGCTCAGGCTTTTCACGGCGCCGGCGTGCTCGCCGGAGACGAGGCTGCCCACCATGCCCATCATCGCGGACGGCATGAACGAGCCGTTGGCGAAGTGGAACCAGAACAGGTAATCGGGGTAGGCCGCATCCGCCGGTGCCACCGCCAGCCGCCCGCCGCCGTGGCGGTTGATGATATACTCGACGATGGCGGCGGATTCGCCGAGCACCAGATCGCCCTCGGTGATGATCGGCGCCGTGCCGATCGGATGCAGCGCGCGATAGTCGGCGGGCGCGAGGCGCGTCTGCGGATCGCGATCGTAGCGGACCAGCGTGTACGGCACCTCCAGCTCCTCGCAGAGCCAGACGATTCGATCGGACTGCGAAATGCCGAGATGGTGAACGGTCAACATGGGGCTGGCTCCTTGGGATGGCCCGGGGTCGGGCGTCGCATGATAGAACGTGTCGCCGGGCGACAGGCCCCGGCACGGACGGGCGGGCGGATGCCCGCTTTCCGCGATCGTTGCCTGTCAGGCCGGGCGGTAGCGCAGCAGCGTGATGCCGGGATAGGTGCCGCCGTCGAACACCGGCGCCAGCGCCATGCCGATACGGACATCCTGCGGGGCGATGTCGCACAGGCTCGTCGGCACGCGGATGCCGATCGCCAGTTCCGCCACGGCCAGGATCGGCTCGTCGAGATGCGCGAACGCCGCCGCCACGGGCACCCGTGCCACCGACCAGGTGTAGAGCGTGGCCGCGCCGTCCACCGTGCGCCATGCCGGATCGCGCGCGCCGCAGCGCGGGCAGAACGGCCGGGGGTAGAAGATCCAGTGATCGCAGGCGGTGCATTGCTGGACGCAGACCTCGCCGCGCGCCAGTGCCTCCCACCAGGGCCGCGACACCTCGGTGACGATCGGGGGCGCGCCGGTCATGCCGTCGCTCCCTGCAGCACCAGCGCCACCTGCTCGCTCATGATGCCTCCGTTGCCGCTGACGAACATCGTGTCGCAGCCCGCGATCTGCCGCGCGCCGGCCCGCCCCGCCGCCTGTCGATACCCCTCGATCACATGCGTCATGCCGCCCGCGCCGCCGGCCTGCCCGTAGCCGAGCTGGCCGCCGTTGGTGTTCAGCGGGAAGTCGCCGGCAAAGCTCATGTCGTGACCGCGCAGGAAGCCGAACCCCGCGCCGGGCGCGCAGAAGCCGGCCGCCTCCAGCGCCATCAGCACCGCGATCGTGTAGCAGTCGTAGATCTGCGCGCCGGCCATGTCGCCGGGGGTGAGGCCGGCCATCGCGAAGGCGGTCGCCGCCGCCTCGCGCAGCGGCGGATCGAGGATGTCGCGCGCGAACTGCGGCGACTTGTGTGCGATGCCCTCGCCATAGCCGCTGATCGCCACCGGCCGGTGCCGTGTCCGCCGCGCCACCTCGGGCGACGCCACGACCACCGCCGTGCCGCCCCGGATCGGGCGCACGATCTCCAGCATCCGCAGCGGATCGGCGATCATGCGGCTGGCCAGCACGTCGGCCTCGGTCAGCGGTTCGCCGTGGAAGATCGCGTGCGGATTGGCGTTGGCGCTGCGGCGCTGGTGGACGACCAGCCGGGCCAGCGCCTCCGGATCATAGCCGTGGGCATGCGCGTAACGCTGCGCGATGAACGCATAGGGAATGTTCTGGCCGAGATGGCCGTAGGGAATCTCGAACTCGGCCTGCGGCGATCCCGGCAGGTAGCTGGAGGCGCCGAACGACCGCTGTTGCCGGTCCCCGGGGGGCGGGGCGGGGGGATAGTTGCCGGGATATACGCAGACGATCGCCGAGGCGACCCCGCGCTCGATCGCCGCCGCGGCCCGCCACACCATGCCGGCGGCGGCCGCCCCGCCCAGATCGGGCGCGCCGCCGTAGCCGATCCGCACGCCGAGATATTCGGCCAGCGTGGCGGGCAGGAACTGATCGGTCACGTAGATGCCGCGCACCGACAGGCCATCGACATCGGCCAGCGTCAGCCCCGCGTCGTCCAACGCCAGCAACGCCAGATCGGCCGCCTGTTCCAGGCTATTTGCGGCCGGCACCTCGGAAAAGCGGCGGGCGGGATATTCCGCCGCGCCGACGATCGCGGCGCACCGGGCGAGGTCGCGGGTTACCGGAGCGTCGGTCACTGCGTCGACCACACCGCCAGCGCATCGAGCGCCTCGATCCGATCGCCCGAGACGAGCAACGGGTTCACCTCCAGCGCGGCTAGGTCGTCTCCCAGCGCCGCCGCCGCCGCGCCGATGCGGACGACGACCTCGGCCACCGCGTCGAGATCGACCGGCGCCGCGCCGCGATAACCTTCCAGCATCCTGACGCCGCGCAGCGAGCGGAAGGCGGCGACGATGTCGTCCCTGCCCGCGGGCAGCAGGCACAGGGCGGTGTCGCCCAGCGCGTCGACCCAGAAGCCGCCGAGCCCGACGGCGCAGACCAGCCCCCACTGCGGGTCGCGCGCGATGCCGACGAGCAGCTCGATACCGCCCGAGCGCATCGGCGCGACGATGACGCCCTCGATCGCGGCGGCGGGTGCCCGCTCGCGCACCGTGGCCATCATCGTGTCGAAGGCCTGCGCCACCGCCGCATCGCCCGCAAGGTTGAGCGCCACGCCGCCGACCTCGCTCTTGTGCGCGATATCGGCCGAGAGGATCTTGAGCACGACAGGCTCGCCGATCGCCTGCGCGGCGGCGACGGCTTCGTCGGCCGTGCGGACGATTCGGGTGGGGATCACCGGCACGCCGTGCGTCGCCAGATGGTCGAGCGTCTGGCGTTCGTCCACCGGGTGCGCGGCGCCCGCCGGCGCGGCCGGAGCGGCGGCGGGCAGGGGCGGGCGGCCGACCCGCTCGGACCACCAGGCCAGCTTGCCGACGGCCTCCATGCCCTTGCCGATGCCGGGCAGCGAGAACAGCTGGCCATGCTGGTCCAGATAGGCACGGCCATGCTCGTTGACCGCATTCTCGCTGTTGGCGATCAACAGGGCCGGCGCGGTCGTCTCCGCAAGCGCGCGACCGATCAGGGCGAGCGTGTTGGGCATGCTCGGCTCCGCCACCGACGGCACGTCCCAGTTGATGAGGGTGATCCCGATCGCGGGATCGCGCGCCAGGATCTGCGGCACCTTGATCCACAGGTCCTCGTCGCGCACCGCCGCGCCCGTCATGTCGAGCGGATTGTGCATCTGCCCCAGATCGGAGAGCACGGCGGCGAGCGCGGCCCGCGTCGGCTCGGCGAACTGCGGGATCGAGACGCCCGCAGCCTCGCCGTAATCCGAGGCGATCTCGCAGATGCCGCCCGAAATCGAGACGAGGCCGACGCCCGGCCGCGCGATCGGGCCGGTCGCCGCCAGCGTGGCGGCGGTGACGACGAGCGCCTCGATCGTGCGCACCCGCACGATCGCCAGCCGGTGGCAGACGGCGTCGAACACCTTGTCGTCGCCGACGGCCGCGCCGGTATGCGCGGCGGCCACGGCGGCGGTGGTTTCCGCCGAGCCGATCTTCAGCGCCACGATCGGCTTGCCGGCCAGCCGCGCGCGTTCGGCGGCGGCGGCGAACGTGGCCGGATCGCGGACCTGCTCGATGAACAGGGCGATGGCGCGCACCTCGGGGATGCCGATCAGGTAATCGATGATGTCGGCGGTCGAGACGTTCATCTCGTTGCCGGTGGCGATCACGTGGGTGAAGCCGGTGCCCTGGCGGATGCCGTAGTTGATCACCGACGATGCGACCGAGCCGCTTGCCGAGATCAGCGCGATGGTCGGCCGGGTTGGCTGTTCGACGAACGGGATCGAGCCGAGCGCGACCCGGCCGAGATTGTTGCGATAGCCGAGCGAGTTCGGCCCGATGACGCGCGTGTCGCTGGCGGCGCACATCGCCTTCAGCTCCGCCTCGCGCGCGGCGCCCTCGCCGCCGAGTTCGGCGAAGCCCGAGGTGACGATCACGAGGTTGCGGATGCCGGCGTCGATCGCGTCGCGCACCGTATCGATCAGGCCGGCGACGGGCACGCACAGGTAGGCGGCATCTACCGGTTCGGCCAGCGCCGAGCATTTCGTGACGCTCTCCATCCCGTAGGCGGGCGCGCCGCGCTGGTTCACCAGTTGCAGCGGCCCGTCGAAGCCCAGCCCGCGCAGCGCGCGCATGGCGAGATTGGAGTAATGGTTGCGTTCGGACGCACCGACGATCGCGATCGACCGCGGATTGAGCAGCCGGTCGAGCCGGTGAGTGCCTGCGCCGGTGCCGTCTGTCATTCTTCTCTCCCGGGCCCGCGTCTCGCAGGCCCGGTCGTTCGTCCCGGGCCGGGGCCTTCATGTGCAGTCGACCCGGCCGACGCCGCGGCTGCGACGTCGGCCGGGCCGGATATCATCCGGTCGTGCCGGCCGGCCTCAGAACTTGAAGCCGGCGCGCACGCCGTAGGTCACCGGTTCGTTGCCCTGCGAATAATCGCCGAACGCGCCGCCCGAAAGGACGAAGTTGAAGCGCGTGTTGGTGATGTTGTCGCCATAGACGCCCAGCGTGTAATGGCCGCTCGGGTCGGTCCAGTTGAGCTGCGCGTTGAGCAGGGCATAGCCCTTCTGGCGGTAGCGCTGCTTGTTCGCCAGGGCGGCGCCGGCCAGGGGGCCGAACAGCGACGGATTGGCCACGACGAACGACGAGGTGTAGCTGCCGTTGGCCGAAGCGGCGAGGCGGCCACCGGCCAGATCGATCGTGTAGTCCACGCCGACGTTGGAGGTGAAGCCCGGCGCGCGCGCCATCTGCTTGCCCGACCAATCCTGCACCTGCCCGGTGACGTTCGTCTGGGTCGTGGTGTTCAGGCCCACGCCCGTCGCGTTCTTGAAGTCCTTGTAGCGGGCATGGACGTAGGAGACACCCGCGCGCAGGTTGAGATCCCGCACCGGGGTGAAGGTCGCCTGCGCCTCGGCACCATAGACCTCCGCCTTCTTGGCGTTGCTGATGAGCTGGACCACCTGGATCGGCGGACCGGGGATCTGGGTGGTGACGCCGACCTGCAGGTTGCGGAAATCATAGTAATAGGCCGCGGTATCGAGGCGGAACGTCGACGAGGCGGTCTTGAAGCCGACTTCGTAGGCGCGCAGCTTTTCCGGCTTGATCGGGATCACCAGCGCCGGCGAGGCGGCGGCGGTGGGGTTGAACACGCCCGAGCGGAAGCCGGTGGAGAAGGAGGCATAGACGTTGGTGCGGTCGGCCAGCTCGTAGCGCAGCACGGCGCGCGGCGTGGCCGAGCTGAACGTGGCGGACTTGTCGGCGGGCGGGAACACCGCTGCCGGCGCGTTCACCGATGTGCCGCGAAACTCGGTGTAGGCGATGCGACGCTTCTCGTGGCTGTAGCGGACGCCGCCGGTCAGGAACAGGCGATCGGTGAGGTGGTAGGTCGCATCGAGATAGAAGGCGTAGGCCTTCGACGTCAGCAGGTCGTCCTGGAAACGGATCAGGCCGGCGGCATCGATGGAACCGGCATAGACCTTGGCGTCGCCCACCGTGAGCTTGTCGTTATAGTAGAAGGCGCCGACGATCAGATCGAGATTGTTGATCGCGTTGATCGAGTAATCCAGCGTCTGCTGGAATGTGCGCTGCTCGATGTCGGTGGAGGACGACTGGGTCAGGACCGGCCGGGAGGCGTCGAAATCGAACACCGAATTGCTGTGGCGCTTCGCATAGCCGGTATAGGACGAGAGCGTGCCGATGCCGGTATCGAGCGTGATCTTGCCGGTGAACTCATCGGCCTTGGCCTTGGCGTTCGCCGGGATCGAGGACGATGCCGTGTCGCGCTCCGTCGCGCGGCCCGGGATGTTGCGGATCGCCGCCGAAGGATAGCGGTTGACGGTATAGACGACACCGCGCGAATCCTCGACGAAGCCGTGGTTGTAGCCGAGGGTGACCTTGAGGTTGTCGGTCGGTTCGAGCAGGATCTTGCCGCGCAGGGAGAAATTCTTCAGCGGCGCGGCATCGGTATCGTCGGACTTGGAAACCGGATCGGCGCCGATGTCCGTGATGTAGCCGTCGCTGCTGCGGTAATAGGCCGCCACCCCGACCGAGATCTTCTCGTTGATCGGACCGGAAACGTAGCCCTGCAGGCGATAGTCGTTGAAGCGGCCATAGGAGGCCTGGCCGTTCGCGGTGAGATCCTTGGACGGCGTGAGCGTCTCCATCACGATCGCGCCGGCGGTGGCGTTGCGGCCGTACAGCGCGCCCTGCGGGCCTTTCAGCACCTGCACGCTGGAAAGGTTGGCGAGATCGCCGTTGATGGTGACCATGTCCGGTTGATAGAAACCGTCGACATACACCGCGACGTTGTTCTCGAAGCCGTAGCCGAGCGTCAGCGTGGTGATGCCGCGGATGGCCGGCTGGGTGAACGAGCCGCCACGGTTGATCTGCACGCCGGTGGCCACCTGGCCGAGATCGGTGAGCCGCTGGACGCCCGACTTGGCGAGCGTGTCGCCGCTGAGCGCGACGATCGCGACCGGCACGCTCTCAAGCCGCTCGGCGCGGCGCTGGGCGGTGACGATGATGTCGTTGGCGTTCTCGGGCTCGGGCGCTGCGGTCGCCGTCGAGGTGGTGCCTGCGGGCGCGGCGTCCGGCGAAACCTGCGCCTGGGCTGCGGCGGCCAGCATTGCCGCCAGCGCGACGCCGCACTTCAAACCCGCCACGCAATGGCGTCCGTTGGTCGAAATCATCGATCCTCCCCCTCATTCTGTCTTCGCCGGCGCGGTGCTTGTGCCCGCCGTGCAACCCTGGTGTCCTGACTGTCGACGATCGGCACGGCGCGGGTTTCATCCCCCGTCCGTCCGTACACCGGCGTCATGGATCGGCCTTGCAACAATCGATCGATTAATGCAATCGCTCTGTGGCATTATGTCGCGTTGTCGCTCACGGCTTGCGCGTTCATACGAAAGCCGCATGAAATGGCGGCGGTGATGCCGCAGCGGATCACCAGCGGCGGCGGATCACAAGGATGTGACTGTCCAGTAATGGCACAGGCGGAGGATGAAGGTGCAGAACGGGCCTGACGAAACTGCGGTCGCGGAATGGCGATCGAACTGGACGACCGTGCTCGTGGCGTCGCTCGGGATATCGCTCTCGACGGCGCATCTCTACTCGCAAGGCCTGTTCTTCGCCCCGCTGGAGCGGGAGTTCGGCTGGAGCCGGACGGTCATCACCACCGGCCCGTTCATCCTCAGCGTCGCGGCGGCGATCGGCATCTTCTTCGCGGGCCGGCTGGCCGACCGGCTCGGGCCGCGGCGCGTGGTGATCCCGGGGCTGCTGCTCTACGGTGCGGCCGTGGCGCTGCTGACGCTGACGAGCGGCCGCGAATGGCAGTGGTACGGCAACTGGCTGCTGATCGCGCTCGCCTTCCCGCTCGTCACTGCCTCGGTATGGACGGCCGCGATCGTCAGCCGGTTCAAGGCCTCGCGCGGGCTGGCGCTGGCCGTCGCGCTGGCCGGAACGGGCCTCAGTTCCAGTCTCACCCCGCTGGTGGTGGAGGCGACCATCGAGAATTACGGGTGGCGTCCGGCGTTCGGCATCATCCCGTTCTTCGCCGTGGCGATCGTGCTGCCGCTGGCGCTTCTGCTGTTCGATCGTCGAAAATCGCGCGATCCGATGACGGACGGGCCGGCGGCGCCGAAGCGCGTGCCGCTTTCGGCGGCCGATCTGCGGACGGCCGTCGTGTCGCCGGCGTTCCTCTACCTGCTGGCCGCCTCAATGGTCTTCGCCTTCTCGGTGCTGGCGCTGATGGCCCATTTCGTGCCGTTCGTCACGGGCAAGGGGCTGGACCGCGCCTCGGCGGCGGCGGCGGTGAGCGCGGTCGGGCTCTGCTCCATCGCGGGCCGGCTGACCACCGGCTTCCTGCTCGACCGGTTCAGCAGCACGGCGGTCGCGGCGGTGGCCTTCGCCATCCCGCTCGTCGCCCTGCTCGGCCTGTTCCATTACGACGGCAGCTTCATCCACGCGCTGCTGATCGCGATCGTGCTGGGGGCCTCGCTCGGCGCGGAGGTGGACATCATCGCCTTCCTCACCGCCCGCTATCTGGGGGTGAGGAACTATTCCGCCTTCCTCGGGCTGGTGCAGGGCTGCACCGCGCTGGCGGTCGGTTCGGGGCCGTTCGTCGGCAGCCTGATCTACGATTCGACCGGCAGCTATGACGGCCTGCTGTGGACCTGCGTGCCGCTGCTCGTCGCCGGCGTGGGCGCGATCCTGATGCTCGGCCGGCAGCCGAGCCTGGCGCTCGTGCTCGATCGCGTACCCGCGCCGACGCCGGTCGTGGCCTGAACGACCGCCCGCGCCGCCCCGGGCGGGCGCCTCGCGATTTGACAAGGCGGCGGCGATGCGGAATGCCCCGGGCAACGATCATTGCCGGAACGGCGGAACGGAGGACGGGGTGTCAGGCGAGAACGGTGCGCTCACGAGCGATGATCCCCGCTACGAGGAAATCTTCAACGTCGAGCGCGAATCGACTGCGGGCGGCCATGCGCTGATCGCCGATCCCTATCCGCTGTTCGCCGCCCTGCGCGAAAAGGGCGGGGTTTATCCGGGCGATCTGGAGGAGGCGCTGACCGGCATCTCCAACCCGTTCTTCGACAAGCAGCGGCCGCATTACACCACGCTCACCTTCGACGCCGGCAGCAAGGCGTTGCAGGACAACATGACCTATTCGTCGCTGCACTATCAGGAAATGCCGTCGGTGATGACGAGCATCGGCCATACCGTGCTGACGATGATCGGCAACGAGCATGCCCGCTACCGCTCCTCGATCCAGCCGATGCTCACGCGCCAGCAGGCGATGGGCTGGTGGCGCGAGAAGTGGATCGAACCGTTCGTCGACACCCTGCTCGACCAGATCGCCGGGGCGGGGTCGGCGGACCTTTCGCTGCAACTGTGCGCGCGCCTGCCGATGCACACCGTCACCGCCGCCTATGGCCTGTCCTCCGACGAGGCGCTAGAGTTCCGTGATGCGCTGGTAGGCAGCATGGCGGTCGAGGGCACGGACCATGCGGCGAACCATGCCAAGGTGCGCTCGGTGCTGCTCGCCGCGATCGGGGAACGGCGGCGGGAACGGCAGGACGACCTGATCTCGCGGCTGATCGATGCGCCGTTCACCGATGCGGAGGGCAAGGTCTCGCGCCTCAGCGACGACGACATCATCTCCTTCTCGCGGCTGCTGCTGCTGGCGGGCGGCGGCACCACCTACCGCCAGCTCGGCATCACGATCTTCGCGCTGCTTTCCAACCCGGAGCAGCTGGAGGCGTTGCGCGCCGACCGCACGCTGATGGAGCCGGCGATCCAGGAAGGCGTGCGCTGGAACTGCACCGATCCGATGTTCCACCGCCTGACCACGAAGGCCAGCGTGCTGGGCGGGGTGGAGATCCCTGAGGGCGCGATCATCGACGTGTGCCTGGGCGCGGGCAACCGTGATCCCCAGCGGTGGGAGGATCCCGACCGCTACGACCTGCACCGCCCGATGAAGCGGCACATCGGCTTTGCCGCCGGCCCGCATACCTGCCTCGGCCGGTTCGTCGCCGAGGCCGAGATGGACGCGGCGATCAACGCGCTGCTGGATCGCTTCCCCAAGCTCCGGTTCGATGACCGGGTGGAGCGGCCCAAGATCATCGGCGGGTTGCACGCGCGGGGCGTGAACCACCTGAAAGTACGATTCGATTGACCGGAGACCGACAGTGACCACCGAAGTTCAAGACGCGAGTGATCCCCGGGCGGCGCGCACATTCCCCCGGTTCGTTCGCGCCATCGCGGCGGCCTATGGCGATACGCCGGCCGTGACGCTGGCGGGGCAGACCCTGCCCGACGAGGCGATGAGCTTTGCCGGGCTGGAGTCCCAGTCGGCCGAGCTGGCGCGCGGGCTGATCGCGCGCGGGGCCGGCAAGGGAAGCCGCATCGGCTTCATCCACGGCAACGGGCCCGCCTTCGTGCGGGTGTTTGCGGCGATCGCGCGGATCGGTGCCGTGGCGGTGCCGATCAGCACGCTCATCAAGGCGGACGAACTGGTCCGCGTACTGCGCCAGTCCGACGTGCAGGGGCTGATCGTCCAGCGCTCGCTGCTAGGCCACGATTTCGTCGCACGCCTGTGCGATGCACTGCCCGAGCTTCGCGAGGCAACCGGCCCCGACCTGCGCATCGATCGCGCGCCGTACCTGCGCTGGATCGTCTCGTCGGGCGATGCGCTCCCCGCGACCATCCAGCCGATGAGCGCGCTGACCGATGCCGCCGCCAGCGTGAGCGATACGTTGCTCCAGGCCGTCGAGGCCGAGGTCCATCCGACCGACCAGATCGTCGAGATCTACACCTCGGGGTCGATGGCGCTGCCCAAGGGCGTCAGGCATCTTCACGGCCCGGTGCTGTTCCGCACCGCCTATCTCGCCGACATCACCGAGCGCACGCGCTACCCCCAGTTCCCGATCAGCCTGCCGCTGTTCTGGGTCGGTGGCCTCGGGCTGCTGCTGCTGCCGACCCTGGCGGTGGGCGGAACGTCGCTCTGCACCGAGGGCACCGCCACCAACAGCCTGTCGGCGATGGGCACCGTGCTGTCGGAGAAGGACCTCGAGCCGATGGCGCAGTCGCGCCCGTTCTGGGGGCTGGGGATGAGCGAGACGTTCGGTCCCTATTCCTATGGCGATGTGCTGCGGGCGCCCGGCCATCCGCTGTGCGCGCCGATCGACCATATCGCGGAAGGCTATGAGGTGCGGGTGGTCGATGCCGAGGGGCAGCCCGTGGCCGATGGCGGCACCGGCGAGATCCAGGTCCGCGGCGTCGCGCTGACGCCGGGGCTGCACAAGTTGGAGCGCGCCGATTACTTCACGCCCGACGGCTATTACCGTACCGGCGACCTGGGGCTGATCGAGGGCAACCGCATCCACTTCGTCGGGCGTGACGGCGACATGATTAAGGCCGCCGGCTCCAACGTGTCGCCCGCCGAGGTGGAGATGGAGATGCAGCAGCTGGAAGGCATCCACTCCGCCTACGTCATCGGCCTGCCCGATGCGGAGCGGGGGCAGTTCATCGTTGCCGCCGTGGTGCCGCGCGAGGGCGCCGTGCTCGATTTCGATCAGGTGCAGGCCACGCTGCGCAAGCGACTGTCCAGCTACAAGGTGCCGCGCGCCTATGTGGCGATCACGCGCGAGGAAGTGCCGATGCTGCCGAGCAACAAGGTGGCGCGCCGGCAGATCGCGGCCATGATGGCCAAGGCGCTCGACCGCCCGGCCTGACGGTAGCGCGACGGGGAAGAAAGCGACGGGCGGGGCCGCGATGGCCCCGCCCGTCCTGTTTCCACCGGGCCGGTTTCAGCCGAGGAAGTACTTGCCGCCGTCCACCACGATGGTCTGGCCGGTGATGAACCTGGCGCCGTCGCTTACCAGCAGCATCAGCGTGCCGGTCATGTCCTCCGGCTGGATCTGCGCGGCGATGAGCTGGGTGGCCTTGGCGCGCTGCTCGGCGGCATCGAGGTTGCCGCCCATGATCTCCGAGAAGCCTTCGGTCGCGGTGCCGCCCGGCGCGATCGCGTTGACGCGGATGTTGTCGCGCCCCAGCTCGCTTGCCGCACTCTTGGTCATGCCGATCACCGCCGCCTTGGACGAGGTGTAATCGAGCATCCCGGCCATGCCGAACGCCGAGATCGACGTCTGGTTGACGATCGCGCCGCCGCCGCGCTGGCGCATGAACGGCACCACCGCGCGCGTGCACAGCCACGGGCCGCGGATGTTGACCGCCATCGTGCGATCCCACCGCTCCACCGAGATGTCGCTCATGGGCCCGCCCTTCAGCGAGGCGAACATCGCGGCGTTGTTCACCAGGATGTCGATCCCGCCGAACTCGTCGGCGGTGGCCTGCGCCATCGCCTCGGTCGCCTCCAGATTGGCGACGTCGACCTTGCGGAAGGCGGCCTTCTGCCCCTTCGCCCGGATCGCCTCGACCGCCTTGGCGCCCTCGGCCTCGAGCAGGTCGGCGATCATGACCGCCGCCCCCGCGTCCGCCAGCGCCTCGGCATAGGCACGGCCGATGCCGCGCGACCCACCCGTTACGATCGCGACCTTGCCGGCAATGCTCATTCCATTCTCCTCGTCTTTGATGTGGTGCGGCGGCGCCGTGCCCGTCCGCTAGGCGTCCTTGGTGATTTCCCGGCCAAGCACGAAGACCGAGCTGGTGCGATCGATCACGGACGGGAACTTGGACGCTTTCTCCGCCAGCTCCTTCATTACCGCCTCGGCGCTCTCGCCCTCGACCTCGGTCACGTTGACATAGGGTTTGTCGATTCGGTTCTGCGCCTCGATCTTGAACCGCCGGACGGAGAGCGCGCCGTCGATCGACATGAGGTCGGCGGCGTGAACCTTGTTGTACCATTCGTTGTACGCGGCCTCGTCGCCTTCGCCGCTCGTCGGGCCGTTGATGGCGATCAACAGAAATCGTGGCATGGCATTCTCTCTCCCGTTCTGCGTTTCCGCCGTCACGACCTTGCCCGCCTTATTGCGCGCCGATCCTGATCCGGCATACGAATGACGCGAAAGCATTTCATTGTCCAACCGCTGCGTTCGTCTAAATGGCAGAGGGCGAGCCATCGGGAGAGGGAATCGATGCATCCACGCATACTGGCCGGGGAAAGCCCGGACAAAGCGGCGCTGATCCTGTCGGACAGCGGCGAGACTGTCACCTTCGCCGAAATGGAAGCGCGCGCCAATCGAGCGGCCCATGCCCTGCGCGCGCTCGGCCTGGCCAACGGCGACACGGTGGCGCTGATCTGCGACAACCGCGCCGAGTATCTCGATATCTACTGGACGGCGCAGCGGGCCGGGCTGATCCTGGTCCCCGTCTCCACCCGCCTGACGCCCGACGAGATTGCCTACATCGTGCGCGACAGCGAGACGAAGGTCGTGTTGATCGCCGCCGCCCTGGCGCAGACGGCGCACGGGCTTGAAGCGATCCGGGCGACCATGCCGACGTTGCGCGACATCGTCGCCATCGGCGCGATCGAGGGGCTGCCGCAATGGGCGGATCTCTGCGCGGGCCAGCCGTCCTCCCCGATCGGCGACGAGCGGATCGGCGGGCGGATGGGCTACTCCTCGGGTACCACCGGCCGCCCCAAGGGCATCCGCTATGCGCCGGTCGATGGCTCGCCGATCCAGCCCAATCCCGCCGCGCAATTGTTCGGCCGGCTCTACGGGATCGACGGCGATACCGTCTATCTCTCGCCCGCGCCGCTCTATCACCTCGCGCCGCTGGGCTTCACCACGGCGGTGCAGGCCCTCGGCGGCACGGTGGTGCTGATGCCCAAGTTCGATCCGGAGGCGTTCCT
Source organism: Alterirhizorhabdus solaris (assembly GCF_007785815.1). Lineage (GTDB taxonomy): Bacteria > Pseudomonadota > Alphaproteobacteria > Sphingomonadales > Sphingomonadaceae > Alterirhizorhabdus > Alterirhizorhabdus solaris. The sequence goes on along the minus strand of NZ_VNIM01000007.1, from coordinate 47,895 downwards.
CGCCGCGATCGAGCGGTGGCGGGTCACGGCGGTGCAGGTGGTGCCGACGATGTTCATCCGCCTGCTGCGCCTGCCCGAGGCGGTGCGCGGGCGCTACGACCTGTCGTCGCTGAAGACGGTTATCCACGCCGCGGCACCGTGTCCGATTCCCATCAAGCGCGCGATGATCGACTGGCTCGGCCCGGTGATCGAGGAATTCTATGCCGGGTCGGAAGGCAACGGCCATGTCACGATCAGCAGCGAGGAGTGGCTGCGCAAGCCCGGCTCGGTCGGCCGCGCCGTCATCGGCCAGATCCATATCTGCGACGACGAGGGCAACGAGCTGCCGGTCGGCGAGACCGGCACGATCTATTTCGGCGGCGGGCGTTCGTTCGATTATCACAACGATCCGGTGAAGACGGCGGCCTCGCGCAATCCGCTGCGGCCCGAATGGTCGACGATGGGTGATGTCGGGCGGCTCGACAAGGACGGCTATCTCTATCTGTCCGACCGCAAGGACTTCATGATTATCTCCGGCGGGGTGAACATCTACCCGCAGGAGGTGGAGAACCTGCTCGTCACGCATCCGGCGGTGGTCGATGTCGCGGTGTTCGGGGTGCCCAACGCCGATTTCGGCGAGGAGGTGAAGGCGGTGGTCCAGCCCGCCGACTGGAACCGCGCCGGTGACGCGCTGGCGCAGGAGCTGATCGCATGGTGCCGCGCGCACCTTGCGGACGTGAAGTGCCCGCGCAGCATCGATTTCGATCCCGCGCTGCCCCGGGCGGAAACCGGCAAGCTCTACAAGAAGGACATCAAGGCGCGCTACTGGCCCGCCGGCTGAGACCGGCAACGTCATGCGCCGGCGGGCACCCGGTGCTTGTCGGGTGTGGCGATATCACGGATAGGCGATCGAACGGGCGGCAAGCGACGGTCCGCCAGGCTTGGGAGAGAAGCGCGATGAACGAAGGTCCAGCCGCGGAGCCTGTGCTCTACGAGAAGATCGGTCAGCATGTCGGGCTGGTCACGCTGAACCGGCCGGAGAAGCGCAACGCGGTCAACCCCGCGATGGCGACCGCGCTGGAGGCGATCGTCCGCAGCACCGAGGCGGATACCGATATCCGCGCCGTCATCCTCACCTCCAGCGACGACCGGGTGTTCTGCGCCGGCGCCGATCTCGGCGCGATCGCATCGGGCACGGGCAAGGGCATCGAGACCTCGGCGGGCGGCTTCGCCGGCTTCGTCTATGCCCAGCGGTGGAAGCCGTGGATCGCGGCGGTGGAGGGCATGGCGCTGGGCGGCGGTTGCGAACTCGCGCTCGCCTGCGAGATGATCGTCGCGTCGGAGGCGGCACGCTTCGGCTTGCCCGAGGTGAAGCGCGGGCTGCTCGCGGCGGCGGGCGGGGTGCACCGGATCGGGGCGGTCCTGCCGCGCAACATCGCCAACGAACTGATCGCCACCGGTGAGCCGCTGGACGCCGCCGGGGCGTTGCGTTGGGGCATGGTCAACCGGGTGACGCCACCGGGCGAAACCGTGGCGACGGCGCGGCTGCTCGCCGAGGCGATCGCCGCCAACGCGCCGCTGGCCGTGCAATATTCGCTACAGGCGGCACGCGCGAGTGCGGCGCAGCCCGACGGGGCGGGGCGCACGATCGTGGCCGAACGCTTCGCCGCACTGCGCGGAACCGAGGATTTCAAGGAAGGCCCGCGCGCCTTCGTCGAGAAGCGCGCGCCGACCTGGTCGGGGCGCTAGGCGCGCGACGCGGCCAAACCGGAGAATGACGATGCAGGAAAACGATCTGCCCGCCGCCGCGATCACGGACGCGCGGACCTTTACCGACGATGCCGCGCTGCACGGAATGCTTGCCCGGCTGCGACGGACCGATCCGATGCCGCGCGTCGATTCGGGCACCACCGCGCCGTTTTGGCTCGTCACCCGCCACGCCGACATCACCGCGATCGAACTGGACGCCAAGCGCTTCGTCAACGCGCCGCGCCAGGCCATGCTGCCGCTGGCCTACGAACAGCGCACCCGCGCGGCGACCGGCGGGAAGGGCTATCAGGACATGATGCGCAACCTCGTCGCCATGGATGGCAGCGAGCACCGCGTCTACCGGTCGATCAGCCAGTCGCACTTCCTGTCCAAGGCGCTGAACGTGATCCGCGGCGACATCGAGGGGCTGGCCACCGAGTTCGTCGACCGGATGGCGGCGCGGGGCGGGGCGTGCGATTTCTCGGCCGATATCGCGATGTGGTATCCGCTGCGCGTCATCATGACGATCCTCGGCGTGCCGCCCGAGGACGAGGCGCTGATGCTGCCGCTGACGCAGCAGACGCTGACCAGCCAGGATCCCGAGTTCCAGTCCGGCGACCCGGCCGGCGGCATGACGCCGATGATGCGGATGTTCGACTACTTCAAGCCGATCATCGCCGATCGCCGCGCCAACCCGCGCGACGACATCGCCAGCGTGATCGCCAACGCCAGCATCGACGGCGCGCATCTGGCCGATCGCGACGTGTTCGGCTATTTCCTGATCCTCGCCACGGCGGGGCACGATACGACCAGCTACAGCCTGGCCGGCGGGCTGCTCGCGCTGCTCCAGAACCCCGACCAGATGGCGAAGCTGCGTGCCGATCCGACGCTGGTGGGCAGCGCGGTGGACGAGATGATCCGCTGGTCCTCGCCGGTGCGTCACTTCTGCCGTACGGCAGCGGAGGATTGCGAGGTGGCCGGCAAGGCGGTGAAGGCGGGGGATTTCTTCCTGCTCTCCTATCCGTCGGCCAATCGCGACGAGGCGGTGTTCGACGATCCGTTCGCCTTCCGCATCGATCGCAAACCCAACCGCCATCTCGCCTTCGGCACCGGCCCGCACCTGTGCCTGGGCCAGCATCTGGCGCGGATGGAGCTGACCTCGTTCCTGCGCGAGTTCCTCGCCCGGATCGATCATGTCGAGCAGGCCGGCGAGCCGCGTTACGTGGAGGCCACCTTCGTCGGCGGCGTGAAGAACCTGCCGATCCGCTATCGCTTCAGGCAGGACGACCGCGCGGCGGCCTGAGCCACTGCGCGGCGCCGGCGGCCGGGGTCAGGACCCCGGTTCGCCGGTGCCGGCCGGGTCGGCGGGCGCATGGCGCGCGAGGAAATCGAACACGGCGGTGTTGAAGCTGTCGTTGGCGTCGCCCGCGACCATATGGTCGGCGCCGGCCACGTCCACCCACTCGGCCCCGGGCACCAGATCGAGAAAGGCGCGCGCGCCGGCCTCGCTCACCACGCGGCTTTTCCCGCCACGCAGCAGCAGGGTGGGCACGTGGATGTTGCGTGCTGCCGCCTCGAAGCGGGCGGGGTCGCGGGGCGGCTCGTCTGGCTGCGGGCGGATGAAGGCCGGGTCCCAGTGCCAGTGCAGCCGGCCGTCGTCGCGCAGGCGCAGGTTGCGCATCAGGCCCGAGGTATCCTTCGGCCGCTTGCGATGCGGCAGATAGGCGGACACGGCGTCCGCCGCCTCGTCCAGCGAGGCGAAGCCATTGGGCGCGCTCTTCATGAACGCGCCGATCTCGCCCGTGCCCTCGCTCTCGATGCGCGGGGCGATATCGACCAGCACCAGCCCGGCGATCGCCGGCGGCGGTTCGGCGGCGACCAGCAGCGCGGTGAACCCGCCGAGCGACGCGCCGACCAGCACCGGGGGCCGCCCCAGCGTCTCGATGATGCAGCGCGTATCCTCGGCGAAGCGGTCGATGCCGTAGCGGCCGTCCGGCGACCAGCCGCTCTCGCCATGCCCGCGCAGATCGATCGTGATGGCGTGATAGCCCCGGCGCGCGGCCTCCGCGATGGCGCGGCCCCAGCTCTGGCGGGTCTGACCGCCGCCGTGGAGGAAGATCAGGGGCACGCCCCCGGCCGGGCCGTCCGCATCGCCGACGATCGTCACGCCCGCCCCCCGGAACTCGATTCGCTGCATGCCGTCCCCTTTGCTCGTCCCTGCGCCCGCCTCGTCGCAGCTCTTATCCTAACGGGCGTTGCACTGACGGCGGCCCGGCTTCAATATGCCGTGAACGATCGCATAGACGGACAGGAGAGAAAATATGGCGCTGTACACCACGATCCACCTGCACAACGTGCCCGATGGCAAGGCCGACGCTTATGCCGCGTGGTTCGACGGACCGCACCGCGCCGCCCTCGCCGGCCTGCGCGGCCTCCGCATGGCCGATCGCTTCGAGGTGACGCCCGAGCAGATCAGCGGCCCCGACGCGCCGCAGCCGTGGCGCTACATGAGCGTCTATGAGTTCGACCTGCCCGATCCCAAGATCGACGTGCCCGCACTCGGCCCGCTGATCGCCGATGCGCGCGACGCCGGCCTGATCGAGGACGAGACGGAGCGGCTCTATACCTACCGCCTCTACAGCGACTGGAAGGGCAGCCCCAACTGGCAGCGCGACAAGCCGCTCTCGGGCATCAGCGTGATCCTCGCCAACTACACGATCGGTCGCTACAAGGAATATATGACGTGGTACGACGACGTGCACAGCGTCGAGGTGGCCAACGTGCCCGGCCATGTCGCGATGGTGCGCGGCGAGCTTTCCGACGTCCAGATCGAGCCGAAGCGCTACTGCCCGGGCGACCAGCTGGTGATGACCGCGCAGCAGACCGACGATCTGGCCTTCACCGTGCAGGATTTCGCCGCCCGCGCGCTTGGCCACTCGCCCAGCGGGATCGCGATGGAGCCACGGTCGAGCGCGGGGTCGCTCGCGCGGACGGTGCATTATTTCCGCAAGATCAGCGGCACCGAGTTCTGGCCGGGCGGCATCGCCTATGGCGGCGATCTCTCGGTCTATCCCGGCAGGGGCTGACGACCTCGTGGGGGCGGTACGCGCCGCCCCCCTTCCCCGAACAGCCCGGCGATCGCCGATCGCTGGCAGCCCCAAGGAACGTTCATGCTGACCCTGCACCACCTCGAAACCTCGCGTTCGTCCCGCATCATCTGGCTGCTCGAAGCATTGGGCATCGATTATGAGCTGGTCACGCACCAGCGCAACGAGCAGCGCCGGGCGCCGCCCGAACTGAAGGCGGTGCACCCGCTGGGCAAGGCGCCGACGATCGTCGACGGCGATCTGGTGCTCACCGAATCCGCCACGATCCTGCGCTATATCGCGACCCGCTACGGCGAGGGCCGTTTCATGCCGGCGCCCGGCACGACGGCGGCGGCCCTGCATGACGAGTGGCTGGATTATGCCGAAAGCTCGCTGATGATGCCGCTGATGTTCAACCTGATGGGCCGGATGGGCGGCGGCCTGCCCGATGCGCTGCAACGGTTCGCCGGGCCGGAACTGGACAAGGCGCTCGATTATATCGCCGCGGGCGTTGGCGAGGGGCGGTTCCTCATGGGCGACGACCTGACGCTGGCCGACATGCAGATGTCCTATTGCATGGCGATGGCGGAGGCGGGCGGTTTCCTTGCGCCTCGCCCGGCACTGGCGGCCTACTGGGAACGGCTGCAGGATCATCCCGGCTTCCGGCGCGCGGTGGAGGTCGGCGGGCCGTTGATGATGATCCCCGGCCGCTGAGATCGCGCGGCGCCCGGGTTGGTCGATCGACCGGCCCGGCGCTCTGCGCGCTCCACGCGATCAGCGCGGCGGCATGCGCTCGAAGGCGGGAACACCCTCCGGCACCTGGTGGAACGGCTGGCCGTCGACGAGGAAGATCGCCACCTGCGGCCCCTCGAACCGGGCCGGCTCGTCCAGCGTGCCGATCTTGAGCACCACGAACGGCAGGCCGGGCTTGCGGGTGACGAGGTGGGTGCCGCATGCGTCGCAGAACTCGCGGGTGACGGGATCGGGCAGGTCGGCGCGGGTGAAGCGGCGCGGCGCGCCCTGCGTGTAACCGAAGCCGTCGAGCGGCATCATCATGAAGTAGTTCGGCCCGCCGCCGGTGATATACTGGCATTCGCGACAGTGGCACTGCGCGCGCAGTGTGGGCGCGCCTTCCGCGCGATAGCGCACGGCACCGCAATAGCATCCGCCTGTCAGGCTCATGGCTGTTCTCCGGTCATGAAGGCGTCATCATCCCACGGCGGGATCATGCCGTGCCCGGCGGGCAGCGGCGGGAAGGCGGGCGGGCGCTGCGCCTGCCAGCTGCGCATGCCCTCGCGGAAATCATCGCCGGCAAAGGCATCCTGCAACAGCGCCTCGGCGGTCGCGTAGCTGGTGGGGAAATCGGTCGTCAGGTCGCGCAGGCACTGGCGCTTGATCGCCGCCATCGCCCCCGGCGAACACTGCGTGGCAAGTTGCCGCGCATAATCGGTCGCCTCGGCCAGCAGGTCCGCGGCGGGGACGACGCGGTTGACCAGCCCGATCCGCCCGGCCTCCTCGGCCCGCACCAGCCGTGCGGACAGCAGCAGGTCCATCGCGTTCCCCGTGCCGACGAGACGGGGCAGCAGCCAGCTCATGCCATATTCGGCGACGAGGCCGCGCCGGGCATAGGCGGTCGAGAATTTCGCGTCGTCCGAAGCAATGCGGATGTCGCAGCACAGCGCCTGTTGCATCCCGATGCCGAAGCAGGCGCCGTTCACCGCCGCGATCACCGGCTTGGGGCTTGCCAGCGGCAACCAGTAGGGGGTGGCCGCCAGCGGTGCCGCCGCGCCCTGCTCGGCGACCGCGCCCAGCCCGCCGGCATCGCCGCCCACCGAAAAGGCGCGGCCCGCGCCCGTCAGCACGACCGCGCGCACGGCCGGATCGCGTGTCGCGCCTTCCAGCGCGGCAGCGTAGGCGCGCGACAGCGCCGCCGTCCAGCCATTGCCGTGCGCCGGCCGGTTCAGCGTGATCGTCGCGACGCCCTGCGCCACGGCGAGCAGCACCGGCGGTTCGTCGGCCGCGTCGCCCATCAGCGCAGCACGACCGGGATGGCGGACATGCCGCGCTGTTCCAGCCCGCCGGTCAGTTGCTGCGGCGGTGCATCCGGATCGAGCCGCATCGCGGGGAAGCGATCGAGCAGGCCGTTGATCGCGACGCTCATCATCTGCCGCGCGACATGCTGGCCCAGGCACAGGTGCGGGCCGAGGCCGAAACCGAGATGCGCGCGCTTCCTGCGGAAGATGTCGAACCGGTCGGGATCGTCCCAGCGGGCGGGATCACGGTTGGCCGCCCCCAGGCACACGTCGACGCGCGAATTGGCCGGGATCGCCACGCCCTCCAGCTCGGTATCCTCCAGCACCAGCCGGGGGAATACCGGCCCGGTCGCGTTCCAGCGCATCGATTCCTCGATCGCATCGGCCACCAGCGCGCGATCGGCGAGGCAGGCTTCCCAGAAGCGGCGCTCCGCCAGCAGCGCATGGATGGCGATGCCGAGCTGCCGCCAGCTCGTGCCGCCGCCCGCCAGCAGCAGGTGGCGGGAAAAGCCGAGCACCTCGTCGTCGTCCAGCTTGCGCACGGTGCCGTCGGCGGTGCGGAAATCGGCGGCGAGCAACCCGGAGACGACATCCTCGCCGGGGGTCGCGCGCCGTGCCGCCACCAGTTCGCGCAGCATCCGCCCGGTCTCCGCCGCCGAGTGTCGTTTCTCCTCGGGCGAGGCGCCGTGGCTACCCATCGATTTCAGCAGGTGATCGCGAAAGGTGAGCGCATCCTCGCCGCGCAGGCCCACCCCGCGCGACACCACGTGCAGCGGCAGCCGCGCGCACAGCGTCATGTTCAGGTCGGTGCGGTCGAGGTGCCCGATCCGGTCCAGCAGCCCCTCGACCGTCTCGTCGATCCAGTTCGGCCGCCACCAGTTCATGCTCGCGGGCTTCAGGAACATCGACTGCGTGGCCGCGCGCAGCCGGCGGTGCTCGTCGCCGATCTTGTTGAGCAGGATCGAACCCATCTGCCGCATCCCCGCCATGTCGTTGTAGGCGTAGGAGGTGAACCGCTCGTTCTCGCGGAAGGCACGGTCGCACGCGGCGAAGGACAGCGCAGTGAAGGTGGGCAGCGGGTGCTCGTAGGGGGAGCGCACGTCCAGCCCGAGCAGGTCGCGCACGCCGCCCGCCAGCACCGGCCCCCGTGTCCGCAGCCCGTTCAGTGCCTCGGCCAGGTCGAACGGCACGCTGTTGCCCATCGCCCGCGCCTCGCTGGCGACGTCGAACAGGCGGTCGTAGCGTGCATCGTCCACGACGAGCGAGCCGTTCATCAGGTCATGTCCTCTCCAGGGGGGCGTCGGGCGCCGCACCGCATCCGTCGCAGGATCGCCGAGCCGTCCGGGCATGTCAAATGCGCCGGACCTCGTGCATTGTTACGGCATCGACCGCGATGGCGTGCTCGGCTAGGCCATCGCGCGATAAGAAAGAACGAGAGACCGATGACCGACATGATTTCGCCGAGGCCGGCCGCGCCGCCGAGGCAGCGCAACCGGCGCGGCGAGGGGGGGCGCCTGCGCGACGAGATCATCGCCGCCGCCATGCGGATCCTCGATACCGCGCCGGCGAGCGAACTGAGCCTGCGCATGATCGCGCGCGAGGTCGGGGTGGCGGCGCCCTCGGTCTATTCGCATTTCAAGGACGCCAGGGCGCTGATGGCCGAGATCGTGCGCGACTGCTGGGCGCAACTGGGCGGCGAGATGTCCGAGGCGGCGGCGCAGTGCACGGCGGGCGCGCTGGCGACGCTGAAGGTGCAGATGGCCGCCTATGTCCGCTACGCGATGGAGCGGCCGTCGCGCTACCAGCTGCTGTTCGCGTTGCAGCCGCTGGAGACGGAGGCGCTGCGCGACCTGCCCGGACTGATCCAGCCGGCCTATCGCAACGTGTCCGACTCGATCGAGCGGTTCGCGGCGGAAGGGCATGTCCTGCCGACCGTCGACGTGGTCGATGCCACGCTGCTCACGCTGGCGATGGCGCACGGCCGGATCGCGCTGGCGCATACCGCGCCGCACCGCGCCGGCAACGCCACGGCCGGGGTCGAGCAGTTCGTGCTGGACATGCTGGACCGGATTTTCCGGGTCTGACCGGCATGGACCGGACATCCGTTCTTGCACGGACGCATACCCTAAGCTAACACCCGTTAGCGCAGCCCCCGGCGGGTTGTTCGATCAATTGCGTGGGCCAAGAGGCCCGGCAGACAGGAGACGGGATGACGACGGGCAGACTGGCTGGCAAGGTTGCCATCATCACCGGGGCGAGCACCGGCACCGGCGCGGTTATGGGCAAGCAGTTCGTCGAGGCGGGCGCACGCGTGCTCCTCGTCGCGCGACGCGAGGCCGAAGTGCAGGAAGTGGCGCGCCAGATCGGCGAAGGCGCGATCGGCATGCGCGTGGACATCACGAGCGAGGAGGACATCGCCGCGATGGCCGACCGTGCGCTCGATGCGTTCGGCCAGATCGACATCCTGCTCAACAACGCGATCATCCCCGGCAAGGATCTGCACGTCTGGGACCAGACGCTGGAGAACTGGAATTCCGTGTTCGCCGTCGCGATCACCGGCCCGATGCTGGCCGCGCGCGAAGTGCTGCAGAAGTCGATGCTGGAGCGCAAGACCGGCTCGATCGTCAACTTCTCGTCCACCGCCGGCTGGACCGGCATGCCACGCAAGTCGCACTATGTGGCCTCCAAGGCCGGCCTGCGCGCGCTGACCAAGGTGATCGCGACCGAAGCCGGGCCGTACGGCGTGCGCTGCAACTGCCTCGTTCCCGGCGGCATCGAAACCGACCTGTGGAAGAACTGGGGCATCCGCATGGCCGGCGAACAGGGCATCACCTTCGAGGAATGGAAGAAGAAGGCCCTGTCCGACGTGCCGCTGCAGACGATCTCGCAGCCCGAGGACATCGGCAATCTCGCCCTGTTCCTCGCCAGCGACGAAAGCCGCACCATCACCGGCCAGTCGATCAATTGCGACGCCGGTTCGATCATGATCGGCTGAGGCCGCAGGGAGCGTTCACATGACTGATACTGCACTTTCCGCCATCGAGGCGCGCCTGCGCAAGCTCGAGGACCAGACCGCGATCTATCAGGTGATCTGCGGCTACGGTTACGCCGTGGACGGCCTGAACGGCGATGCCGTCGGCTCCTGCTATACCAAGGATGGCGTCTATGCCGTCGGCGATATCGGCAGCATGGACGGTCGCGACACGATCGTCGCGATCACCAAGGACCCGGGCCACCTGGCCTATGTCGGTGCCGGCTGCGCGCATATCTCGACGCTGCCGCATGTGGTGATCGAGGGCGACGAGGCTGTCGCGACCTGCCACACGATGGTGGCGATGCACGGCGACGACGGCTTCTTCATCGGCCGCCTGAGCGCATCGCGCATCCAGCTTGCCCGTCAGGACGACGGCAGCTGGAAGATCTACCATCGGCAGAACTACATGCTCGACGGCAACCCGGCCGGCCCGGCGCTGCTGGCGCGGCTCAAGGAAGGCCCGAAGGCCGCCTGACCGGCGCTCTCCGGCTTCCTGCCACGGAGCAGGCGAACGCCCGGGCCGGAAGGTCCGGGCGTTTTCGTTTCCCGTCACATCCCCGAAAGGCATCCGCATGAACACGTTGCTGGGCATCGATCACGTGGCGATCACGGTCGCCGATCTGGAGGCGACATGGGCTTTCTACGATCGCCTGTTCGGCACCCGCATCCTGCGGAACTATGCGCCGGGCGGCACGCCGGCCGTGCGCGTCTTCATCTTGGGCGGGGGCACCGCGCGGCTGAGCGTGCATCAGGCCGGCAACGGGGTCGATCTGGTCGCCCACCGACCGACGCCGGGATCGGCCGACATCTGTTTTCGCTGGGGCGGCACGATCGCGGCGGCGGTGGCGCATCTGGCGCATCACGGCGTCGTGGTGGTGGATGGCCCGTCGCCGCGCGAGACGGCGGACGGCCTGCCGGCGCAGTCGGTCTATTTCCATGATCCCGACCGCAACCTGATCGAACTGATGGCGGCCGACTGATCGCCGGAACGCCGGGCGGCAGTCCGCCGGACACAAAAAAGCTGCCGGTCGACGGGGTCACCCGTCGACCGGCAGCGAACCTCAACTCAGTATTTGACGATCAGTTCGAGGCCATAGGTCCGTGCCGCCTGATAGCTGGTGCCCGTCGAGAAGGCGAGGATCAGCGGGTACAGCGCCTTCTTGTCGTTGGTCAGGTTGCGGCCCCACACCGCCAGCTCCGCGCTGACATCGCCGAAGTCGATATCACGCAGCGCAACGCGCGAGTTCAGCAGCCATTGCGACGGCAGGCTCACGATATCGGCGTAGATCGGGATGAGGGTGGCACGATCGGCATTGGGATCGTTGACCAGCTTGGAGCGCCACTGCGCATCGATCCGCGCCAGCACGGTCGCGTTCCCGAACACCGGCGGGGTGATGTACTGCGCCGAGAGGTTCGAGGTCCACTTCGGCGTGCCGGTCGGCTGGAAGTTGACATTGGCGAGCGTCTGGCCGGGGACGATGGCCGACGTCAGCAGAAGCGGATTGTAGTTCTTCTGGTTGATGTCGGTGTAGCCAAGCGATCCGGTGAGGGTGAGCCCCTCGACCGGCACCGCGGTGAGCTCGAACTCGAAGCCCTTGGCGGTTTCGTCGAACCCGGTGATGATCGCGGTGCCGAGATCGTTGCGGGCGCGCGGCGGGGTCAGGTTGGTGTCGATGATGTTACGCCCGGACTGCGACGACTGCACGTCCTTGTACTTGGCGATGAACAGCGCGAGGTTGGTGCGCAGCTTGCGATCGAGGAAATCCGCCTTCAAGCCGCCTTCCAGCGACTTCACCGTCTCCGGCTTGAACGGCAGGCCGCCGATCGCACCACCCGACACATAGCCGGTGGAGTATTTGGCATAGACGAGGATGTCATTGCTGGGCTTGTAGTTGACGCCCGCCGAATAGATGAAGCGGGTATCCCGGTAGGTGAAGGTGCTCGCGGCCGGGAGGGTGTAGTTGCCCGCCGTGCGGCAGACGCCGATCGGGTTTGACGCAAACACGGGCGCGGTGCAGCCCGGCACGGTCGAGGTATAGGCACCCGAAGCGACGCCGGTGAGGAAATTGATGCCGCTCTGGAACCGGCCCGACTTGCGATCGTGGGTCAGGCGTCCGCCGAGCACGACGTCGATCACGGGCGTGACGTGAACCTCGGCCTGCGCGAAGCCGGCGATCGACGTCGCCTTGTTATAGCCGACGCCGGTCGCCGTGCCGAGCGCCACTTCGCCGGTGGAAGGGAAGGCGGTCAGGTTGGCGGTGCCGCGGGTGAACTGCGGAACGCCCGAACGATCCTTGGAATGGAAGTAGATGCCGCCCGCCGTCAGTGTCGCCGGCTCAAGGTTCAGGTTGAGCTGGACCTCGTCGCTCCACTGCTCGCTCTTGTTCTGGATGTTGGTGCCGACATCGACGAACCGGCTGCCGACCGGGCCATAGCTGTTGACGACTGCGGCACGGGCACCGGCCTGCACCGCCGGTGACAACGAATTGTAGCCGGGGATCAGGAATGCCGCCGAGCCGTTGATCAGCGCCGTGTTCAGTGCCGCCTGCACCGCCGGCGTGACCACGAGGCCGCCGAGGCCGCCGATCTCGGAGACGGCCGGGTTGAGGACCGACTTGCGATAGGCCGCGATGTTCTTGATCGAGAAGTTGTCGGCCGCATCGAACGTCGCGGTCAGGCTGTGGCCTTGGTTCTTCAGGTAGGACGGTGTGGTGTAGAAGTTGTTGACTGCCTTCGGACGACGCGCGCCCGAGATGACCGCCGGCCCGAACGGACCGCCGCCGGCGGGCTGGTTGTCGAGGAATGCCGCGAAGATCGGGCCGATCCCGCCGCTGGTCAGCACATCACGGTTGATCGCGGTGACGCCGACGCCTTCCGGCGAGGAGTTGTCGATCGACATGTCGAACTTGTACACCGCACGGAACGTGTCGCTCGGCTCGAACTTGAGCGCGGCGAAATAGGTTTCCACGTTCTTGTTGCCGAGCCGCTTCGGCGAATATTGCACGCCGAGATTGGTGTCGAACGTCTGGCCGTTGAGCGTGCCGACGCCGCTGCGATCCCAGCGGGTGCCGGCGCCAAGATTGCGGATGTCGCCTTCGCGCTCGTTGTGCACGAAGCTGACGTAGCCGCTGAACGGACCGAACTGCGGCAGGTCCAGGCTCGCGCGGATACGCTTCTGGTTATAGTTGCCGTAGCCGACTTCCATGCGCGCGCCGAGTTCGCCGTCCGGGTCCTTGGTGACGATGCTGACCGCACCCGCCGTCGCGTTGCGGCCGAACAGCGTGCCCTGCGGCCCGCGCAGCACCTCGATGCGGGCGATGTCGGGCAGTTCGAACAGGGCGCCGCGCGTGGCGCTGAGATAGACGCCGTCGAGGTTGATCGACACCTGCTTGTCGGACCCCGGGACCACGCCGTAGCTGGTCAGGCCGCGCATCGAGAAGGTGGGGATCGCGCTGCCGCCGGCGGCGGGGCGCACGATCACGTTCGGCGCGAGGCCGCTGAGATCCTGCACGCTGGTGATGCGATTGGCCTGGATGGTGGCCTCGCTGATCGCGGTGATGGCGACCGGCACGTCCTGCAACCGCTGTTCGCGCTTCTGCGCGGTGACGACGATTTCCTCAAGACCACCGTTGGCCTGCGGCGTGGCCTCGGTTGCCAGCGGCTGCTCGGTGACGGACTGCGCATCGGCGGTCTGAGCATGGGCGAGGGCCGGAACAATGGTGGCGGCGGTCAGCGCGGTGCCGACCATCAGGCACGTACGGATAGTCTTCATTCAAGATCCCCTTCCCAGAGCCGTTGTTTTTATTGATCGAGCCATGGTGGCTCGTCGTCCCCGCGGCTTGCTGGCCTGCTCGGTTCGACAGGGCGCCGGTCCTCTTTGAGACCTTGATTCCACCCGACGCCACGGATTTGGCCCATTGCCTTACAGGCGTCAACTCAATTGCAATGCAATCGCCCTGATACAATCGATACCGATGCCATTTCGCCACAGGTCGGCCGGTCGGCCTCCGGGCGATGCGATCACGGCCAGCCGATCGGGCCATCCGGCAGCGCGCACAGGCTGTTGCACAGCCGGCGGTCGACGATGCGCTCGGGCATCTCGGGATCGAACCAGCGATCGACCAGGCTCCAGTGCCACGGGTGGTTCATGTACGGGCCAGTGAAATCCTCGGCGGCGGCGAACGTCTGCTCCCACACATGCGTCCAGGCCCGATCGCCGCCGCTGGCGAACACGCGGCCCAGCGACCAGCGGCGGATTTCCGGGATGGCGTCGGCGAGGCCGAGCGTCTCCGTCTCGAACCGCGCGACGGTGGCCGGCGGCGTTTCGGGCGGAACGTACATCGTCATCTGGCGATAGATCCCGCCCGGGATGGCCCCAGCACGGGCGCCCGCGCCGATCGGCTCGAACGCGGCCCAGTCGACATGCGCGACGTCCGCGTCGTCCGCCAGCGTGAGCGAGGCGTCGGCCCATGCGGCGCGATCGGTGAAATGCAGGCGCCAGACCAGATCGCCCCCGTCGATGTTGGGCGGCATCGCCTCGCCCAGCAGCACGCCTGCCGCGCCGCACGCGCGTGACCGGATTGACAGGCGCGCGCGCAGGGCGGTGCGGTCGGCACCCGCGCGCGCCGTCACCAGCGCGAGGGTAATCGCCGGCATCGACGAGGAAGCGGCGGCGGCGGGCGGCGGCCAGCGTGTCGGATCGTGCCCACCAGCGGGCCTTGTCCGCCTCGCCGGTCATCCGCATTCGCCACCAGCCGGCCAGATCGGGCACCGACCAGCAGAAGGCGAGGGTGGTGCCGCCCTCCGGCAGTTCGACGGCGGGGCACTGGCGGACCGACTCCAGCGTCATCCCGCGTGCCCGGGCGGCGGGCGCGTAGTCGGCCAGATAGGCGGTCCGGTAGGTTTCGAGCAGGCCCGGGTGCGGCTCGATCTCGTCGAGGATGTAGATCCGCCCCACCGCCTGCCGCCCGGCTTCAGGCTGCCGAGGGGCGTGAGCGGATCAGCCGGCCGGGGCGGGCGCCGGTGGCGGCGTCGTTGCGGCGGGTGATCGTGCCCGCGACCATCGTCGCCAGATATCCGCTCGATCCCTGCAGCAGGCGCATGCCGCCTGCCGGCAGGTCGTGCGCCATGCGCGGCATCTTCAGCGAAAGCGCGGCATGGTCGATCACGTTCACGTCGGCACGCTGGCCCACCGCGATCCGGCCGCGATCCGTGAGGCCATAGAGGTCGGCGGTCGCGCTCGTCAGCTTGCGCACCACGAGTTCGAGCGGCAGGCGCGGCCCGCGCGTGCGATCGCGCACCCAGTGGGTCAGCGCGAAGGTGGCGTAGGAGGAGTCGCAGATCATCTTCATGTGCGCGCCGCCATCGCCCAGCCCGCCGACGGTCACCGGGTCGGCGAGCATGTCGTGCGTCGCATCCAGATTGCCTTTGGCGTAATTGAGCATGAAGCTGGTGCAGACGTTGGTGCCGTCCCCGGCGGCATAATGGTCGTAGAGATAGGTTTCCATCGGGACGCCGGCCGCCGCCGCCAGCGCGCCTAGTCGCCGCTCCGGCCCCGGCTCGTAATCGAGCGGAAGGGTCATCGGGAAGATGTTGGCGATCCGCCCGGCCAGCATCGCGATGAACCCGGCGAACTTGGGGTCGGCGGCCACCACCGAGGGATCGTCCTGCTCGTTCAGGATCGCGGCGCGGCGGCCCGGCTCGCGCAACGCCACGACGCGCTGCGCGAGCGGCAGATGCGCGATCTCGCGGTAGGACGGCCGCAACATGAAGATGTGGTAGCCGTCCAGCATCGTCATCGCGCCCACCCCGCGCAGGCCGACCTGCGGGTGGATGCGCAGGCCGTCGGCGAGGCTCTTCGCGGACTCGTCGATCATCATCCGCCAGTCGTCGGGATCGGCGCGGAACTCGAGCAGCGAATAGGTCACCGGCCGGCCCGCCGCCTCGGCGATGCGGACGATGCGGTCATGCTCGGCCCGCCGGCCCTCGGCGCCGGTCTGGTCGAACATCAGGTCGCCGTTCGCGCCGAGCGGGATGATCTGGAACGTGCCGTGGCCGGACGAACCCATCGCCTGCGCCAGCCCCAGCAACTCGTCGTCGGCGGCGAAGGTGCCGGGCACGTTCGCCCCCGTGCTGGACAGATGCTCGAGCACGCGCGCGCCCGAAACCCCGATCGCGCCGGCATCCATCGCCTCGCGCACCAGCTGACCCATGCGGGTGATGTCGTCCGCCGTCGCCGCCTCGTGATTCAGCGCGCGCTCGCCCATCACGAACACGCGCAGCGGGGCATGGGTGATGTGACTGGCGATATCCATCGTGTAATGGCGCGCGGCGAGCCGGTCGAGATAATCGGGAAAGCTCTGCCACCGCCAGTCCAGCCCCTCGTTGAGGACGATGCCGGGGATTTCCTCGACCCCCTCCATCAGTTCGATCAGCGCGGCGCGGTGTTCCACACGAACCGGCGCGAAACCGACGCCGCAATTGCCGCCCACGGCGGTGGTGACGCCGTGGCTGAAGCTGGGTTCGAGCGTATCGTCCCACAGGAACTGGCCATCGTAATGGGTATGCACGTCGACGAAGCCGGGGGTGACGATCGCACCGTCCGCCTCGATCGTCTCGCGCGCGGGGGCGGTGATGCGCCCGACCTCGACGATGCGCCCGTCGGCGATCGCGACATCGGCGGTGAAGGGGGCGGCGCCGGTGCCGTCGACGACCGTGCCGCCACGGATGAGCATGTCGTGCATCATTCTCTCCTGTCCGCCCGGCTCGGCCATCTTGGACGAGGCTCGTCCGTGCCGTCACCGCTTGTTCGTCGCATCGGCAGGGCCCTATGCCTCGCCGATGCGTATCCGCCCGTCGTCGGTCAGCCTTGCCCGGCGGTTTCCATCGCCTTCACCGTCGAGAAGTCGTCATGGTCGGGCGTGCGCGTCCATTCCCAGTAGGTCAGCAACGGCCAGGGCGAGTTGGCGATGACCTTGCCGGACTTGTTCTTGTACCAGCTGCCCGCGCCGCCGTGCGACCAGGTAAAGTTCGACAGCGCCTTGTCCATCCGCCCGGCATAGTCGGCGAACACCTCGGGCTTCACCTCGACGGCGGCGAGATCTTCCTGCGCCATCCATTTCAGGCAGCCCATGATGTAGCGCGCCTGGCATTCGGCATTGAAGAACAGGTTGCCGTTGAAGCCCAGGTTCGTGCCCGGCCCGTACATGAGGAACAGGTTGGGGAACTTGGGCACGGTGATGCCCAGATAGGCGCGCGGCTCGTCGCCCCAGAAGTCGCCGATCCGCTCGCCGCCACGGCCGACGATCTCCATCGGCGCAAGATATTCGAGCGCGCGGAAGCCGGTGGCATAGACCACGATGTCGGCCGCGTGATGCACGCCCTTGGCATCGACGATCCCGTCCTCCACGAACCTGGCCACGCCGTCGGTGCATAGGTGGACGTGCGGGTTGGAGAAAGCGCGGAAGAAGCCGCCGTCGCCCAGGTTCGGCCGCTTCACATAGGGCGGGTAATCCGGGATCATCTTCTCGATCAGGTCGGGCCGGTCGCCGATCGCCGCCTTCATGCTCTCGGTCAGGCGCACGCGCGACGCCTCGTTCGCGGCGCTCACCGCCTGGTTGCCGCCGGTCCACTCGGGATCGATCAGCATGTGCGCGGGCACACCGTCCATCGCCCAGTTGTACAGGATCACGCGATACCAGCGCTCGTAGCCGGGCAGATGGTCCATCGCCCACTGCTCGCCCGCGCTGATCGCACGGCGATATTCGGGATGGACGAATACCCACGTCGGCGAACGCTGGAACACGGTCAGCTCGGCCGCCTCGCGCGCCAGCTCGGGGATGAGCTGAAGCGCGGTGGCGGCGGTGCCGATCACGATCACCTTCTTGCCGGCGACCTCGAGGTCGTCGGGCCAGCGAGAGGTGTGGACCCGCACGCCCTTGAAGGCGTCCTCGCCCTCGATCGCCGGGATCAGCGGCCGGTTGAGCTGGCCCACAGCGCTGACGACGGCGGCGACCTGTCGGGTCTCCTCGACGTCGCCCTTGCGCAATGTGACATTCCACGCCGCCGCTTGCTCGTCGTAGATCGCACGGACGACCTGCGTGCCGAACTCGATGTGCGGGGTCAGCCCCAGTCGCTCGATCGTCTCGGCGAAATAGGCGCGCAGTGTCGGCCACGGCGAGAACAGGTCCGGCCAGCGCTGCTCGCGCATGAAGGAGAAGGAATAGCAGTGGCTCGGCACGTCGACGCGCGCGCCGGGGAAACGGTTCTCGAACCAGGTGCCGCCCGGGCCGCTGTTCTTCTCCACGATGGTGAAGGGAATGCCCGCCTCGGACAGGCGATGGCCCATCGCGATGCCCGACAGGCCCGCGCCCACCACGAGCACCGGCAGCCGTGCCTTGGCCTCGTAGGCAACCGGCTGGTCCCACGCAAAGGCACGCGCATCGCCGTCGAAACCCAGTTCCTCGGCGATCAGCTCGTCATAGGCGCCATCGAGCGGCTTTCCGGCGAGCGTGTCGATCATCCGCCGGAAACCCTCGGCATCGGGCTGGCGCGGCGTGGGGCAGCCGGCATCGCGCCACGCGCGGATCGCCTCCGCCGCGCGCGTGCGCAGCGCCGCTGCCCGCTCCGGCGGAATGCTGCCCGAGATGTCGGTGCTGTAGCGCGGGATCTCGGTCGGGCCGGCGGCGTCGAGGATGTCGAGGCTGCCGGTGATGTGCACCACCGCCATCAGCAGCGGCAGCAACCCCGCTTCGGCCACGGCGGCGTCGATCTCGCTGTCGCTGGCGTGAAGCGGCGGATCGATGTCGCCGAGGCCGGGCACGACGTGCCGCTCGCGGTCGTCGCTCTGCTTCATGGTCGCGTCAGTCATCACAAATCCCTGATTCTCGTTCCGCTACTCATCCCAGCGGGTTGGGCGGCAGCGACTGGAGGAAGCTGTCGTCCCAGCCCTCGCGCAGCGCGGGGGCAAGCTGCATCCAGCTCTTGATGTCGTCGCCCGGCTTGTCGCCCCAGCTCGGCCAATGGTTGCCGAATGCCTCCCATCCGCCGTCGAGCGCCCAGTAATGGATCACCTCGTCATAGCGGAACACCGTGGTGAACGAGCCGAGCCACTTCTTGCCGGTCTTCTCGGACCACGGCACATAGGCATATTCCAGCTGCTCGACATAATCGCGCTGGCGACCGGGCTTGGTCTTCATGATCTCCTGGATCACGACCGCCGTCGTCAGCCCCTCGGCCTGGCGTTCCGCCACGCTCTTGATGCCGGGGTTGCCGTGCACCAGCCGCCCCTCGCCGGTGCCGCCGAGCTCGCCGAGCAGCCCCTGCCATTGCTCGAAGGATTGCCGTGTGTCCGGCTCGCGGTGGCGGGCGGCGCCGAGCTGGGCGAAATGGCGGTAGCCGTCGATCTCCCAGATCGTCGTGATCTCCGGCCAGCGCGAGTTGAGCGGCGAGCCTTCCCAGATCCCGAACAGGCGCGCGCCCTGACGCTCCATCAGCGGCTGATAGTCGTTCGAGAAGCCCGCGACGAAGCGATCGGTGGTGCCCGCGCGGATGTGGGTCGTCTCGTGGACGAACAGCTTCAGCGTCGCATGGGCACCCGGCATCGTCATGGCAGAAACTCCCGTTCAGGCGTCCGCAAGCTCGCTGGCGAAGGTCTTGTCCGGCCCGGTCGGCAGCGAGGTCATGCGGTCGATGACCGTCCGGCGATGCGCGGCAGGCGTGCCCCACGCATAGTTGAGCGCCATCGCCCGCTTCAGGAAGAAGTGGAGGTCCACCTCCCACGTCATCCCCATCGCGCCGTGCACCTGCACCGAGGTGCGTGCCGCGAGATCGGCCGCCTCGCCCGCCACGATCTTGGCATGGGCGATCCGCGCGCGCGAGGGCAGCGTACCCAGCGCCAGTTCGGCGGCGGCGGCCTGCACTACCGGCCGCGCGAACTCGACCTTGACCTGAGCCGAGGCGATCAGGTGCTTGACCGCCTGATAGCCGCCGATCGCCTTGCCGAACTGCGTGCGTTCCTTGGCGTAGGCGACCGCCATGTCGATCGATCGCTGCGCCAGCCCGATCATCTGCGCCGCGGCGAACAGTGCGCCGCGATCGGCCGCATCGCCCCAGCCACTGCCGACGCGCGTCTCGTCCGACGGTGCCCAGTCCACCTGGAACAGCCGCCGTAGCGGATCGAAGCTTTCCGCGCGGGTGAGCGTGACCGCGTTGCGGCTGACGATGTGGAGATCCTCGCCGTCGCCCAGCAGCAGCGCATCGGCCGTATCCGCATCGGCGACGAAGCGGTTGGCGGGATGGCCGATCGCCACGACGGCACCGCCGATCGCCCGTTCCGTCCAGCCATGATCGTCGTCGAGGCTGGCCAGCAACGGGATCGTGACGCCGGCGAGGTCGACCAGCGGCTCCGGCAGCGCGACGTAGCCCGCCGCCTCGGCGATGCCGACGAAATCGGGCGCGGCCAGCCCCAGACCGCCCGCGGCCTCGGGCGCGAGGATGCCGAGCAGCCCCATTTCGTTGATGGTGGACCAGCGCGCCTGATCGCTCGGCTCGCCGGCTTCCAGCATCCGGCGCAGGTCGGTCGGGGTGCAGGTCTCGACCAGCATCTCGCGCGCCGCCTGCGTGATGGCGGCCTGATCGTCGGTGAAGGCGAAATCCATGGTCAGCCCCGCGGCAGGCCGAGCATCCGCTCGGCGATGATGTTGCGCTGGATCTCGTTCGAGCCGGCGTAGATCGGCCCCGCCAGCGCGAAGATGTGGCCGTCCAGCCAGTCTCCGGCATCGCCCCGGTCGGGGGCGGCGGGCATCAGTTCGGCACGGTCGCCCAATATGTCGAGCGCGGTGCGGTGCAGTTCGATATCCAGCTCGGACCAGAAGATCTTGTTGGTCGACGCCTCCGGCCCGATCGTGCCGCCGCCGGCCAGTCGCGAGGCCATCGCGTAGATGGTGAGCGCATAGGCGTCCGCATCCATCCAGCCCTGCGCCACGCGCTCGATGACGGACGCCGGCGTGCTGTCCTTGTTGGCCTCGTACAACGCGATCAGCTTCGACGCGGCGACCTGATAGCGTGCGGGCGACCGCAGCATCAACCCGCGCTCGAACCCGGCGGTCGCCATGCAGACGTGCCAGCCCTGGCCCTCCTCGCCCAGCCGGTCGGCCACCGGCACGCGGACGTTGTCGAGGAAGATCTCGGCGAACACCATCTCGCCGTCCATCCGCGCGATCGGTCGGCGGGTGACGCCGGGCGCATCGAGCGGGAACAGTACGAGGCTCATCCCCTTGTGGCGCTCGCTGCCCGGCTCGCGGAACAGGCCGAACGCCCAGTCGGCGAAGACCGCGCGGGTCGACCAGATCTTCTGGCCATTGAGGACATATTCATCGCCGTCGCGGGTGGCGGTGGCGCGCACGCCGGCCAGATCGCTGCCGGCGCCCGGCTCGGACCATGCCTGCGCCCACACGTCGTCGCCCGCCGCCATGCGCGGCAGGAAGCGCGCCTTCTGGTCGTCGGTGCCGAACTCCATCATCGTCGGGCCGAGCAGGAAGATGCCGTTCTGGTTCACCCGTACGGGCGCGCCGGCGCGGTAATACTCCTCCTCGAAGATCAGCCAGCGGATCAGGTCCAGCCCGCGCCCGCCATAGGCCTCCGGCCAGGTGACCATGCCCCAGCGTCCTTCGTTGAGCTTGCGCTCCCAGTCGCGATGCGCCTCGAACCCTTCGCGGGTGAGGTCGAACGAGGGCAGCGGGCCGGAGGGCACGTTGGCCTCCATCCATGTGCGGACCTCGGCGCGGAAGGCGCGCTGCTCGGGGGTATAGTCCAGGTTCACGCGTCGCCCGCCTGCTTCTTGCCGGCGGCCTCGGCCGCCTGTTGCTTGTTGGCCGCCGCCATCGCCTTGCCGTCCAGCCCGCCGATCGAGTTGCCGACCGTCAGATCGTTCTGCGCGTGGGCGAAGTGGTGCATGTGGTACACCGCGTCCATCGCCGTGCGCTTGCCGCGCAGCTCCTCGACGTGGTTGACCGCCTGCTTGGTGAGCCACGCGCCCAGTCGCGGCTGCGCCGCCAGCTTGGCCGCGACCGCGGCGGTTTCGGCCCGCAGGCCGTCGCGCGGCACGATGCGGTTGACCATGCCGAACTGCTCGGCCCGCTTCGCGCTCATCCGCTCGCCCAGCAGCAGGAACTCCTTGGCGATGCGCGGCGGCAGCTCGAAGGCATGCGCGAAATATTCGACGCCGGGGATGCCCATGCGGACGACCGGATCCTGGAAGAAGGCGTCCTCGGAAGCGATGATGAGATCGCACACCCAGGCCAGCATCAACCCGCCGGCGATGCAGGCACCCTGCACCATCGCCACGGTCGGCTTCGGCGCATCGCGCCAGCGCCGGCACATGCCGAGATAGACCTCCTGCTCGCGCGTGTAGAGGAACTCGGCCGCCGGCTTGTTGACGTGATCGCCGAACAGCAGCCGCCGCTCGAAGCTCTTGTTCACGTCGCGGCCCGGCGTACCGATATCGTGCCCGGCGGAGAAATGCTTGCCCTCGCCGGCCAGCACGATCGCGCGCACCGCATCGTCGTTCACCGCGCGCTGGAAGGCGTCGTCCAGCGCATAGGTCATCTGGCTGTTCTGCGCGTTGTTGAACGCCGGCCGGTTCATCGTGATCCAGGCCACGCCGTCGATCGTCTCGTAGCGGACCGGTTCCTCGGTCTCGTACACGATGTCCGCGGTGCGCGGTTCGACCAGATCGCTCATGCAGCTTCCTCCGCCTTCTCGCGCACCGGCTCGTTCAACAGCACCAGCGCATCGACCGCGATCGCGCCGCGGCCTTCCGGCATCACCAATAGCGGATTGACCTCGACTTCGCGAATGCGGTCGCCGCCGGCCAGCACCGCATCGCCCAGCGCCGCGATCGCCCGCGCCGCACCCGCCACGTCGGCCTTCGGTGCGCCGCGATAGCCGTCGAGCAGCTTGAAGCCCTTGAGGCCGCGCAGCATCGCCTCGGCGCCGGCCGCGTCGACCGGCAGCAGACGGTGGCGCACGTCCTTCATCAGCTCGGTCCAGACGCCGCCCAGGCCCACCGTCAGCATCCAGCCGAACACCGGGTCGCGGGTCACGCCGGCGAGGATCTCGACACCGCCGGCCAGCATCGGTTCCAGCGTCACGCCCTCGATCCGCACGCCGGACATCGACCGCGCCTTGGCCATCATCGACTCGAACGCCTCGACCACCGCGTCGGCGTCCGCGAGGCTCAGGCGGATCAGGCCATGCTCGGTCTTGTGCGCGACATCGGGGCTGACGAGCTTGGCGACCAGCGGATAGCCGATCTTCGCCGCCGCCGCGCGTGCCTCGTCGCTGCTGTGGACGAGCGCGTCATGCACCACCGGCACGCCGAACCTGGCCAGCGCCTCCTTGGCCTCGGTTTCCGACAGGGCGTTCTGATCCTCGGGGAAGGCACCCCACGATGCGCCCGATACGGACGGTTCGACCGCCTGCGTATCCTGCGCCTTCCAGGCGCCATAGGCAGACACGGCGCGGGCGGCACGATCGAAATCGTCGAAATAGCCGATCCCGGCCTTGGCCAGCCGCGCCTGATCGGCCTGCGCGAACGTGTCGATCACGATCAGCGCCTTGTCCGTCTCCGCCGCCAGCCGCTCGACCTGCTCGAACGACTGGGTGAGGAAATAGCCCGGCAGGTAGAGCAGCACGACGTCGATCTCGTTCGCCTCGACCGCCAGCTTCATCGCGGCGTAGAGGAAGTCCGAGGAGTTGACGAGATTGCCGGTCAGGTCGACCGGGTTGGACACCATCGAGTGACCGGGGATCAGGGCGTCCAGCCCGTCCTGCGCCGCCTGCGGCAGCGTCGGCACGTCGCCGCCGGCCAGGCTCAGCGCATCGGAGAGGATCGCGCCGGCGGCCCCCGATACCGACAAAATCGCGCAGCGCGCGCCGGCGATCTTGCCGCCGATCGTGTGAAGATAGGCGAGGTCGGCCAGCTGCGAGAATTCGCCCGCGCGCGCGACGCCGGCCTTGGCGAACGCCGCGTCATAGGCAGCGGTATCGCCCGCCAGCGCGGCGGTGTGGGACTGTGCGGCGGCGGCGCCCTTCTCGGACACGCCCACCTTGTACACGGCCAGCAGCTTGCCCGCGGCGCGGAACCGGGCGGCGGCGGCGAGGAACTTGGGCCCGTCGCGCAGCTCCTCGATATAGCAGACCGCCGAGTCCGTCGCGGGATCTTCCGCGAGGAAATCGAGATAGTCGCTGAAGTCGATCGACGCCTCGTTGCCGGTGTTGATGACATGGCTGAACGTCACGCCCGCGCGGCGCGCCATGCGGAACACCGTCGCGCACATGTTGCCCGACTGGGTGAGCAGCGCCGTGCCGCCGGCCGGCTCGCCGGGCTGGAACGACTGGCCGAAGGCGGTGAAGATACCGTCGGTGAAGTTGGCGTTGCCCATGCAGTTCGGCCCGGCGATACGCATGCCGGTCCGCTCGGCGAAGGCCACCAATTCGGCCTGCTTGGCGATCCCGTCGGGCTCGTTCGTCTCGGCATAGCCGGAGGCATAGACCAGCGCCGCCGGAATGCCCTGCGCGTGGCAGCGCTCCAGATAGGGCAGGGTGGCGTCGGCCGACAGCGCCAGGATGACCAGATCGACCACCTCGGGCACCGACTCGATGTCCTTGTAGGCAGCCAGCCCCTGCACCGTCTCGTTCTTGGGATTGACCGGGTAGATCTTCTCGAAACCGGCGCGATGCAGCAGATCGACGGGCACGCCGCCGATCCGCGCCTTGTTGTCCGAGGCGCCGACGATCGCGATCGAACGAGGCTTGAGCAGGGCGGCCAGGCTCATGCGGCGGCCTCCGTCTTGTCGTCCGCCGGGCGGAAATCATATTCCGACGGCTCGAACGTCTCGGTCAGGTTGCGATAGTCCACCAGTCGCCACGGCGAGTTGGCGGTGACGCGGCCGTTCTTGTTCTTGTACCAGCTGGTGACGCCGGGGTGCGACCACACCATGCCGCGATGCGCCTCGTCCACCTTGTCCTGATACTCCCAGAACGGGGCGTCCTTCACCTCCAGCGCCGCGCTGTTCGTCTCGATCAGCTCGCGAATGCCCTGCATGATGTAGCGGATCTGGCATTCGGAGTGGAAGACCGCGCTGCCGCCGTGCGCCAGGTTGGTGTTCGGCCCGTAGATCAGGAACAGGTTCGGGAACTTGGGCACGGTGATGCCGAAGTGCGCGCGCGGATCGTCCTCGCCCCAGCTCTCGCGGATCGTCACGCCGTCCTTGCCCTCGACATGCATCGGGGTGAGCAGGCGGCGCGCCTGGAAGCCGGTGGCCAGCACCAGCACGTCCACTTCGTGACGCACGCCGTCCTTGGTGACGACCGCATCCTTCTCGACATGGTCGATGCCGGTATCGACCAGCTCGACGTTGGGCCGCACCAGCATGCGATACCAGTGGTTGTCGCGCAGCATGCGCTTGCCATAGGGCGGATAATCGGGCGTCGCCTTGCGGATCAGCTCCGGATCGTAATTCACTTCCTTGGCGATATGCGCCTCGAGCTGCTTGCGCACCTCGGCATTGTCGGCGTTGAGGGTGTGCGCCTTGTCCGCCCAGTCCGGATCGATCCGCAGCTTGGAATGGAAGCCGTCCGACGACGACCAGAACAGCTGGAAGCGGAACCACTTGCCGTAGAAGGGGATGTTCTTGAGCACCCACTTCTTTTCGTCGGTGACGGTCTCGAAATAGAGCGGGTTGTGCATCGCCCAATGGGGCGAACGCTGGAAGATGGTCAGATGATCGACGATCGGCGCGATCGCCGGGCCGACCTGCATGCCGCTGGCACCCGTGCCGATCATGCCGACGCGGCGGCCGGCGATATCGGCCTCGTGGTTCCAGCGTGCGGTGTGGAAGGCGGGGCCCTCGAAATCGGACAGGCCGGGGATGTCGGGCAGCGACGGCCGGTTGAGCTGGCCGACCGCGCTGACCACCACATTGGCGGTCATGTGCTCCAGCTTGCCCTCGCTGTCGCGCGCCTCGACCCGCCACAGCGCCGCGTCGTCATCCCACACGGTGCTGGTAACTTCGATATTGTAGCGGATCTGCTCGGCCAGCCGGTGCTTCTCGGCATTGCGGCGGATGTACTTGTAAATCTCGTCGCGCTTGGCGAAGAAGTGATCCCAGTCGTGATTGTTGTCGAACGAATAGGAATAGAAGTGGTTGGCGGTATCAACGCCGCAGCCCGGATAGCTGTTCTCGTACCAGGTGCCGCCGACGCTGTCGTTCTTCTCGATGATCGAGAACGGGATGCCGGCTTCCTTGAGCTTGATGCCCATGGCCACGCCCGAGAAGCCTGCGCCGATCACCAGCACCTT
The DNA here is from genome assembly GCF_007785815.1 of Alterirhizorhabdus solaris. GTDB lineage: Bacteria > Pseudomonadota > Alphaproteobacteria > Sphingomonadales > Sphingomonadaceae > Alterirhizorhabdus > Alterirhizorhabdus solaris. The sequence continues at coordinate 21,651 of NZ_VNIM01000007.1, read as the reverse complement.
GAAGTCGGCGAGCGTGGCGGCCTTCGCCGGCTCGCGCCACTTCACCGTCTTGGGGTCTTCGCCGGCGAGGTCCATTTCCTCCAGCACGAGCGGATAATATTCCGGCGGGACGTGCTGGCCGACGCATACGTCCAGCATGTGGGGCAGCAGTTCCATCGGCGGGGTGACCGGCAGCGCGCGCCCGGTGGCGGCATAATCGGCCAGCAGGTCGACCAGCGCCTCGCGCAACTCGGCCTTGAGCGCCTCGGGCGCTTCCTCGTGGAAGCTCCACGGCCCCTTTATGTAGGGCTGGACGCGATCGAGCCAGGCCGGATCGCCGCCGAGATGCACCAGCACCATCAGCAGCGGCGCGATGTCCGCCGCCTTCAGCGCCTCGCGAAGATTCGCACGATCGGAGACAAGCGCCTTCAGGGCCTGCGCGTCATTTGTACTCGTCATCGGCAAGCATCCGCCTCGTTGATTTTGTTCTCTGCCGGCCATCCCCTCCGCGAGCGCCGTTGACGACCGCGGTCGCCACGATGTCGCGTCGGCTTATTGCCGCCAGCGCCAGCAATAGCCATCGGGCACATTAATGCAATACGGCCAGTTCATTCGATCGCGCCCGCCGCCCGTCGCGGCCCGATCACTCAAGGCCTTTCCCCATCCCTCCGGTACGGTGAGATGGGGACCGGAGCGCGCCTCGCCGCACCGTTGCCGGAATGGCGAGGCGCGGCTCCGGCGGGGCGATCAGCTGATGCTGCCGATCACCGCGCCGACTTCGTAGGTTTCGCCGGGGGTGCCGCTGATGCTCAGCTTGCCGGAGGCCGGCGCCTCGACTTCGTTGGTCGACTTGTCGGTCTCGATCGAGAACAGCGGCTGACCTTCGCTGACGGTCGCGCCGTCCTCGACCAGCCACTCGCTCAACACGCCCTCGGTCATCGAGAAGCCGATCTTGGGAAGAAGGATGTCCATCGTTTATACTCTCGCTCTCAAGGGATCAGAAAACGGCGACCGGCGCGGTGGCCATGTCGCCGGGGGTAGCACGCACCATCCGCCCGTCCGGGCCGAACGCACCGCGGCGGGTACGCCGAGTCGCCCGAACCGCCGCCCCGCGCCGGCACGGCCGGGGTCGCGATCCGTGAATATCGCCGAGGCACCGGCGCGGTGCAAGGCGCTGCGCCGCGTGGCGTGGCAGGCGTCGCCGCTCATGCCGCCCGCCAGACGAGCAGGTCGCCCTCGCGACGGTTGATCCCCATCCGCCCGACCGGCTCCACCGCGCCGTCGGTAAGCCAGGCGATCGAGACCGCGTCGTCCGGCAGCACGCGCGCGACGACCCGTTCGCCGGTGGGTGCGCGCGACAGCACGACGCCGTAGGCGGGGGCGCCGGTGCGATCGTACACCACGGTATAGGTCTCCACCGGCAGGGCGCCCTCGATCGCATCGGTCAGCGGCGGGATCGGGCCACGCTGCGCATCCGCCTCCGCCTGCGTATCGCCGGGCGCCGGCAGCGGAGTGACGGGCGCCTCCCGGGTGAGGAGCAGGCTGTGGTTGTGCGAGCAGTGGCCGCCGTTCGCGAACAGAAAGCCGTTGCGCGCGCCGCCTCGGATCCTCCGCACCATCGCTGCGACCGCGTGGCCCATATAGTTGCCGATCGGGCCGCCGCCGAAGGTCAGCCCGCCGTGAACGGTGATCGGGCGATCCAGCGGCCAGCCGAGCAGGCGGCGGGCCATCTTGGGCACGCACGGGAAGCAGGAATACAGCTCGACGAGGTCGATCGTATCGACACCGATCGCGTTCAGCGCCAACGCCCGTTCGATCGAGGCGCGCATCGACGGCGAGGTCGTCCAGCCCGCGCGGGCCAGAGGATCCTCCGACTCGTGGGCGCCCGCGCCTGCGCCGACATGCACGATCCGGTCTTCGGCGATGCCGGCCGCGCGCGCCGCTGCAAGGCTCGTCACGATCATCGCCGCGCCTTGGTTCACCGAGGCGTTGGCCACCATCAGCTTGGTGTAGGGAAAGGCGATCGGCCGGTTGTCCGCATCGGGCGTCGCGATCTCGTCCGGGGTGCGCGGGGTGTGCAGCCAGGCGCCGTCGGCATGGGTCGCCACCTCCGACATCAGCGACCAGATCCGCCCCGTCTCGACCTGCGCCTCCGCCAGCGTCTGGCCGAGCTCGGCGCGCAGGGCGTTCTCGTACAGCGGGTAGATGTCGCTCGGCCCGATCAGCCCGTAGCGGCGACGCAGCGGCGCCGCGCTCTGCGCCGATCCCGCGAACAGGCCCGCGCCGCCGCCCGCGGCCTTCGCGCGCGCGGCGGCGGTACGCAGCGCCTCGCCGCCGGTGATCGCCGCCACCTCGATCGTCCCCGCGCGGATCGCCGCCGCCGCCTCATCGAGCAGCCGGATCGGGGTGTCGCCGGAGGCGAGCCCCGTCTCCTCGATGCGATCGTGCGCGATGCCGGTGGCGCGGGCGAGTGCGGCGGGAACGTCGAAGCCGGGAAAGCCGATCTGCGGCACGATCGACAGCCGCTCGCAACGCGCCAGCCAGCCGCCGCCGGCATCGGCATCGGCCGCCGCAAGCGCCGCCGCCATCAGGCCGGCCGGATCGAGGCCGTCCACCGCCACGGCCGGGCGGTCGTTCACCTCGCCGACGCCGACGATCACGGGCAGGCGGGTGGAGTCGATGTGGGTCGGGTCGGAAATGGCGCTCGTCCGGGCGATCAGGCGTTGAGGGTCGGGCGCTCGGCGGTCCGCCAGTCCGCGCGGTTGGCCTCGCAGGTGGCCGCCGCCTTCGTCCAGAAGGTTTCGCCCTTGGCGAGGTTCAGGAAGTTGAAGTTGTTGGCCTGCCGGAATTCGAGCAGCTCGACGCCGTTCTCCCCGGGCCGGTAGGTATAGGGCACGCCCGCCGGGATGAAGAAGCTGTCGCGCGCGCCCAGATCCTCGGTGCCCAGCCGCACGCCGCCGGCGATGATATAATAGAGGCAGTCCGCATCATGGCTGTGGAGCGGCAGCGGATAGCCCTTCTTGAACCAGACATGCGTCAGGCTGAAACCGGGAATGTTGACGAGGACCTTGACCTCGTCGCCTTCCAGAAACCCCGCCGCCAGCGCGGCATCCATGCCGGCGCGCTGCACGGGCGAGAATGGCTCGACCGCCATGCAGCCGGCCTCCATCAGGCCCGGCGCATCCGCTGCGCGGAAGATCGTGAAACCGTCACGGGGCTGTGTCGCTTCGGGCATGTGCCTCTCCCTCTCCCGAATGCTCTAGCAAGGATGCATTGTGCCGCCTAGGCCCGATCGCGGTCGACCGCGATCACCGCCTTGCCCGCGATGGTGCGGTCGAGGATCGCGCGCAGCAGCCCGGCGCCCTCCGCCAGCGGTGCCGTCGCGCCGATGACGGGCGCCAGATCGCCCGAGGCCAGCCAGCCCCCGATCCGCGCGATGTTCGCGCCCTGCGTGGCGAGCGTGCGGCGTTCGCCCCACATCACCCCCAGCGCATCGGCCTGTTTGACGAGATACAGGTTCGCCGCGAGTCGCGGGGACGTGCCCGAGGCGAAACCGACGATGAGGTGGCGGCCACGGTGGCGCAATGCGCGCGCCACCACCTCGCCGGGTGTGCCGCCGACCGGATCGAACACCACGTCGATCCCGTCCGGCACCACCGTGCGCAGCGTCTCGCGGAAGTCGCCGCCGGTATAGTCGATCGCGACGTCGGCGCCCTTCGCGGTCGCCAGCGCGCGCTTCTCCAGGGTCGAGGCGGCGGCGATCACGCGTGCGCCGAGCAATCGGCCGATCTCGACCGCCGCCAGCCCAACGCTGCCCGCGGCACCCAGCACCAGCAGCGTTTCACCCGGTCGGATCGCGGCGCGATCGGCCAGTGCGTGCAGTGCGGTGCCGTAGTTCACCAGGCTGGCCGCGCCGGCGGCGAACGGCACGGCGGCGGGCAGGGGGAACACGCCCGTCTCGGCCACCACCATCCGCTCGGCGAAGGCGCCGCGCGGGCCGAACGCCATCACCCGCTCGCCCGGCCGGGTGCGCGTCACGCCGGGGCCGATGGCGAGCACCGTGCCCGCCGCCTCGCTGCCGGGCACGAACGGAAACGGCGGCCGCGCGACATGCTTGCCCTCCACCACCAGCGCATCGGCGAAGCCGGCGCCGGCGCAGGCCACCGCGACCACCACCTCGCCCGCATCCGCGACCGGATCGGGCAGGTCGCCGGGGCGCAGCGCCTCGACCTGGCCGAATGCGTCGCAGATCAGCGCGCGCATCGGCGGACACCGGCGTGGATGGCGAAGACGCTTTCGGACATGGCGGCACCCGATGATGGCCCGGACGGCGGCGGATCGCCGTGGATCGCGCTGTGTCTTTCCCGCGCCGGGGTGGATCGTCAAGCCTTGCGCCGCGTCGATTGACAGGCGGCGATCCGCGCGCCTACCCCGATGCCCGACAGCAGGATAACGAGCGTGCCAAGCGGCGCGACGGCAGCGACGTCGCGGTCCGCCGGGCGGGCGTGACGGAAGGGAGAGGCATGGACAAGGTTCGCAAGGCCATCGCCGATAACGGCGCGGCGTTCGGCGCATGGGCGGGGATCGCCGATGGGGTATCGATCGAGCTGATGGGCAAGGCCGGGTTCGATTTCGTCATCCTCGATACCCAGCATGGCGGTATCGGCTGGGCCGATCTGCTCACGGCGTTCCAGGCGCTCGACGTCGGCGGCACGCGCGGGCTGGTGCGGGTCGGCTGGACCGATCCGATGCAGATCATGCGGGCGATGGATCTCGGCGCGCTCGGCGTGGTGGTGCCGATGGTTTCCACGGCCGAGCAGGCGCGGCCCGCCGCGCAGGCGGTGCGTTATCCGCCGCACGGCATCCGCTCGTTCGGCCCGGTGCGCAGCGCCTATACCGCCGAGGGCACCGCGACGGAGCCGTTGTGCATGGTCATGATCGAGACGGCCGAGGCGATCGACAACGTCGATGCCATCGCCGCCACACCGGGGGTGGACGGGCTGTTCGTCGGCCCGGTCGATCTCGCGCTGTCGCTGGGCCTCGGCGCGGCGCTGGTGATGCCGGATGCGGTGAAGGCCGCGATCGACAAGGTGGTGGCCGCCTGCCGCCGGCACGATGTCGTGTCGGGCTGCGCGGCGCTGGGTGCCGCCAACGCCAGGGAGATGATGGATCGCGGCGTGCAGTTCATCACGATCGGCGCGGATGCCGGCTATATCCGCCGGGGCGCCGCCGCCGACGTGGCCGAGGCGCGCCGCTGGATCGAGGAACGTGGCGCCGCCGGATAACGGGCCGCGCCCGATGGAACCAAGCCGAGGAGGAAGCATGACGAACGGTGAAGCCAGGGACGGCGGCACGGCGCCACCGCCGCGCGCCCCGATCCAGTTTTCGCGCCAGTTGCCGGAGATCGAGCCGGAGACGGCGTTCTTCTGGTCGGCGGGGGCGGAAGGGCGGCTGCTCATCTCGCACTGCGACGCCTGCGACTACTACATCCACCCGCCGCTGCCGCGTTGCCCGAAGTGCGGCACGGAGGCGGTGGCGCCCAAGGCCGTCTCGGGCAAGGGGCGGGTGGCGAGCTACACGATCAACATCCAGCAATGGCTGCCCGGCATGCCGACGCCGTTCGTCTTCGCCGCGGTGGAACTGGCCGAGCAGCGCGAACTGTACGTGCTGACAAACATCGAGGGCTGCGCGCTCGACGCCGTGCGTATCGGCATGCCGGTCGAGGTCGGTTTCCAGCAGCAGGAAGACGTCTACCTGCCGATCTTCCATCCGGCGGAGGCCACCCATGTCGATTGATCGCTATCCCGAAAAGCAGGTCCGCATCACCGGCATCGGCCAGTCCGAGGTCGGCCGCCCCTCGCGCCGGACCGCGCTGGCGCTGACGATGGACGCCTGCCTCGAGGCGATCGCCGAAGCCGGCCTCAAGCCCAGCGACATCGACGGCATCACCACCTATCCGGGGCCGATCGCCGATCCCAAGGGCTTTTCGCCGGTGGGTGCCACGGAAACGATGATCGCGCTCGGCCTCGAACCGACGTGGGTGGGCGCGTCGGCCGAAGGGCACGCGCACATGGGCGCGATATTCAGCGCGATCCAGGCGATCGCCTCGGGCCTGTGCCGCCACGTCCTGATCTTCCGCACGGTGGCGCAGGCGAGTGCGGCGGCGCGCAGCAACCAGTCCGCCGGGCAGGCCAATCTGATGGGCGGCAACAAGGGCAGCGCCCGGGTGGGCGGCGGCATGGCGTGGAGCGTGCCGTTCAACGCCATTTCGCCGATCACGGTCAACGCGCTCTACGCACAGGCCTATTTCGACAAATACGGCGCGACCTCGGCGCAGCTCGGCGCGATCGCGGTCAACGGGCGCAAGATGGCGGCGCTGAACCCCAAGGCGGTGTTCCGCGACAAGCCGCTGACGATCGAGGACTATCTCGCCTCCCGCCTGATCTCCACGCCGCTGCGGCTGTACGACTGCGACATCCCGGTCGACGGTTCCACCGCGATCCTGCTGTCGCACAAGGACGTGGCGGGCGATCTGGCCCAGCCGCCGATCGAGATCGAATCGATGGGCATGTCGCTGGGCGGGCTGGGGGTCGGCCGGCACGTCGGCGATTTCACCTCCTTCCCGTCCGACAAGGCCGGCGAGATGCTGTGGTCGCGCACCGACCTGACGCCGGCCGATGTCGATGTCGCGCAGATCTACGACGGTTTCTCGATCCTCACCTTGCTGTGGCTGGAAAGCATGAAGCTGTGCGGGCGCGGCGAGGCGGCGGCGTTCGTCGAGGGCGGCACGCGGATCGGCCTCGATGGCGAACTGCCGCTCAACACCAGCGGCGGCCAGCTTTCGGCCGGGCGGCTGCACGGCTACGGCCATACCTATGAGGCGTGCCTGCAATTGTGGGGCCGCGCCGGGGACCGGCAGGTGACGGACGCCAAGGTGTGCGCCGTCTCCAACGGCGGCTTCGGCTACGGTGCGCTGCTGCTCAAGCGGGGATGAAGCAAGGCCGGTTGCGGGGCCGGCAGGCAGGTTTGCCGGCCCCGCAATGCGTCAGGCGTTCAGCCCGCCGTTGATGCTGATGATCTGGCCGGTGATCCGCGCCGCGCCGGGGCCGCACAGGAACAGCACCATCGGTGCGATGTCCTTCGGCGTCGGCAGGCCCAGTCCCGCGCGGTCGCTCGCCGAGGTGCCGCGACCAAGCGCGGCGGCGTGGCGGTCGAAGACGGGCGTGTCGGCGACATAGCTCGGCGAGATGCAGTGCACCCGCACCTTGTCGCGCGAGACCTCCATCGACAGGTTGCGCACGAACGCCATGATCCCGCCGAACACGCCGCCAAGCGTCGACTGGCGCGGCGCCGCGAAGCGACCGGAATCCGACGCGAAGGTCACGATCGTGCCGCCCTGCACGGCCAGATGTGGCAGCGCGGCGAAGCAGAGATGCTCGAAGATGCCGAGCACGTTCTGCGCCAGCAGGCCGAAGTTGCGCGGGTTGGTCTTGCGGAACACGCCGGTCGTATCGGCGGCGCCCGCGATCGCGCAGTGAACCACGGCATCGAGCCGCCCCGCCTCCGCCACCACCCGGGCGACGACCGCGTCGAGCGCATCGGGATCGCAGAAATCGCCCGGGACGGCGATCAGCCGGGCATCCGGCGTCCGCGCCTTCAGCTTCTCGATCGCGGCGGCCACCGTCTCCTCGCGGGAACCGTGCACCGCCACGGTGGCCCCTTCGGCGGCCGCCTGCGCGGCGATCTCCAGCCCGATGCCGCCGGTGGCGCCGGTGACGAGCAGGACGGAACCAGGGGAGAGCATGGCCATCGTGAAACTCCTTGGTCAGGCGGTCGCGCGGGCGCTGTCGCCGGATGTTTGGTCGCCAAGCGCGATCGCGCCCTGCGCCGCCAGATCGCGGATACGCGCCTCGTCGTAGCCGAGCAGCGAGGCCAGCACCGCGCCGGTATGCTCGCCGAGCAGCGGCGGCGCGCCGTAGCGGCACGGCGTCTCGCTGAAGCGGAACGGCTGGGCGATGCCCGGCGCCGTCCCGGCGGTGGGGTGCGGCATGCCGAACACCAGCTCGCGCTCGCTCGCCTGATCGGACATCAGCGCCTGCCCGGTGGTGCGCACCGGGCCGCAGGGGATGCCCGCCGCCTTGCACTGCGCCGCCCAGGTCTCGCTCGGCCGGGTCGCGAACAGCGCGCGGAACGCGGGCAGGATCTCCTCGCCATGCGCCATCCGCGCGGCCATCGTGGCGAAGCGCGGATCGTCCAGCCACTCCGGTCTTTCCGCGACCGTGCAGAAGGCGCGGAACATCTTGTCGTTGCCGCAACTGATGATGATCCGCCCGTCCGCCGTCTCGAACACGCCGCGTGGGCTTGGGGCCTGTTCGGTGTTCAGGCGCGGCTCGCGCCCGGTCGCGAGGAACTCGGCGCCCTGGAACGACAGGTTGGCGAGCGCCGAATCGAACATCGCCACGTCGACGAACTGGCCGAGGCCGCTGTGGTTGCGCGCCTGCAACGCCGCGAGGATGCCGATCGCGGCGTTGAGCGCGGTGGTGATGTCGGTGAAGGGCAGCCCGCCCAGCACCGGCGCCGTCCCGGCATAGGCGTTGAGGCTCATCACGCCCGCCTCGGCCCCCACGGGAGAATCGTAGCCCGGCGCATCCGCGTTGCGCCCGGTGCGGCCGTAGCCCGAGACCGAGCAGTAGATCAGCTTCGGAAAACGCTCCCGCAGGCTGGGATAATCCAGCGCGAAGCGGCGCATGACCGAGGCGGTGAAATTCTCGACGAGGATGTCGGCGGTGCCGATCAGGTCCAGCACCACCGCGCGGCCCGCCTCGCTCTTGAGGTCGATCGCCACGCTCTGCTTGCTGCGGTTGAGCGACATGAAGAAGGGCGCCTCGCCGCCCAGCGACGCCTGCGGACCGATCATGCGGGTGTCGTCGCCGAACTGCGGATTCTCGATCTTGATGACCTCGGCGCCCAGATCACCCAGGATCTGCGTGCCGAACGGACCGGCCAGCACGCGGGTGAAATCGACGACGCGGATGCCGTCCAGCGGGGCGCGTGCCGCCGTCCGCGCAAGCGGCGGCAGGTCGATCCGGTCGTCCGTCATGCGATCCTCCCCGCATCCTCTCGGGCAGGCGAATGCCACGGGCCGGCGGCATTGTCACGCCCGCGCCGCCGCCGGCCCGCGCGGGATCAGATGCCGAGCACGCCGAAACTGTCCAGATCGTCCACCGCCAGGCCGAGCCGGCGGACGAACTCGTTGATCAGCACCGGCTCCACCTTGCGCGTGATCGCCCACAGGAAATAGCCGTAGACGAAGCCGGCGCGATAACTTGCCCATGCCTCGTCGGCATCGAGCGCCGGGCCGCCGAGCGCGGCGAGGCGGATGCGATAGTGATCGAGCAGATGCCGCTCGTGCGCGCGGCGATCCTCCGGCGAGAGTACGGCCGCGAGATGATAGGCGACGTCCTGCGCCCAGTGGCCCTTCTGCAGGATCTGCCAGTCGACCAAGCCCAGCGTGCCATCGGCGGTGCGATAGACGTTTCCGGCATGGGCATCGCCGTGGACGAGGCAGCGCGGCTGGTCGCGGACCTGCGCGGCGAGCGCGACCAGCCCGCGCTGGAGCCTGTCGGCGCTGCGGATCGCGGCGGGCAACGGCGCGCCGCGCGGGCCGTCGAGCAGGCCCTGCAACACGTCCGGCGCCATGATGGGCGCGCTGGCGATGCGGTCGAGGAACGGCGGGATCCACGGCAGCGCGTAGGCGTCGCTGCCCTCCCATGCCGCCGCGTGCAGGCGGGCGAGTTGCTCCAGCCCGTCGATCGCCTCGTCCGGCGTGAAGGGCACCAGCGCCGAGCAGAAGGTGGCGCCGGCCGCGATCACGTCGTGCATCACGGTCACGCCGCGCGTGCCCGTCGCATCGAGGTTGGCGTAGATGCAGCCCGGCACGGTGACGGGCAGCGTTTCGGCGGCATGGCGGTAGAACAGCGTCTCGACGATCGAGGCCGATGGGTGCGCCCCGCTGTCCACCAGCACGCCCTTGATGCAGATCCGCGTCGGCACGTCGGCCCCGCCGCCCGCTACATCCAGCTTGAGGCGCACCTTGGTGGCCTGCGTGACGAGCGTCTCGACGATCTCCACCCCGCGCACCTCGACGCCTGGCCAGCGCGTGCCCAGCATGGCGCCGAGCCAGGCGGGGCTGACGACGTCGTCGAGCGTGGCGGGGGCGGGGTTGAAATCGGTCATCGCGATATTCCTTGATGAAGGGGGATGCGCCGCAGCGCGCCGTGCGGGGGTCGGCGGCGATCGGTTGTTCGTATCGATCAGTTCTCCGTATCGACCGGCAGGGTGGCGGTGTGCGGCGCGGGTGCGTGCTTTCGCGGTTTGCGGCCGCGCGACGATGCCGCCTTGCCCGCTGCGGGATCCACGCCGAAACGCCCGCGGATGAACAGGTCGACCCGTTCGTCGAGATCCTCGCCGGTGGGCGGCGCGGTTTCCCAGTTGGTATAGGTCATGATCGGCGTGTTGCCGAGGATCAGGTCGGTGAACAGTTCGGCGGAGCGCGTGTGGTCGCCATCGACGATCAGCCCGGCCTCCGCCGCCGCCTCGAACACCTTGGCGATGTTGCGGCGGAAACGCATGAATATGGAGGTCGCGACCTTCTGCATGAACTCGGGAAAGCGGTGGCTCTCCGCGACCATCAGCCGCATCAGGTCGATCGATCGCTGGCGCAGCGACACGTCGATCGCATAGCGCGCGCTGCGGCGCAGGACGGTGGTGATCGTGTCGTCGGCTTCCAGGCGTGGCGGGGGGATGACCGCGCCGATGTCACGCGCGAAGATCACCTCGCGGAACATCGCCTCCTTGTCGCCGAAATGCTGGTAGAGCGTGCGGGTGGCGACGCCTGCGCCCTTGGCGATATCGACCAGCGACGTCGCGGCATAACCGCGGCGGACGAACAGCTCGGTCGCCACGTCCATCACGCGCCCCTTGCGACGCTCCAGCTCGGCGGCGGTCGGGCGGCCGGCCTGGTTCACCCGTTTCGGTTTCGCCTTTTCCGCGGGGCGCCGCAGGCGGGCCGGCGGCTTGCCGGTGCCGGGGTCCGTTTCAGTTGATCGCATTTGTCCCCGCTGTCTCGTGCATGCGTTTCGCCGATGCGCAATCGCCACCGCAGTGCCTTTATCCCCTCGGCGGGGGGAAACCTAGCGGCCCCGGCGGCCTTGGGGAAGGCGGTCGTGCCTTGTCTCTCCGGCTGACGGCAGAATGTGCCGTGTCGTCCGTCTTTCGGCGCCCGGCGCACGAGGCGCGGCAGCGTGGGGTTGCATCATCGGGCGCGCTCGCGAATATCGCGCGACAACGGACGGGGATGAGGGTGATGGCGCGCTACCACTATGTGATTCTGAGCCAGGCCAAAGCCGGCATGGTCGAGGAATATCGCCGCTGGTATCGCGATCAGCATCTGGCCGACGTCAGGCGCCAGCCGGGCGTCGTCAGCGCCCGCCTGTTCGAGCCGGTCGTCCAGAAGGTGTACGATCTGGAGGCGCCGACATGGTCGCTGATGACCATGTACGAACTGGAAACCGACGATCCGGCGGGCACGATGGAGGCGATCCGGTCGCTCTCCGGTTCGGCCGGGATGCCGGCGACGGACAGCATCGACAAGAGCGGGATGGTGCAGGTGATCGCCACCCAGATCGCCGCGATAGATTGAGGGCGCGGCGATGACGGAACCGCATCTGCTGGTGGCCGGCGCGAGCGGCGTGATCGGCACCGAGGCGGTCGAGCATTTCGCGCGGGCCGGCTGGCGCGTGACCGCGCTGTCGCGCCGCGCGCCGGTGACGTCGCCCGATGCCGCGTACCGCCACCTCGCGCTCGATCTGGACGACCGCGCCGCGTGCGAGGCGGCGGTCGCGGCACTGCCCCCCGTCACCCATCTGGTCTATGCGGCGGTGGCGGAGGCGCCGGGGCTGGTCGGCGGCTGGTACGACGAGGCGCTGATCGAGCGGAACGGCGCGATGTTCGCCAACATCCTCGATCCGCTCGCCGCCGCCGGCGCGCTCGCGCACGTCAGCATCCTGCAGGGCACCAAGGCGTATGGCGCGCACCACCATGCGGTGGAGGTGCCCGCACGCGAGGATCGCCCGCGCGACGACCACCCCAATTTCTACTGGCGGCACGAGGACCATCTGCGGGCGCGCGCCGCGGAGGCGGGGTTCGCCTTCACGATCTGGCGGCCGCAGGTGCTACTGGGCGCGGCGCCGGGCGCGGCGATGAACCCGGTGGCGGCGATCGGCGCGTTCGCCGCGCTGTGCCGGGAACTGGGCCGGCCGTTCGCCTATCCGGGCGGCGCCACCACCGTGTGGGAACTGGTCGATACCGGGCTGCTGGCCGAGGCGTTCGAGTGGGCGGCGGGATCACCGGCGGCGGCGGGCGAGACGTTCAACATCGCCAACGGCGACGTGATGGTGCCGGCCCATGCGTGGCCGCATCTGGCCGCCGCGCTGGGGCTGCCGGCGGTCGATCCGCAGCCCGCCCGGCTCGTCGATTTCTTCGCGGCGGCCGAGACGCAGGCGGCATGGGCGCGGCTGGTGGCGCGGCATGGCCTGCGCGAGCCGGATCTTGCCGCGCTGCTCGGCCAGTCGCACCATTATGTCGATCTGCTGGCCGGCAGCCGCATCGCGGAGAAAGCGGTGCCGGTGCTGCTCAGCACGATCAAGCTGCGGCAGGCGGGGTTCGCCCCGTGTCGCGACAGTCTGGCCAGCCTGCTCCACTGGATCGGCCGCATGGTCGACCTCCGGCTGCTGCCCCCCTTTGGAGAACCCGCATGACCCGCCCGCTGGACGGTATCCGCGTCGTCGAACTCGCGCTGGAGATCCAGGGGCCGTATGCCGCGCTGACGCTCTCGGAGATGGGGGCGGATGTCATCAAGGTGGAGAACCGCGTCGGTGGCGATACCTCGCGCTCGGTCCCGCTGGCGAAGATGGTGGCCGACGCGCCGGCGGAGCTCGCCGATTTCCGCCATTATTTCTATATCTTCAATCGCGGCAAGCGCAGCGTCGGGCTGGACCTGAAGAGCGCGGGCGGGCGTGATGCGCTGATGCGCCTGCTCGATACCGCCGACGTGCTCGTCAGCAACTTCCGCCTCGGCGTGCTCGACCGGCTGGGCTTCGGCTACGACGCGCTGAAGGAAAGGTTCCCGCGCCTGATCTACGCGGTCGCGTCCGGCTGGGGCACGCAGGGGCCGCGCACGCATTATCCCTCGCGCGACATGCTGGCGCAGGCCGCCTCCGGGCTGATGGCGAAGACCGGCCACGATCCCGATCCGCCGCTGCCCGCCGGCACCAACATCGCCGATTACGGCGGCGCGCACATGCTGGTGACGGCGGTGCTGGCCGCGCTCGTCCAACGTGGGCGCACGGGGCGGGGGCAGCGCGTCGACGTGTCGCTCTACGGTACGATGCTGGCGCACGAGAACTGGGAACTGTTCCAGGCTTCGCTCACCGGGCGGGAGCCGCACCGCGCGGGCCACGCCCATCCGCACATGACCGGCGCGTGGGGCGGCTTCCGCACCGCCGATGGCTGGCTCGTCCTCTCCAGCATTCCCGATGCGGTGTGGCCGCGTTTCTGCGAGATCATCGCGCGGCCCGATCTGGCCGCCGATCCGCAGTGGACCGGCAAGACCCGCAACGTCGACGGCGAGGCCTTCCGCACGATCATCGCCGGGGCATTCACCGGGCGGACGACGGCGGACTGGATGGCCGAACTCGGGCCGGCCGGCGTGCTGGCCACGCCCGCCGCCTCCTACCAGGACGTGCTGGCCGATCCGCAGGCGCACGCGAGCGGCTACATCCGCGAGGTCGCGCATCCCGGGCTGGGCACGCTGCGCCTCGTCGGCAGCCCGATCGCGTTCAGCGACGCGGCCCTGCGCGAGGCCGCGACCGCGCCGGCGCTGGGCGCCGACACCGACGCGGTACTGGGCGAGCTTGGCTATACCGACACCGATATCGCCGGCCTGCGCGACGCGGGCGTGATTTAGGAGAACGACATGACCGCCACCAACCCGATCGACCGGATGTACGACGCGTTCGCGACAGGCGACGTGGACACGATCCGCGCCTGCTTCACCCCCGATGCGCGCGTGTGGCACAGCTTCGACGGCGACGCGCAGGACGTGGCGACCGCGGCGCAGGCATGGGAAGCGCTGTTCGCCCATTCGCAGGAGCGCACCGTGGGGGACATCCGCCGTCAGGCAACCGCCGATGGTTTCGTCCAGCAGCACATGTTCGCGCTGCGCCTGCCCTCGGGCGAGCGCAAGGCGTGGGCGGTGTGCATCGTCGTGCGGATCGAGAACGGGCTGATCGCGCGGCTGGACGAATATATCGACCGTGCCGGCGCGCTGCCGGTGGGCGAGGGCACGCTCGCGACGCCGGGCTTCTAGGCGACATCTCCGCCGACCGGCCTACGCATATACGGATTTTCGGCGCCGGGGCTTATGCGTTTGCCGGGGGCGGGCGGGAGGATATACCCTCGCGACAACGATAAGCCGGACGGAGAGAGAGATGGACCTGGGCCTGCTCTACGAATTCGATGCGCCGCAGCCGTGGGAGGGCCAGCATCCCGAGGGCCAGCGCATGGCCGAGCGCCGCGTGTACCGCGAAAGCATCGAGCAGATCGTGCTGGCGGACAAGATGGGCTTCGATACCGTCTGGTGCGTCGAGCATCATTTCCGCGAGAACCGCTCGCACATGCCCTCCAACGAGGTGGTGCTGGGCGCGCTGTCGCAGATCACGAAGCGGATCAAGCTGGGCTTCGGCGTGTCGCTGATGCCGCACGAGTTCATCCATCCGGCCCGCGTGGCGGAAAAGGTCGCCACGGTCGACGTGCTGTCGCAGGGGCGCGCGCAATGGGGCCTCGGCCGCTCGACGCCGATGGAGCAGCAGGCGTTCCACGTCGATATCGCGCGCAGCAAGGAGAAGATGGCGGCCGCCGCCCGCACCGTCGTGGGCATGTGGAAAGAGCAGTATTACGAGGAGCACAGCGAGTTCCTCGACTTTCCCGCGCGCATGGTGACGCCGAAGCCGTGGCAGGATCCACATCCGCCGTCGTGGATGGCGGCGTCGACCGAATCGAGCGCGGTGCTGGCCGGGGCGAATGCCTGCGGTCTGCTGTGCTTCAGCATCATGCAGCCGTTGAGCAAGCTCGAGACGCTGATCGCCGCCTACCGCAAGGCGCAGGAAACCGCCGTGCCGCTCACGGGCGTCGCCACCAACAAGGTGGGCATCTACACGCTGGTCCACTGCGCGGAATCACGCGACAGCTTCGAGCGCGACCGTGTCTGGGAATCGATGTGGTGGTGGTACAAGGGGCTGGCCGAATTCCACCTGAAGTGGGAGTTCGCGCATCTTTCCGAAGAGCAGCAGAAGGCGGCGTTCCCGTTGCTCGACAAGCAGGCGCGGGGCGAGTTCGATCTGACCACCTTCGATCAGGAGGACATGGTGATCGTCGGCACGCCCGACGAATGCCTGCAGAAGTGCCTGAAGTATGAGGCGATCGGCGTCGATCAGTTGCTGTGCTACCTCAACTTCGGCTACCTGCCCAACGAGGCGGTGCTGAAGTCGATCGAGCTGCTCGGCACCTATGTGATCCCGGAACTCGCCAGGCGCGGTGCCAGTCGCGCCGCCGCCTCGCTGACGGCGGGCGTTCGCGCCGCCGAGGAACATGCCGCCGCCGGGTGACCGGATTTTCGTTTCCCCCGCAGCGGCGGGCGGGCTTTCCGGCGGGACAATCGCGCCGACACGATGGAGAATAATATGGTGCAGTCGATCTTCGGGCTGGAAGGCAAGCGCGTTCTCGTTCTGGGCGGTGGTCTCGGCATGGGGGAGGCGACGGTGCGCCTGCTCGCCTCCCTCGGCTGCGAGGTGGCCATCGCCGATCTCGAACTGGAACGGGCCGAGCGGGTGGCGGCGGACGTGCGCGCGGACGGCGGCGTCGCCTTCCCGTTCGCGCTGAACGTTCTGGACGATGCGGCGGTCGCGGCCGAGATCGCCCGCGTGGAGCGCGAGTTCGGCCCGCTCGACGGCATGGCGACGGTGATCGGCATGGCGGCGTGGGGATCGCTGATCGATATCGACCTCGAGACGTGGGATCTCGATCACAACCGCAACCTGCGCTTCTTCTTCGTCGCTGCGCGCGAGGTGGCGCGTCACATGATCCGGCGCGGCGCGCCCGGCTCGATCGTGTGCGTCAGCTCGGTGGACGGCGTGCGTTCGGCACCGAACCACGGCTCCTATGGCGCGGCCAAGGCGGGACTCATCAACCTGGTCAAGACGATGGCGACGGAATGGTCGCCCAACGGCATCCGCATCAACGTGGTGGCGCCCGGCGCGATCATCACGCCGCGCATCCCGCACACGGGCGAGGCGGGCGAGGCGGCGATGATGGAGCGCGTGCCGCTGCACCGGCGCGGCACGGTTGACGAGATCGCCAAGGCGATCACCTTCTTCCTGTCGGACATGGCATCCTACGTCACCGGGCAGACGCTGGCGGTGGACGGCGGTTTCCTCGCCGCCAACATCTTCTTCAACCCGCAGCCGCAGACCGTCGGCGAGTAAGCCATGCGCGCAACGTCCACGCCGCCGCCGCTCCCCGCCGAGCGGGAGGGCCGACCCGCAGCCGCCGATCTGGCGGCGCGCCGGCAGGGCCTTTCGGCGGCGGTGGCGGCCGGCTTCGGTCGCACCGATCCCCTGCCGGAGGAAATCTGTGTCGGCGGTGTCCGCGCGCTGCGCTTCGCCCCCGATGGCGTGTCGCTGGGCACGGTGCTGCATGTCCACGGCGGCGCGTTCCGCATCGGCGCACCGGAGGTGGTGGCGCCGTTCGCCGCCGCGCTCTCGGCACGCTGCGGGGTCACGGTGGTGTGTCCGGCCTATCGGCTGGCGCCCGAACATCCGTTTCCCGCCGGCATCAACGATGCACGGGCGGTGGCACTGGCGCTGGCGGCGGACGGGCCGCTGATCCTGTCGGGGGATTCGGCCGGCGGCGGCGTCGCGGCGGCGGCGGCGGCGCTGGCCACGGCCGATGCGGTGCCGCCGGCCGGGCTGATGCTGTTCTCGCCCTGGCTGGATCTTACCGTATCGAGCGCCAGCTACGCCGCGAACGGCACGAGCGATCCCTTGTTCTCGGCTGAGTCGGCGCAGGAGGCGGCCGGGCTCTATCTTCAGGGCCTTGATCCGAACGATCCGCTGGGCTCGCCGCTGTTCGCACCGGCGGCGGGCTTTCCGCCGACGCTGGTGAACGTTGGTGACGGCGAGGTATTGCTCGACGATTCGACGTCGTTCGCGGCGGCACTGCGCGCGGCGGGCGTCGCGGTGGAGTTGCAGGTCGTCGCGGGGATGGACCATGTCGCCGTCACCCGCGACCTGGCGGCACCGGGCGCCGCCGAGACCTTCGAGGCGCTGTGCGCCTTCGTCGACCGGATCGTCGCGGCCGGCTAGGGCAGGCGCGCTGCCGCCTCGCGGATGGCGGCGCGCAAGGTATCGAGCCGTGGCCGGATGCGATCGGCCGGCCCGGCCAGCCCCAGCACGAGCGGCGCCGGGAAGCGCGCCTGCGCCAGTGGTGCCGCGACCGACCAGATCGTGCCGCCGAGCGTGCCGGCATCCGCGACGCCGGCCCGGCGAATGTACGGCACCGCGTCCATCACGGCCTCGATCTCCCGATCGGCGATGCGCGCGCGACGGGCCAGCCCTCGCACTTCCGCATCGGGCAGGGTGGAAAGATAGGCCGCGCCGATCGCCGAGCCGAAGATCGAGACGCACAGCCCGCGCTCGGCCCGTTCCGCCGCCGGCGCGCAGGTGGCATCGATGAAATCCACGATCTGCATCGACAGGTCGTTCGGCGTCGTCAGCGTCACGGTTTCGCCGGTCGCCGCCTGCATGTCGCGAACGAGCAGGCGCAGCGCCTCGTCGCCGCCGAACACCTCCATCATCCACGCGCCGAAGCGGGCGAGCCGGGGCGAGGGCAGGTAGGTGCGCGTGCCCGCCTCGAACGTGAGGTGCGCCGATCCCACCATCGTCTTGAGCAACTGGTTGGTCGTCGAGGGATGCAGGTCGAGCGCGCGGGAGACGTCGATGGCGCGCAGCGGCCGGCGCTCGCGCCCGAACACCTCCAGCACATCCAGCGCGCGGGTCGCCGAACGGGAGAGGCTGCGGCGCTGGTCCGGCCGCGTCACCCGTACCGGCCGGCTCGGTGCGGTTATCCCCGTCCGCTCGGGCATGCGCGCTTTCCTTTCGATGCGGGCGCATGGGCCGCTCCGGTGCGACACGGCAGGCGGGCAGACCGCGGCGCCATCGTCGCCCTTGCCCGGTCAGGGCATGACCACGCCGCCGTTGGGCCGCACGATCTGCCCCGTCACGAAACGGCTCGCATCCGAAGCGAGGTAGAGGATGGCGAGCGCGATATCGCGGGGCGTGCCGGTCAGCCCCAGCGGTGAGCCTTGCGCGCGCTGGCGGAACACGTCGTCGCGCTTCGCCGCGTCCACCCCGCCTTCCGCGTCGCGGAAGCGGTAGGTCACCATCGGCGTATCGATGAAGCCGGGCGCGACCGCGTTGACGCGGATGCCCAGCGGC
This sequence comes from Alterirhizorhabdus solaris, assembly GCF_007785815.1. GTDB lineage: Bacteria > Pseudomonadota > Alphaproteobacteria > Sphingomonadales > Sphingomonadaceae > Alterirhizorhabdus > Alterirhizorhabdus solaris. The sequence continues at coordinate 3,061 of NZ_VNIM01000007.1, read as the reverse complement.
CCGAACTCGACGGCGGCGGTGCGGGTGAGCATGTTCACCGCCGCCTTGGCCATCGAATAAGCGGAGAGGCCGGGGGAGGGCATGTCCGCCCCGGCGGACGACAGGTTGACGATCGCGCCGCCGTTGCCGCCGTCGCGCATCGCCCGCGCCGCCGCCGCGCAGGCCCAATAGGTGCCCATCATGTTGATCGCCAGCTGCCGCTCCGTCTCGGCGGTCGGCGCATCGATGATCGGCGTGGTGACGAGGATGCCGGCGGCATTGACCCAGATCGACACGCCCGCCGCCGCCGTCGCCAGCGCCTCGATATCGTCGCGGTCGCCGACATCGGTGCGGCGGGCCGTCGCCGCCCCGCCGCGCGCCTCGACCAGCCGGGCCGTCTCGGCCAGCCCGCTCTCGTCGACATCGGCGAGCATCACCCGCGCGCCCGCTTCGGCAAGGACGCAGGCGGTCTCGCGGCCGATGCCGGATGCGGCGCCGGTAACGACGGCGACTCGCCCTTCCAGGCTGAACGCCTTCAGCAGATCATCGTGCATCGCTCGGTTCCCTTGCTTCGATCAGGCGGCATCCGCCCGGATCAGGTCCGCGCCCTTTTCGCCGATCATGATCGCGGGCGCATTGGTGTTGGCCGACGGCATGACCGGCATGATCGACGCATCGACCACGCGCAGCCCGGTGACGCCGCGGACGCGCAGGTGGGGATCGACCACCGATCCGGCATCGCCGCCCATGCGGCAGGTGCCGACCGGATGGTAGCCGATTCCGCTGGTCTTGCGGATCGCATCCTCCCACTCGGCGTCGGTCTTCGGCTTGTGCGCCGGCATGTTCTGGCCGCGCAGATGGGGAGCGAGCGCGGGCGTGTGGAAGATCTCGTCCACCATCTTCACGCCGCGGACCAGCGCGGCCATGTCCTCCGGATCGCCCAGCAGGCGATGGTCGACGATCGGGCTGTCCGCCGCATGCTTGCTCCGCAGGCGGATCTCGCCCCGGCTGCGCGGCTTGGCGACATTGGCATAGACGATCACGCCGGGGCGCTCGTGCGGGCGACGCTTCGCCGCATCGAAGCACATCGCGCCGAACTGCAGCTTGATGTCGGGCTCGGCCAGGTCGGGGCGGGAGCGCAGGAAGGCCATCGCCTCGACCGGCGTCGCGCTCATCACGCCGCGCCTGCCGAAGACATAGCGAAGCAGATGGCCCACCATCTTCACCGGGCCGAGCACCGAATTGTAGGTCGGCACGTCGACGAAATAGCTGGTGTGGAAACTGGCATGTTCCTGAAGGTTCTGCCCCACTCCGGGCGCATCCACCTGCACCTCGATGCCCAGCGCGCGCAGCGCGGCGGCCGGGCCGATGCCCGATCGCATCAGCACGGCCGGCGACTGCATCGTGCCCGCGCTCAGGATCACCTCGCGGCGCGCGCGCACCGTGCGCGGCTCGTCGTCGTGGCGGAAGACCACGCCGGTCGCGCGGCCGTCCTCGATCGTCACCTTGTCGACCAGCGCGTCGGTGACGATGGTCAGGTTCGGGCGTGTCGCCGCCTCGTCGAGGAAGGCGCGCGCCGCGCTCGATCGCTGGCCGTCGCGCTGAGTGACGAGGCTGATGAACGCGCCGTCGATGTCGCCGGCACAGTAATCCTCGATCCGGCGCAGGCCATAGTCCTCGCACGCATCGACGAACGCCTCGCTCAGCGGGTGGATATCGCGCGGGAAGGAGACGCCGAGCGGCCCCAGCGACGAGTGGCTCTGGCTCGGCGCGCCGGTATAGCCTTCGGATTTGCGGAAGTAGGGCTGCACCTCGTCCCACGTCCAGCCGGTGCAGCCGTCCGCCGCCCAGCCATCGTAGTCCGCGCGCGCGCCCCGGATGTACATCATCCCGTTGATCGCCGATCCGCCACCCAGCATCCGCCCCGCCGACCACGCCATCACGCGCCCGCCCAGCGAGGGGTCCGGCTCGGTCATGTAGAGCCAGTCGTATTTCGGCTTGCCGAGCAGGGTATAGGCGCCCGTGGGCATCTTCACGCGGAAGATGTCGCTGCCGCCGCCGGCCTCCAGCAGCACCACCTTGCAATCCGGATCCTCCGAGAGGCGGCTGGCCAGCACGCAACCGGCGCGGCCGCCACCGGCGATCACGTAGTCGGCGTCTTCGATGGTCACGAACGGTCCTCTCGCATGGCCCCGCGGTTCCACGGTGGCGTCCGGGCGATAGTCCTAGCGGGCGTGGCGGGCGTGACCAGCCGTAATCCGCAGGCGCACCGGGCGCGCGGCGCTACGCCGGTTCGCGCCACGGCTGTTCGGCCGGTTCCACGGTGTCGATCGGGCGCACGGTGGCGGCGGGATGTGCGGGCGCGCGATCCTCGGCGAAGTCGGCCAGCTCGCGCAGCAGGCGCCGGCGCGCGCGGACGATGCCGATGTCGCTGGCGCACAGATGCTCCTGCGAGCGATCGACGATCGGCCCCATGCTGGCCTGCACCATCACGTCCTCGTCCAGCAGGCACTTGTCGAAGCCGGAGAAATGCCCGTTCGCCATCGCCGCGCGATCCTGCCCCCATGTCGCATCGGGGCCGGGCGTGGCGATCACGTAATTGTCGATGTCGCGGTTTTCGGCGCGCAGTTCCTGCTCGGCCGCCATGAAGCCGGGCACGCCGTCCTCGTGCCACAGGCCCCAGAACAGCATGTGGCTGACGTTGTCGATCGGCACCGCGATGAAGATGCTGCCCGCGCGCCGCGTCATCCCGCCGGGCACGAGCGAGACGAACGGCATCACATATTCGGTGACGCGCACATATTGCCGGCCGTCTTCCAGCGTGCGCAGCGCGGCGGCGCGCAGGCCGTAGTCGGTATCGCTGGTCTCGTAACGCGGGTGGCTGGCCAGCGTCATGTTGATCCCGCCGCCGTCGCCCGACCGTGCCGCATATTGCCGCGCGATCCAGCTCTGGTGGAGCGTGCCGACATGGAGCGAGTCGATCGTCCCCTCCACCCCCTGCAACCAGTTGCACGGTGCCACGGTGCGGCACACCCACACGCTGTCCTGCGACAGGTCGATGAACGGCAGGGGCGGGCGGGGC
>NZ_VNIM01000079.1 GCF_007785815.1 Alterirhizorhabdus solaris | reverse complement strand
GCAAGTCTTTCCCCCCGGCCCGCTTCACCAGTTCCGCCGCGTCGCGGATCGTGTAGCGGGCCGGCGTCTCGATCCCGTCCAGTTCCTCCCACGTAACCGGCGCCGCGACCGGCGCGTTGGCGCGGGCGCGGGCGGAATAGGGCAATACCGCCGTCGCGCCGCGCTGGTTGCGCAGCCAGTCGAGGAAGATGCGGCCCTTGCGCTCGGTCTTCTTCATGTTGGCGGTGAAGATGTCGGCGTGCGCCTGCCCCATCGCGCGGGCGAAGCGGCTGGCGAAATCCTTCACCGCCACCCAGTCCGCCGTGGCATCCAGCGGCACCACCACATGCACGCCCTTGCCGCCGGACAGCATCGGGAAGCTCACCAGCCCCATGTCCGCCAGTACCCCGCGCAGCAGCACCGCCGCTGCCTTCACCGCCGGGAAGCCCAGCCCCTCGTCCGGGTCGAGATCGAACACCATGCGATCGACCATCTCCACCGCGCCCACGCGCGATCCCCAGCCGTGGAACTCGATCGTGCCCATCTGCACGCAGGCGAGCAGCCCCGCGGCCTCCTCGACGTAGAGATACGGCTCGTCCTGCCCGTCCTTGCCCCGGATCGGCACCTTGCGCACGGTATCGCCGAAGCTGCCGGCGTCGTGTTTCTGGAAGAAGCAGTGCTTGGCGCGCCCCTGCGGGCAGCGGACGAGGCTGACCGGGCGATCCGCCGCCCACGCGAGCATCGGTTCGGCCACCGCGGCATAATAATCGGCTAGCTCGCCCTTGGTCAGCCCGGATTCGAGAAAGATCACCCGGTCCCGGCTGGAGATGGCGATACCGAACGGCTTGTCGTCCGTTTTCGCGGTCTTCGCGGTCTTGCGCGGTTTTGGCGGGGAGGAGACGTCCTCCTTCACGACTTCGGCGGCGGGCTTGTCCTCGCGCAGGCCGACGAAGCTGGAATGGCGCAGCACGCCGCCGTCCAGCCCGTCGGCGTCGGTCATCTCGGCGAAGGCCACCTCGGCGACGAGCACCGGCTTCACCCAGTGCGCGCCCTTCACCATCGCGCGCGGCGCCTCTACGGTGGCGGTCGTCTGTTCCAGCGGAGTCAGTTTCGCCAGCAGCGCCGCGATCCCGTCCGCGCCGAAGCCGGTCCCCACCTTGCCGGCGTAGCGCAGCCGGCCATCCTCGTTCAGCCCCAGCAGCAGCGAGGCGAAGCCGCGTCCCTTCGCGCTCGGCGTCCAGCCGACGATCACGAACTCCTGCCGGCGGATGCACTTGGTCTTCAGCCAGCCCTGGCTGCGACGGCCGCGATAGGGCGCGTCGGCGCGCTTGGAGACGACGCCCTCATAGCCCTCGCCGCACAGCGCGGTGAACAGCTTCTCGCCCTCGCCGGTGATATGCTCGGCATAACGGATCGGCCCGTCGGCGGCGTCGGCCAGCAGCGTGGCGAGGCGGGCCTTGCGCTCCACGTTGGGCAGGCCGGTCAGGTCCTCGCCGTCTTGCTCCAGCAGGTCGAAGGCGAAGAAGACGAGCGGGGCGCCGCCCTCCTTCAACGCCGCCTGCAGGGTCTGGAAACGGGGGCGGCCCTCGCTGTCGAGCGCGACGATCTCGCCATCGATCAGCGCGCTGCCGATGCCCAGACCGCGCGCCACCGCCACGACGGGAGCGAAGCGGTCGGACCAGTCCAGCCCGGTGCGGGTGTACGCCTTGGCCTCGCTGCCGGCGACGGCGAGCAGGCAGCGGTAGCCGTCATACTTCACCTCGTGCAGCCAGCCGGCGCCGGCGGGCACGTGATCGACCAGCGTGGCAAGCTGCGGCGGCTGGAAGGCGGGGAGCGGGAGTTTCGCGCGCGCCGTCTTGCGGACGCGCGGTTTCGCGGCGGGGGCGACGTCGGCCTTCGCGGTTGGCCGGGCGGCGGGCTTGCGCCTGGCACGCGCCTTCTTCGTCGCGGCCGCCTTTCCCTCGGCGATCTCCAGCATCGTGCGGCCGGTGGCGACGCTGGTGAGTTCGCGCTCGACCAGATCGTCCGATCCGCCGGCGAAGTCGTCCGCCACCTTGCGCAGCAGCCAGTTCTCACCCTTCTCGCGGCCGCGCGGTTTCAGCCGGATCATGATCCACTCACCCTTCATCCGCTCGCCTTGAAGCGTGAAGTGGAGGTGGCCCTCCGCCAGCGTCTTCACCGGGTCCTTGTCGGGATGGGGTGTCCAGGTGCCGCGATCCCACAGCATCACCGTCCCGCCACCATATTCACCTTTAGGGATCGTCCCCTCGAAGGTGGCGTAGGCGAGCGGATGGTCCTCGGTGCGCACCGCGAGGCGCTTGTCGTCCGGGTTCAGGCTCGGCCCGCGGGTGACGGCCCAGCTTTTCAGCACGCCGTCCAGCTCCAGCCGGAAATCCCAGTGCAGCCGACTGGCATCGTGCTTCTGCACCATGAAACCGTGACCCGCCGTGTCGCCTCGCTCACCCGCCGGCTCCTTCGTTTTCGCGAAGTCGCGCTTCTCGTTGTAGCGGGCGAGCGGATCGGTCACGCGCGTTTGCGCGCCGGGGCGCGTTTGGGTGCGGGCTTGTCCTCGGCCGGTTCTGCTTTCGTGGCGGCAGGCTTCTTGCGCGCGGGCGGCTTCTTCGCCGGGGCATCGTCCGCCGCCCTGGCCGTGCCCGACTTGTCGAGCGAGCGTTTCAGCGCCGCCATCAGGTCGACCACGTTCGATCCCTTGGGCCGGGCATCGTCGCCGTCGTCGGCCTTGATCGTCTTGCCCTCCTTCTTGCGCTCGATCAGGTCGCGCAGCGCATCGACGTAGCGGTCGTGGAATTCGGACGCGTCGAACTTGCCCGCCTTCTTCTCGATCAGCGTGGTGGCCAGATCGAGCAGGTCCTCGTCCGGCGCGGCATCGCCGATCTCGCGGAAATAGGAGGCGGCCTTGTTCACCTCGTCGGCATAGCGCAGCGTTTCCAGCACCAGCCCGCGCCCGCACGGTTTCAGGCTCACGGCATATTCGCGGCCGCGCAACGCCAGTTGCCCGATGCCCACCTTGCGGGTCTTGCGCAGCGCCTCGCGCAGCACGACGAACGCCTCCTCGGCCAGATCGTCGGCCGGCACGACATAATAGGGCTTCTCGAAATAGATCGCGTCGATCTCGTGCGCGTCGACGAATTGGGTCAGCTCAAGCGTCTTCTTGCTCTCCAGCTTGACGCCCTCGATCTCCTTCTCGTCCAGCAGCACGTAGCTGCCCTTCTCATACTCGAAGCCTTTCAGTATCTCGTCGCGATCGACCGGGCCGATGCCGGGCACCACCTTCTCATACTTGATCCGCTTGCCCGAGGGTTCGTGGATCTGGTGGAAGGCGATCGTCGCCCCGCTCTTGGTGGCGGAATAGATCTCGACCGGGATCGAGACGAGGGCGAGGCGGATCTGCCCCTGCCAATATGCGCGTGCAGCCATCGTCCGCCCCCATGTCGTTGCGACGCCGATTCAATGTGCGAGCGCGGGAGTCGTTCCGGTCGGGGCGGTCGCGGTGTCGCGGGCGCGCGCGTTGCCCCCCTCGCGCGGCTTCGCTATCAACGCCTTCGCAACCAGACAGGAAGTTTTCAATGAAGACCCGTGCCGCCGTCGCGTTCGAGGCCAAGCGCCCGCTGGAGATCGTGGAACTCGACCTCGAAGGTCCGAAGGCGGGCGAGGTGCTGGTGGAGATCATGGCGACGGGCATCTGCCACACCGATGCCTATACGCTGGACGGGCTGGACAGCGAGGGGCTGTTCCCCAGCGTGCTCGGCCATGAAGGCGCCGGCATCGTGCGCGAGGTGGGCGCGGGCGTGACGAGCGTCGTGCCCGGCGATCACGTCATCCCGCTCTACACGCCGGAATGCCGCCAGTGTAAATCGTGCCTCAGCGGCAAGACCAACCTGTGCACCGCCATCCGCGCCACGCAGGGGAAAGGGCTGATGCCGGACGGCACGACCCGGTTCAGCTACAAGGGCCAGCCGATCCATCATTATATGGGCTGCTCCACCTTCTCGAACTTCACCGTGCTGCCCGAGATCGCGGTGGCCAAGATCCGCACCGACGCCCCGTTCAAGACGAGCTGCTACGTCGGCTGCGGCGTGACGACTGGGGTGGGGGCGGTGGTCAACACCGCCAAGGTCGAGGTGGGCGACACGGTGATCGTGTTCGGCCTGGGCGGCATCGGCCTGAACGTGCTGCAGGGCGCTCGGCTGGCCGGCGCCGCCATGATCGTTGGCGTCGACATCAACCCCGACCGTGAGGAATGGGGCAAGCGCTTCGGCATGACCCACTTCGTCAATCCGAAGACGGTGGACGGGGACCTCGTGGCGCATCTGGTGGCGCTGACCGACGGCGGCGCGGACTATACGTTCGACTGCACCGGCAACACCGACGTGATGCGGCAGGCGCTGGAGGCGTGCCACCGCGGCTGGGGCACCAGCATCATCATCGGCGTGGCGGAGGCCGGCAAGGAGATTTCCACCCGCCCGTTCCAGCTCGTCACCGGGCGCAACTGGCGCGGCACCGCCTTCGGCGGGGCAAAGGGGCGGACGGACGTGCCGAAGATCGTCGACTGGTACATGAACGGCAAGATCGAGATCGACCCGATGATTACCCACGTCCTCTCGCTGGACGAGATCAACAAGGGGTTCGACCTGATGCACGCGGGCGAGTCGATCCGCTCCGTCGTGGTCTATTGAGGAGAGAAAAGATGTTCAGCCACGTAATGCTCGGCAGCAACGACCTCGACCGGTCGAAGACCTTCTACGATGCGTTGATCGGCGCGCTCGGCGGCAAGCCGGGCTTCCTCGATCCCAAGGGCCGGCTGGTCTATCCGCACGGCGGCGGGCTGCTGCTCATCACCCGGCCGATCGATGGCGAGCCGGCGACGCACGGCAACGGCAGCACCATCGGCTTTACGGTGGACAGCCACGCGCAGGGCGATGCGTGGCATGCCGCCGGGGTGGCGGCGGGCGGCACCGCGATCGAGGATGCGCCGGGCGTGCGCGAGAACAACCAGGGCAAGCCCTACCTCGCCTACCTGCGCGATCCCGACGGCAACAAGCTGTGCGCGCTGAAGCGGTCGTAATGGAGCAGGTCTCCGGCAACCGCGCGTTCGGCGGCACGCAGGGGGTGTGGAAACACGCCTCCACCGCCACGGGTACGGACATGACCTTCTCGGTCTATGTCCCGCCGCACGAGGACGGCGCGCGGCTGCCGGTGGTCTGGTATCTTTCCGGCCTGACCTGCACGCATGCCAACGTGACCGAGAAGGGCGACTATCGTCGTGCCTGCGCCGAACTGGGCCTGATCCTCGTGGCCCCCGACACCTCACCGCGCGGGCAGGATGTGCCGGACGACGAGGCGTGGGATTTCGGGCAGGGCGCGGGCTTCTACGTCGATGCGACGCAGGCGCCCTATGCGGCCAACTACCGGATGTGGACCTATGTGGCGGAGGAACTGCCGGCGTTGATCGCCGCGCATTTCCCGGCGGACATGGATCGCCAGTCGATCATGGGCCACTCGATGGGCGGGCACGGCGCGCTGACGCTGGGGCTGACCTTCCCCGATCGCTACAGGGCCGTCTCCGCCTTCGCGCCGATCGTGGCGCCGGGGCAGGTGCCGTGGGGCGAGAAGGCGCTCGGCCGCTATCTCGGCCCCGATCGCGGCGACTGGCGGCGGCACGATGCGGTGGCGCTGATCGAGGATGGCGCGCGCCTGGCCGGGTTGATGGTGGATCAGGGAGCGGCGGACCCGTTCCTCGACCAGTTGCAACCGGATCTGCTGCGTGTCGCCTGCGAGGCCGCCGGCATCCCGCTGACGCTGCGGATGCAGCCGGGCTACGACCACAGCTATTATTTCATCTCCACCTTCATGGCCGATCATCTGGCGTGGCACGCCGCGCGGCTGGGCTGATCGCACCGCGCGATTGACCTGCGCGGTTGCCGGCCGCAATCAAGGCCGATGCGCTTCTTCTCCGACAATGCAGCGCCGGTCGCCCCGGCGGTGATGGCCGCGCTGGCGGCGGTCAACCACGTCGATACGGCGTATGACGGCGACGCCGCCAGCCGCGCGCTCGATGCGCGGCTGGGCGAGGTGTTCGAGGCGCCGGTCACGGTGTTCTGGGTCGCCACCGGCACCGCGGCCAACGCGCTGGCGCTGGCGGCCATCTGCCCGCCGCATCGCGGGATCGTCTGCCACCGCGACGCGCATATCCAGAACGACGAGGGCGGCGCACCCGAATTCTACACCCACGGCGCCAAGCTGCTGCTGGCGGACGGGCCGGGCGCCAAGCTGGACCCGGCGGGCGTGGCGGCGCGGATCGACGGCATTCCGGGCGACGTCCACCGGGTGCAGCCGGCGGCGCTCTCGATCACCAACGCCACCGAATACGGGTTGGTCTATACCCCGGCAGAGGTGGCGGCGCTGGGCGACTTCGCCCGCGAACGCGGCCTGCGGCTGCATATGGACGGCGCCCGCTTCGCCAACGCGCTCGCGCATCTGGGCTGCACCCCGGCCGACCTCACCTGGCGCGGCGGGGTGGATGTGCTGAGCCTCGGCTTCGTCAAGAACGGCGGCATGTCGGCCGAGGCGCTGGTGTTCTTCGATCCCGCGCTGGCGGCGGGGACGGCGGAGCGGCGCAAGCGCGGCGGGCATCTGCTCTCCAAGGGCCGCTATCTCGCCGCGCAGATCCACGCGCTGCTGGAAGACGACCTGTGGCTGGCGAACGCGCGCGCCGCCAATGCCGGCGCGACGCGGATCGCGGCGGCGGCGGGCGCACGGCTGATCTATCCGGTCGAGGCGAACGAGGTATTCCTCGCGCTCGCCCCGGCCGAGGCGGCGCATCTGCGCGGGCAGGGCTTCGACTTCTACGACTGGGCGGCGGGCGAGGCGCGCTTCGTCGTTTCCTGGCATCAGCCGGCAACCGAGACGGCGGCGCTGGCCGCCGCGATCGCCGGACTGTGAGGCTGTCGTGAGCATCGCCACCGAGCCGCCGCTGAACCGCGCCGCGCAGCTGCGCGTGCTGGTGCCCTTCACCATCGTGACGCTGATCTGGGGCGGCACGTGGCTGGTGATCCGTCATCAGTTGGGGATCGTGCCGCCGAGCTGGTCGATCGCCTACCGCTTCGCGCTCGCGGCAGCGGCGATGTTCCTCTACGCGCGCTTCGCCGGCGCCTCGCTGCGGCTGGCCGCGCGGGATCATGCCTTTGCCGCTGTCACCGGGGTGGCGCTGTTCGGGCTGAACTTCCAGTTCGTCTATCGCGCCGAGGGGCACATCGCCTCCGGGCTGGTGGCGCTGGTGTTCGCGATGCTGATCGTGCCGAACACGCTGCTGGCGCGCGCGTTTCTGGGACAGGGCGTGTCCCGCCGTTTCTTCGCCGGCTCGGCGGTGGCGGTGGGCGGGCTGGCGCTGCTGTTCTGGCACGAGCTGTCCGCTTCCGCCGCCGGGCCGCGCGCCACCCTGCTGGGGATCGGGCTGACGCTGGCGGGGGTGATGGCCGCCTCGGTCGCCAACGTGATGCAGGCAAGCGAGCGGGCGCGGCGGCTGCCGGTGCCGACGCTGCTCGCCTGGGGCATGGCCTATGGCGCGCTGGCCGACGCCGCCTTCGCCTGGATCACCGCCGGGCCGCCGCGTTTCGATCCGAGCCTGTCGTATGTCGTCGGCCTCGCCTATCTCGGGCTGGCCGCCTCGGCGGTGGCCTTTCCGCTCTATTTCGGCGTGATCCAGGCGATCGGGCCGGGCCGGGCGGCCTATTCCAGCGTGCTGGTGCCGGTGCTGGCGATGGCGCTCTCGACCGTGTTCGAGGCGTATCGCTGGACGGTGCCGGCAGCCCTCGGCGTGGCGCTGGTGCTGGCGGGCCTCGTCATCGCGTTGCGGGCCAAGGCGAGCGGACAGGCACGCCCGGTATCTGACGACAGATGATCGACCCGCTCTCCTGAGGGGTCATTGGACTTGTCGAAATGGCGTCTCGAAGGAGGGTCGCACCCGAGCCATTCAAGACGGGCCTTCGGCTATCGAACCCACGTCGAGGCTCTAGCGCCGCCGGTCCTTCAGCCACAGCGCCAGCGCGATCGCACCGCCCACGGCGGCACCGATCAGGATGCCGGCCGAAGGTTCGTGCAGCACCATGCCGGCGATCGCGCCGAGGATCACCGCCAGTGCGATGAAGGCGCCCGCCGCGCGCGGTTCGGGGGGAGGGGTCTGTGCCATCGCCGGCCTTTGCCACCGGCAACGCCGCAGCACCACCCCCGCGCGCCGAGCCGAAACTTTCGATGCTGGCGGGCGCGCGCCGCTGCCGCTAGTTTCGCGCCATGCATCCCGCGTTCGCGCGCCGAATCCTGCCGGCGGCGCTTGTCCTTTCCTGTGTTCCTGTGGCGGCGGCGGCGCAGGAGGCCGGGGCATCCGATCCCGTCGCCGCGCCGCCGCCGGTCGTGATGCCCGACTCCGCCGCGCTGGATCCGGCCTCCCCGCTGGAGCCGCTGCCCGGCCTGGGCGTGGACTGGCCCGATCTCGCCGCGCCCGATGCCGCGCCGGGGCAGGCGGCGGCGGCCGCCGCGCTCGATCCCGACGCGACGCAGCGCTACCGCTTCGCGATCGAGGGGATCGACGGGCTGGACGGGGTCGATCCGGTGGCGCTGCGGCAGCGGTTCGATCAGGTGTCGTCGCTGGCGGCGGGCGAGGGCAAGTCGGCCAACGTCGCGCAGGTGGATCGCCGCGCGCGCGAGGACGAGGAGGCGCTGCGCGACCTGCTGCGCGCCTACGGCTATTACGATGCCGTCGTCACCGCGCGGGTTGAGGCGCAGGCGGCCGGCGGGGCGATCCGGGTGACGCTGGCGGCCGAGCCGGGGCCGGTCTATCGCTTCGCCACGGTCGATCTGGGCGGGCTGGCGGCGGCGGGGGACAAGGCGGCGGCACTGCGCCGGGCCTATCCGATCGCGCCGGGCGATATCGTCAACGCCGACAAGGTGACGGCGGCCGAAGCGGGGCTGCGCACGTCGCTCGGCCGCGAGGGCTTCGCTTTCGCGAAGATCGCCGAGACGAAGCTGGTCATCGATCACGAGACGCGGCAGGCGAGCCTCGTGCTGATGGTGCAACCCGAGGGCGCGCAGCGGTTCGGCGCGATCGCGGTGCGCGGCAAGCCCCTGTTCACCCCGAAGCACCTCGGCGAGATCGCCCGCTTCGCCCCCGGCGACCCCTATGATGCCGCGCGCATCGAGGATTTCCGCCGCGCGCTGATCCAGACCGGGCTCGTGTCGGCGGTGGTGCTCACCCCGGTCCCGTCCGCCACCCCCGGCGTGGTCGATATCGCGGTGCAGCTGGAGCGGGCGCCGCGCCGCACGGTGGCGGGAGAGCTGGGCTACGGCACCGGCGAAGGCATCCGCACCGAACTGAGCTGGCAGCACCGCAACCTCATCAAGCCCGAGGGCGCCGTCACCTTTCGCGGCGTGGCCGGCACGCAGGAACAGTCGCTCGGCGCGGCGCTGCGGCGATCGAACTACGGCGCGCGCGACCGGGTGCTCACCGCGCAGGCGGTGGCCAGCCACACCAACCGCAACGCCTACGATGCCAAGACATTTACCGTGGGCGCGGGGATCGAGCGGCAGACCAACATCATCTGGCAGAAGAAATGGGTATGGTCGCTGGGCGGCGAACTGACCGCTTCCGACGAGCGCGACGTGGTGGGGCTGACGGCGATCCCGCGCCGCCGCACCTTCTTCATCGCCGCCGTGCCGACCAGCCTGGCCTATGACGGATCGGACGACCTGCTGAACCCCTCGCGCGGCTATCGCCTGTCGGGCCGGCTCTCGCCCGAGGCCTCGTTGCAGAACGGGGCGTTCGGCTATGCCCGCGCGCAGATCGACGGCAGCGCCTATCTGCCGGTCACCGGCTTCACCAGCCTGGCCGGGCGCATCCGGCTGGGTACGATCATGGGCGCCAGCCGCGATCGCATCGCCCCGTCGCGGCGCTTCTATTCCGGCGGCGGCGGATCGGTGCGCGGCTACGGCTATCAGGCGATCGGCCCGCGCGATGCGAACAACGATCCGGTCGGCGGGCGCAGCCTCACCGAGTTCGCGATCGAGGCGCGGGTACGGTTCGGCGATTTCGGCGTGGTGCCGTTCCTCGACGGTGGCAACCTGTACACCCAGGCGCTGCCGCGCTTCACCGGCCTGCGTTACGGCGCGGGCATCGGCGCGCGTTATTACACCAGCTTCGGCCCGATCCGCGTCGATGTCGGCACGCCGCTGAACCGGCGGCCGGGTGATTCGCGGGTCGCCGTCTATGTGTCGCTGGGGCAGGCGTTCTGATGGACACCGCCGCCGAGCCCGACGCCGCGCCGCGCGCCGTACCGCCAGTCCGCCGTCGTCGGCGGCGTCGCTTCCGGTCGCTGCGCTGGCTCGGGCTGCTGCTGCTGGCGCTGATCGCCGCGATCGGGCTGGCGCTGGTGGTGATCGATACCGATCCCGGCCACCGCTTCCTCGCCGATCGCATCGCCGCGCTGAAGCCGGCGAGCGGGCTGCGCATCCGCATCGGCCGGATCGACGGATCGATCTGGGGCGAAACCCGGCTGCGCGATGTGCGGCTGTACGATCCGAAGGGGCTGTTCCTCGAGGTGCCGGAGCTGGCGCTGGACTGGCACCCGACCGCGTGGGCGGCCAACCGGCTGGATATCGACCGCCTCGCCACCGATCTCGCCATCCTCCACCGCCTGCCCGCGTTGCGCGATACCGGCAGCGACGGGCCGATCCTGCCCGGCTTCGACATCCGCCTCGGCCGGCTGGACGTGGGAACGCTGCGGATCGAGCCGGCGGTGACGGGCCGGCGCCGTCTCGGCCGCCTCGCCGGGCGCGCCGATATCCACGCCTGCCGCGCGCTGATCCACCTCGCCGCCTCGACCAATGCGGGCGATCGGCTGCGCCTGCTGCTCGATGCCGCGCCCGACAGCGACCGGTTCGATCTGGAGGCGCGGCTTGCCGCCCCCTCGGGGGGGCTGGTCGGCGCGCTGGCCGGCACGAAGCGGCCGATGGCGCTGGTGATCGGCGGTGATGGCGGCTGGGCGGCATGGAAGGGCCGCGCCCGGCTGGACGTTTCCGCCAGCCGCATCGCCGATCTGGCGCTGGAGGCGCACGGCGGCACCTATGCGCTGTCCGGCATGCTCGCGCCTTCGCCCATCTTGCAGGGCAAGCTGCAACGGCTGAGCGCGCCGCGCATGCTGGTGACGGGGGCGGCCAAGCTGGCGAACCGCCGGCTCGATTCCACGCTGTCGCTGCGTTCGCCGGCGCTGTCGCTCGATCTCGCGGGCGTCGTCGATCTGGCGGAGAGCGCGTTCGACGGGATGCGGATCAATCTGCGCCTGCTGCGACCGCCCGCGCTGTTCCCGAACATGACCGGCCGCGCGATCCATCTGCGGACCACGCTGGACGGCCCGTTCGACACCGCCGCCTTCGATTATGCGCTGACCGCCGATCAGGTGCAGTTCGACGATACCGGCTTCGAGACGGTGCGCGCACAGGGGCATGGGCGACTGTCGAAAAGCCCGGTCACGCTGCCGGTGCGGCTCACCGCGCGGCGGGTGACGGGGGTGGGCGACGTGGCCGGCGGCATCCTGGCCAACCTCGCGATCGACGGCACGCTGAAGGTGACGGCGAAGACGGTGACGGGCGAGGGCCTCGCGCTGTCCTCCGACAAGATCAAGGGCAGGCTCGCACTGTTGCTCGATCTCGTCACCGGACGTTACGACGTCACGTTGTCGGGCGGCCTCACCCGCTACCTGATCCCCGGGCTGGGGCTGGTGGACGTGACGACCGAGCTGAAGGTGGTGCCCGGCCCGGCCGGACGCGGCACGATGGTGGTGGGCAAGGGCCGCGCATGGGTGCGCCGCTTCGACAACGCCTTCCTCGCGGGTCTGGCCGGCGGGCTGCCCATGATCGAGACCGGGCTGGTGCGCGGGCCGGATGGCGTGCTGGGCTTGCGCGGGCTGGTGCTGACCGGCCCGCAGATCCGCATCACCGGCAACGGCATCCGCCGGCGCGACGGCACCTTCGCCTTCACCGGCGGCGGCACGCAAGGCGAATATGGCCCGTTCACGATGACGCTGGACGGCGACATCTCGCGCCCGAAGGTCGATCTTGTGCTGGCCCGGCCGATGGACGCGCTGGGGCTGGCCGGGGTGACGCTGAACCTGTCGCCCAACCCGGGCGGCTACGCCTACGCCGCGCGCGGGCAATCGACGCTGGGGCCGTTCACCAGCACCGGCGCCATCCTGCTGCCCTCTGGCGCACCCGCCACCATCGCGGTGGCGGCGATCGACGTGGCGAACACGCGGGCGAGCGGCGCGCTGCGATCGGACCCGGGCGGTTTTACCGGGCGGCTGGCGGTGGCGGGCGGCGGGCTGGACGGCACGCTCGATTTCCGCACCGCCGGTGCCGGCGACGCCCCGGTGCAGGAGGCCGTGCAGGAGATTGCGGTGAAGCTGGCGGCGAACGGCGCGACGCTGCCCGGCCCGCCCGTGGTCGCCGTGCGCAAGGGCGTGATGGAGGGGCTGATCCGGCTCGATCCCGCCGGCACCACGATCAGGGGCAGCGTGAACGCACAGGGAATCAGGCGCGGCGGGTTGAGTCTCGCGCGCCTCGCCGCCACCGCCGACCTGACCGACGGCAACGGCCGCGTACGCGCCTCGCTGGCCGGATCGCGCGGGCGGGCGTTCGATCTGGTGACGGAGGCGGCGCTCTCTCCCGGCCGGGGGCGGCTGACCGGGCAGGGCAACGTGGACCGCCGTCCAATCCGCCTGACCGCGCCCGCCGATTTCACTCGCGAAGGCGACGGCTGGCGGCTGGCGCCGGCCCGGCTGGAATTCGCCGGCGGTACCGCCACGCTGGCCGGCCGCTTCGGCGCATCGGCGACCGAGCTGGACGCCGGCCTGGAGCGGATGCCGCTGACGGTGCTGGATATCGCCGCGCCGGGCCTCGGCCTCGGCGGCGCGGCGAGCGGCAAGCTGGCCTACCGGCAGGCGGGCGCGGCGGCCCCCACGGGGCGGGCGGACCTGATCGTGCGGGGCCTGACCCGCTCCGGGCTGGTGCTCTCCTCCCGCCCGGTGGACATGGGGGTGGCGGCGGTGCTGTCTGCCAGCGGCGCGGTGGCGCGCGCGGTGGTGGCAAGCGGCGGGCGCACGATCGGCCGCGCGCAGGGGCGCATCGCGCCGTTGCCGCCGGGCGGCGATCTGGCGGACCGCCTCGCCAACGCGCCGCTGTTCGCGCAGCTGCGCTACGACGGACCGGCCGACATCCTCTGGCGGCTGACCGGGGTGGAGACGATCGACCTGTCCGGCCCGGTCGCGATCGGCGCGGACATGAGCGGGCGGCTGGCCGACCCGCAGATCCGCGGATCGCTGCGCACCAGCGGCGCGCGGCTCGAAAGCGGTGTCACCGGCACGGTGCTGACCGGGTTGCAGGCCAGCGGCCGCTTCGGCGGATCGCGGCTGGTGATCGATCGCTACGCCGCCGCCACGCCGAAGGGCGGCACGGTGAGCGGCCGCGCCACCTTCGATCTGGCCGCCGCGCGCGGCTTCGGCATGGATATCGCGGTGGATGCGAGGCAGGCCGTCCTGCTCGATCGCGACGAGATGGGCGCCACCGTCACCGGCCCGCTGACGATCCGCTCCGATGGCGTGGGCGGGGTGATCGCCGGCGACGTGACGCTGGACAAGGCGCGTTACCGGCTGGGGCAGGCCGCCGCCGCCACTATCCCGCGCCTGCCCGTCAGCGAGATCAACCGCCCGGCGGACGAGGGCGAGGAGCAGGCCGCGCCGGTGCCGTGGCGGCTGGACCTGCACGCCAAGGCCCGCAACCAGGTGGCCGTGACCGGCCTCGGCCTCGACAGCGAATGGCGCGCGGACCTGACCATCAAGGGCACGGTGGACAATCCGGCGATCACCGGCCGCGCCGATCTGGTGCGCGGCGGCTACGAGTTCGCCGGCCGCCGCTTCGACCTCGATCGCGGGGCGATCCGATTTCTCGGCGATGCGCCGCCCGATCCGGTGCTCGATATCGTGGCACAGGCCAACATCCAGGGGCTGAACGCCACGATCCGCGTGTCCGGCACCGGGCTGCGGCCGGAGATCGACTTCACCAGCGTGCCGGCGCTGCCGGAGGACGAACTGCTTTCCCGGCTGCTGTTCGGCACCTCGATCACCAACCTGTCGGCGCCGGAGGCGTTGCAGCTTGCCGCCGCCGTCACCTCGCTGCGCGGCGGCGGCACCGGGCTGAACCCGATCAATGCGGTGCGGCGGGCGGCGGGGCTGGATCGCCTGCGCATCCTGCCAGCCGACGTGACGACCGGGCAGCGCACCTCGGTGGCGGCGGGCAAGTATATCGGCCGGCGGACCTATGTGGAGGTCATCACCGACGGGCAGGGCTATTCGGCGACGCGGGTGGAGTTCCAGATCACGCGCTGGCTGTCGCTGCTGTCCAGCATCTCCACGCTGGGCCGCACGAGCGCCAACGTGCGGGTGTCGCGGGATTACTGAGCGGGGGCGTCGGGGAGCAGAGGCCGGATTCCTTCTTAATCCCGTCACCCCGGCCCTGTGCCGGGGGCCACCCACTCGCCATCGCGGCGTCGAAAGTCCAGTCGACGCCGATCGCCGCACCGTGGACCCCGGCACAAGGCCGGGATGACGATCCGGCAAGCCGCACCCCGCTCGCGACCCTACCTAAAACAGCCGCCACAGCGGATTGGCAGGATCGGCGAGCAGCTTCGCCGTCAGCGCGATCGACATGATGACCAGCAGCGGCCGCACGCCGCGCCCACCGAAACGCATCGCCAGCCGCGCGCCGACCTGGTTGCCCGCCACGTTCGCCATCGCCATGCCCGCCCCCAGCAGCCACAGCACCTGCCCGCCCGCGATCATCGCCAGCAGCGCCGCGATGTTGGTGGCGAGATTCAGTAGCTTGGTGTTGGCGATCGCGCGCACCAGCCCCAGCCCGCCCAGCGCCACCAGCGCGGTGGTGATGAACGATCCCGCGCCGGGGCCGAAGAAGCCGTCGTAGAAGCCGATGACGGTCAGGATCAAGGTGAGGCCGACCGGGCCGAGCCGCGGGTGGCGATCGACCTCGCCCATCGGCGGGGCGAGCACGTAATAGAGCGCCATCAGGATCAGCAGTACCGGCACCAGCCCCGTGAGGAACGCCGGGTTCACATGCTGCACGGCGGTGGCCCCCGCCACCGATCCGGCGAACGCGCCTGCCGCCGGCAGCGCGAAGCGCCGCAGATCGACATGCCCGGCGCGCCAGAAGGTGAGGAAGGCGGAGGCGGTGCCGACCGCGCTCTGCAGCTTGTTGGTGGCGAGGGCCGCGACCGGCGGGATGCCCGCCGCCATCAGTGCAGGGATCGTCAGCAAGCCGCCGCCGCCCGCCAGCGCATCGACGCTGCCGGCCGCGAACGCCACGGCCATGAGGATCAGGAAGATGTCGGGGGTCAGGTGCACCGGTGCGGCTTACGGGGCTGCTTGCCGCGATGCCAGCCGGAACATGGTGCGCGTCGCTGGCTTCTGTCGGGAAAGCGTGTCGCGCCGGGCTGCGGGGCGGATGCTGCCTGTCGGATCGTCACCCCGGACCTGTTCCGCGGTCCACGGTGCGGCAGTCGCTGTCGCCTGAAAACTCGGAACGCGCGGATGGCATCCCCGGAACGGGTTGGGTATGGCGGTCGCCCGCCACCCACTTGCCCTTGGTGCGGCCCGTCAGGTGGAACCGGCCGCAGCGGTCGCACGCGTAGGGGCGCAGCGGCAGCCCGTCGCGGGCTGCGGCGGCGAGCGCGGCCTCGGCGGTGGGGTAGTCGCGCTTGCGGCGGCAGACGCTCAGCTTGGTGCGGATGGGGCGGGCCTCAGGCGGTCGCGGACGTGTCGGCGCGGGCGGGTCTGCCGCGCAGTCCCCAGCCGGCCAGCGCCACCACCGTCAGCACCGCCACGCCCCACGGCGCATAGCCGAGCGCGCCGTCGATCCCCTCGGCGACCGGATTGGGCGTGCCGCTCACCCGCTCGACGATCCACGCGACCGCCGCCACCGCCGTCAGCCCCGCGCCCACGGTACGGAAGGGGGCATAGGCCGGGGTCTGCGCGAGCAGCAGCAGCGCCGGCATCACGCAGGCGACCACCGCCAGCTGGACCAGCTCGATGCCGAGGTTGAAGCCGAGGATCGACTGCGCCTTGGCCAGCGGCTCCAGCCCGAAATTCGCGATGATGGTGGCGAAGGCGAGGCCGTGGACGAGGCCGAACCCTCCGGCGATCAGCGCCTCGCGCCCCGCGAACAGCGGCCGCCACGCATGGATCGCCGAAACGAGGATGGAGAGCGCGATGCCCACCTCCACCGGCCGCGCGGGCAGTTGCCAGCCAAAGAAGGCGCCGCCGATCAGCGTGACCGAATGGCCGATGGTGAAGGCGGTGACGACCGCCAGCAGCCGCCGCGCGGTCTGGTGCAGGCCGGCATAGCCGCCCCAGCGCCGGCCGGCGGCGAGCAGCGGTGCCGGCAGGATCAGCGCGATCAGGAACAGCAGGTGATCGTGTCCCTCGGCGATATGGTGCATCCCCAGCCGCATCGCGGCGGCAAAGCCCGCCCACGCGCTGCCGCCGCCGCGATCCACCCGCACCGCGACGGTCGGCGCCTGCAACCCGCCGATCATCTGCGGATCGCCGGACAGCACGCCGCCGGCGAAATCGCTGCGCGCGAACACCAGCACGAAATGGTTGGGCACGCGATCGATCACCGCATCGTAGCGCAGGGTGAAGACGCGCGGCGATGCCCCGGCGGGGGGCACGAAGCGGGCGGCGACGTTCAGATCCGCCTGGCTGGGGTCGGCGAGCACGAACAGCCGGTCGAGCACCACCGTGAACGGTCGCCCGTCGGGCGCGATCGCCCGAATGTGGCGTGAAAGATAGGCTCGGGCCGCCGGCATCGTGGACGCGGGGTTCGCCGGATCGACGCGGATGTCCGAGGCGAGTTGCAGGTCGTTGAGCGGGATCAATATCTCGGCGGTGGTGGCGGCGGTGGCGAAATCGAGGTTTACCACCGAATTGGCCATCAGATGCGCCGAGGCGGGGGCCGCCACCAGCGCGGCCAGCGCCAGCAGCGCCCGGAGCAGGCGGATCAATGCTCCAGCCATACCAGCCCCGGATTGCGATCGAAGCTGTGCGGGTTGATCGCCAGCGCCCGCTTGCGCGCCTCGTCCGCCCTGGCCGTCTGGCCGGTGATCGCATAGGCCTCGGTCGCGACGATCCACGGCTCGGCGGAAACCCAGCCGGAGGCCAGCACCGGCGCCAGCACGCGAAGCGCATCGGCCGGGCGACGGTTGACCATATAGGCCGACGCCAGCCCGGTCGCACTCTCGGCGAACGGGCGGTTGGCGTAGTTGCGTTCGGCGATCGCCAGCGCACGGGCAGGATCGCTACCGAACGCCAGTTCGTGGTCTAGCGCGTGGCCGTAGGCGGCCTCCGGCAGCAGCGCGAGCCGCTTCGCCCACCCCGCGCCGGCCTTTGCCGCCCACGCCTGCGACTGGGTCAGATCGCCCTGCGCGCGGTACAGCCCGGCCACCGCGTCATACGCCTCCGGCATCCCGGTGCGCCGCGCGATCGACCGGTAGAGCGCCATCGCGCGCTTGGTGTCGCCCTTCAGCGCGAGAACGGTGGCGAGATGCTCCTCGGTGAGCCAGTGGCCGGGGAAGATCGTGGCGGCGCGGGCATAATGCGCGCCGGCCTCGTCCCATTGGCCGGCCTGATAGGCGATGATGCCGCGATGCATCTCCAGAAAGGCACGCTGCTGCTGCTGCGGCCCGCGCAGCCGGCTCTCCGCCTCGTCGAGATAGGCGTTGGCCTTTGCCGCATCCCCCATCCGGGCCCAGTAGTTGGCGAGGCGGAAGGCGGTGCCGACCGTCACGATCCTCCCGTGCGACCGCTCGTATCTGTCCAGCGCGGCAGCATAGTTGCCGCGATAGAAATCGAGGTCGCCACGCAGGCCCGTGGCGCTCGCCTGCTCGCCCGCGTCGGGCACGACATAGGCGTCGATCCGGTCCAGATCGGGCGCCACCGCCGCCAGCCGGTGCACCGCGAAGTTCCACGTCGCGCGTTGCAGCGCGGGACCGACGCGCGGGTCGATCGCACTCGCCCTGTCGTACCAGCGGCCGGCCTCGGCATAATCGTCGAACGAGTTGGTGAGCCGCGCGCGGGCGAGCAGCACATCGCCGGGCGAGGCGACCGCGAGCCATTCACCGGGCCGGGCGGCGGCGGTGCGGCGGGCGGCGGCAAGCTCGATATCGAGCGCGGCCAGCGCCTGCGCGTAATTGGTCGGCACGCCCTGCTGCTCGGCATCGGCCTGTGCGCCGCTCACCGCCGTCTCCACCTTGGGATAAGGCCTGATCGCGGCGCCCGGCCGTTCGCTGCCGAACCAGGCGATCGCCCCGCTGATCGCGGCAAGGACGAGGATCAGCAGTCCGTAGCGCAGGCCAAGTCGTTTCACCGGCATTCCCCGCCGATTCTCAAGCAACCGCGCGGGGCGGCGCGGCCGGATCGGTGGCGATCCTATGCACGGCGGCGGCGGATCGTCAAAATGACAAATACGCCGGCCGGCGCGGGCGATCTCTATTGGTGACGACCTTGCAGCGGCACGGTGCACCGCACGGCGGTGGCCTGCGATCGCCCGCCTTCCCCATCGCCGGGGCGGTTCAGCCCGCCGCCACCGCCGCGCGGGCCAACATGTAGGCGCCCACCAGCCCCGGCGGCTCGATGCAGCCGGGGGCGGTGATGCGCCGGTCGAACACGTCGCCCTGCCATTCCGCGCAATAGCCGGCCAGCCGGTCGGCGGTGCGGACGCGCGCGCCTTCCAGCAGCCGTGCCTGTTGCATCACCCCGCCGCCCAGCACGATATGCGTCGGCGCGACGGTGAGGATCAGGCTGGCGCACAACTGGCCGATATAGTCCGCCAGCACGTCCCATGCCGGATGGTCGGCGGGCAGGGTGGCGAGCGAACCGCCCCAGGCGGCGATGATCGCCGGGCCGCTCGCCAGCCCCTCCAGACAATCGCCGTGATAGGGGCAGATGCCGTCGAAATCGCCGTGGCCCGGGTGGCGGCGGACGAGCAGGTGGCCCGCCTCCGGGTGGCCCAGGCCGCGCACCGTCCGCCCGTCGATCGCCAGCCCCACGCCAACGCCCGTGCCGATGGTGACATAGGCGAGCGATCGTGCGCCCCGCCCGGCGCCCGTCGCCGCCTCGGCCAGCGCGGCCGCGTTCACATCGGTATCGATCGCTACCGGTACGGCGAACGCCGCGCGCAGCCGGGCGGGGATGTCGGCGCCGGCCCAGCCGGGCTTGGGAGTGGTGGTGATCCGCCCGAAATCGGGGGCTGCGGGATCGAGCTGGAGCGGGCCGAAGCTGCCGATGCCGAAGCCTGCGACGGCACCGTGCCGTTCCTGCGCGGCGCGGAAGAAATCGACGACCGCATCGAGCGTGCCGGCCACGTCGCGCGTGTCGATCCGCGCCGTCTCCCGCGAGCCGGTGGCATCGCCCACGCCGCAGACGAACTTCGTGCCCCCCGCCTCGATCGCACCCGTCAGCATCCGCTCGTCCTCTCCCGCTCCATGCCTTTGCGTTAGCGCGGGACGGGGCGGGAGGGAACGGCGTGGCGTCAGGCGAACAG
>NZ_VNIM01000078.1 GCF_007785815.1 Alterirhizorhabdus solaris | reverse complement strand
GCCCCTGATGCCCCTGTTCCATCCTACGAACTTAGCGCGGCGGACGAACCCGCGCGACGAAGATTTTCCCCGCCTGCCGCCGCTTGTCGCCCCCGCCGCCAGCGGCTATTCCGGCCGCGATCCGAGATACCGTCGAATGCCTTCGGGACGAACGTGAAAGCGACGACCATTCCGAAAGCCGGACGACGACGGATCCCCATGTGCGCGCCCGTAGCTCAGTTGGATAGAGCAGGAGCCTTCTAAGCTTCAGGCCACAGGTTCGAATCCTGTCGGGCGCGCCATCATCTTGTCCTTCAGCAGTAAGCCTGCGCCGATTTTTCATATCGCGCGCCGGGTTTTGATCCCAGCACGTCAGCCAGCGGCATCCACCAGCGCCCAGATCGCGACTTAACCGCGGCCCGTCCCGTCCCGGTTGGCCAGGAACGCCCGTTGCCGGAGACCAATCGCTGTGACAATTCGCGCACGTGACGAAGGACCGCTCAATCCACGGTCGCCGACCTTACCCGGCGTCGAGGGTCTTCTGCAGTTCGATGAGGTGGCGGCGCACCGTATAGACGTCAGGCACCGCGAGCTGCCGCAGTTTCGGGTCGAACATGGCTCGCACCGCATTCAGCCGCTCCAGCCTGTGCCAGAGGTTCCTGTGCAGATTCCAGGTGGTGTAGAGGCTCATGGTCCCGTCCGGGTCGTCGTCATATTCCTCGCGAATCATGCGTCGGACGACCTGCGGAACGGACAATCCCGCCATCAAATCGACCGCCAGCACGTCGGCTTGATCCTTTGAGATCGTCCGAGACGAAGCCGCGTACTTCATGGACTTCGACATGCTCGTTTTCGGATTTGAGAAGGTGGACGGCAAGCTGCATCCCGCCGCCGCGTTGTGATGCCTTCAAGATCATGGCGCGTCCTCCGCGCGCGCAGCGTCCGCCAGGCCGAGAGCAGTAATGAGCAGATCGCGCATGGCTGCGATGTCGGCGGCTGCTTGGTGCAGCTCGGCTTCGATGTCGGGAGTAAGCACGAGCGAACCTGAATGGGCGGCGCGTGCGAGCTGGTTCAGGTTGTTGGCAATGCGGGTAGAGCCGAGCTTCCCCAACAATGCTGAAACGGCTTGATGGTCCTTGACCGGGAACTTGCCCCTTAGCCGAGGCGGGGGATTTGCGGGATCGAACAGCCGCCACCTGATATACGCACCCAGTGGCATCCCGGCAGCGTCACGGTTCAGCCGTGCACGGTCTTCCGGCGTCAGGCGCAACGAGAACGGCGCAGGGCGGGTGACGGAACTGGGCATGGCTTTACGGGAAATGGCTGTAGCGCAGCGAACCCCGTATCCGGGGGGATACGGGGCGAGCGCAAGGTTCAATTGAGTGAGGATCAGCGAATCAGAGTGGGCTCAACATGCGGTCACGGGGACGGCGGTGCTAATGACGTGGCGTTGAGAATCCGGTTCCAGTCCTCCAGATCCTTGAACAATTGGTTCGATATCTCACCGGAGAGGCGCGCCATTTTCGGTCCGGTCGATGCGGTATTGCCAGCGATCCGCCATCGTCCGGCTATCGGGCGGGCCGGGTAGCGATTGCACCGTTGCGGCAGCGCTTCGCGGCTTTCGCCGATCTTCAGGTGGTCACAGCTCGCCCGACAGATGATGGTCGACGACGTTCATCGCCACCAGCGCCCCGCCATCACCGCCATCCATCCGGCGTTCGCGCTCCTTCAGGCCCGCCGCCGCCCCCGCTCCTGCCATAATGGACAGGCTTGTCCGACCGGAAACCCGCCGGCTTTGCTAGCAGCGGTGCATGGACAGCCCCCGCCGGTGCCGTATCGCGCTCGTCGAGCATGATGCCATGATTGCCCGCTCCATCCTCGCCACGCTGCGCAGCGCCGGGCATGTCTGCCGTCGGTTCGAGACAGGCACGGGCGCCTTGCGCGAGATCGATCGGGACCAGTTCGACCTGATCCTGATCGAGCGCACGCTGCCCGACATCGCCTCGCTGGACCTGATGACGGGCATGCGGGCGCGGCTCGGCTATTCGCTGCCGGTCATCGGCCTCGCCAGCGACACCGAGGGGGTGGTGGCCGCTCTCGACGAGGGGGTGGACGACTGCCTCTCCCGCCCGTTGCCGCCGCGCCTGCTGCTGGCGCAGATCAACGCGGCGATCCGCCGGGTGCCGCCGCAGGCCGGCCGGGTGGAGGCGGTGCTCGGTCACCTCGCCTTCCAGTCGGATCGACTGAGCGTGCGCGTGGGCGACACTGCCGTGCCGCTTACCGCCAAGGAGTATAAGCTGGCGCTGCTGCTGTGCCGCAGGAGCGGGCAGGCGCTGGCCCGCGAAGACATCCTGCGGACGATCTGGGGCGACGAGGTCGCGCCGCTCACGCGCACGCTCGACGTGCATGTCTCCCGCCTGCGCACGAAGCTGGAGTTGCGGCCCGAACTGGGCTTCACCCTGTCGGCGCTGTACGGGCGGGGTTACCGGCTCGATTACGATCCGGCCATCGGTGCGGCCGCGCCGCCGCCGGCGGCGCGGCCCGCGCTCAGCCCGCGACGATCAGCTTTACCTTCTGCCCCACTCGCAAACGTGCGTCGCCGGCCAAGGCGTTGATCGTGCGGAACCGTTCCACCCGCTGATCGGCATAGCCCATGCGGCTGGCGAGGCTGCCGACCGAGTCGCCGGACTTCACGGTGACGATCTCGATCCGACGTGGCTTGATCGCCGCAGCCTGTGCGTCGGTCAGTCGGGCAAACCCCTGCACCATCGGCGCGAACGGGCCGATCCCGCTGCCGGACGGGGTGACGAGCATGAAGTGATAGGCGTCGTTCGTCCCCATCTGATAGGCGAACACGGTGATATCCACCGCGCGCTGGCCGCTGGTGGCGCGGGCGGTGGCATAGGCCGCCGGCAACCCGTTCACGCGCATCTGTCGCAGCGTGTCGGGCGCGCCCGCCCCGCCCAGCTTGCGGAACACGCCATCGACATACGCCGGCAGGCCGCTGCCGAGCGCGCCGCCGCTGAACTGCGCCTGCCCGCCGGTGCCGCTGATCGACACCGCGCTGGGCGAGTTGGCGAGCCGATAGCCGGCAGGCGCGGTGAAGCCGATGCGGAGCTTGGGATGGCGGAAGTTCGTCCCGTCGATCATCCCCTGCGCGGGGTCGTCGTCGTAGAGCAGGCCGTCCAGCCGGGCGAGGAAGGCATCGCCGTTGCGCTGGCGATCGGTGATCGCGATACCGGTGGTGGTCGCCTGCTGGCGGGCACGAGCGACGCGGTCGGCACCGTTAGGGTGCGTGCTCATCCAGCTCGGGACGGCGCGCGCATCGTCTCCACCCTTGATGTCCGCGTCGAGCGCGGTCTGCGCATTGAGCGCGGCGAGCATGTCGGCGGCGGCGTAAGGATCGTACCCGGCCCGCGCGAGATAGGATATGCCGAGGTCGTCCGCCTGATATTCCTGCTGGCGCGAGAAGCGCAGCGTCACTAGCTGCGCGCCGCTGCTGGCCAGCTGCCCCAGTGCCGAACTGCCCGTCACGGCCCCCAGCACGCCCGCCAGCACGCTGCCGATGGTGGAGGTGGTATTGCGCTTGTTCGCGTGGCGCGCGGCGACGTGGCCCACCTCGTGCCCCAGCACCGAGGCCAGTTCCGCCTCGTCATTCATCAGCGCGAGCAGCTGACGCGTGACGTACACATAGCCGCCGGGAATGGCGAAGGCGTTGTTCACCGGCGAATTGAGCAGGGTGACGGTGAAATCGGATTGGGAGTTGGATAGGCCGGACTGGACGGCGATCTTCTGCCCCACGCCGCGCACATAGGCCGCCTGCGGGCCGGTGTACGCGCCGCCATATTCCTGAAGCAGTTCGGGGTGCGCCTTCGCGCCGGTCGCCTTGTCGCTGGCGGAAATACTGCGGGCAGACTGGGTGACGCCCACTGCGCTGCCGCCCACCGTATAGCCGAGCAGCGACGCCGCGACGCCCCACGCGATCACTCGCTTCATATTTCGCTATCCCCTGCCCCGAACGACGGGAGATGAACCGGCGGGATCGGGTGCGGTTCCGCCCGATATGTCGTCGCCTCGCCCGATCGCCGGCAGACGCTCGACACGTCGCGCGGTTCAGCCGATGGCGAGGAACTTGGCGCGGCGGGCGGCGCGCAGCTCGTCACGCGGCGTATCGGCCAGTTGCACCAGCTCGTCGGCCAGCGCGGCGCCCAGCGCGGCGATTGCCGCCGCCCGGTCACGATGCGCGCCACCCACCGGCTCGGCGACGATACGGTCGATCACGCCCAGCCGCTTGAGATCGGCGGCGGTGATCTTCATGGCCTCGGCCGCGTCCGCCGCCTTCTCGCCCGTGCGCCAGAGGATCGAGGCGCAACCTTCCGGCGAGATCACCGAATAGACCGCATGCTCGAACATCAGCACCCGGTTGGCCGCCGCCAGCGCGACCGCGCCGCCGGAGCCGCCCTCGCCCACGATCGCCGTAACGAGCGGCACGCCGAGCGCGAGACATGCCTCGGTGGAGCGCGCGATGGCTTCGGCCTGCCCGCGCTCCTCCGCCTGAATACCGGGAAAAGCGCCTGAGGTATCGACGAGGCTCACCACCGGCAGGCCGAAGCGGTCGGCCAGTTCCATCAGGCGGATCGCCTTGCGATAGCCCTCGGGCTTGGCCATGCCGAAATTGTGGCGCAGGCGGCTGGCGGTATCCTCGCCCTTCTCGTGCCCGATCACCATCACGCGCCGCCCGGCGATCCGGCCCAGGCCGCCGACGATCGCCTTGTCCTCGGCAAAGGCGCGATCACCCGCAAGCGGCACGAAATCGGCGACGAAGCCGGCGATATAGTCCTTGAGGTGCGGCCGTTCCGGGTGGCGCGCCACCTGCGTCTTCTGCCACGGCGCCAGTCTGGCGTAGGTATCACGCAGCAGCTTCTGCGACTTGGCCTCGAGCCGGGCGACCTCGGCATCGATATCGATCGCGCCGGCCTCCGCCGTCTCGCGCAGTTCTGCGATGCGCCCCTGCAGCTCGGCAATGGGCTTTTCGAAATCGAGGAAGGCGACCATCCGCGCCGGTTAGGCCGCGTCATCGCTTACGTCAACGCGGGCGTCGGCGGGGTCGACGTGGGCGTCGGCCAGCGGGTGACGGGCATTGACCAGCGCGACGAGCCGCTGGCTGTCGACATGGGTGTAGATCTGCGTGGTGGCAATGTCCGCGTGGCCAAGCAGCATCTGCAACGCGCGCAGATCGGCCCCGCCCTCCAGCAGATGCGTGGCGAAGGCGTGGCGCAGCACGTGCGGGCTGACCCGCTCGGGCGGAATGCCGGCTTCCGCCGCCAGTTCGCGCAGCAACTGGAACAGCCGCACCCGGCTGAGATGCGCCTTGCCGGAGGGGAACAGCCACGCGCTTTCCGCCGGCACCCGCACCTCCCACACGGCCACGGCGGCGCGCGCTCGATCGGACAGCGGCACAAGCCGCTCGCGCCCGCCCTTGCCGCGCAGGATCAGGAACGGCGCATCGCCCCGGATCGCCCGGCGCGGCAGCGACACCAGTTCGGTCGCGCGCAGGCCCGATCCGTAGAGCAGTTCCACCAGCGCGGTCAGCCGCAGCGTGGCGGGCGTGGCCTCACGCCCGGCCAGCGTGGCGAACAGCCGATCGACGTCGCCGTGCCCCAGCGTGCGGGGCAGCGTACGCGCGGTGCCGGGGCGGGGCAGTGCGGCGGACGGATCGTCGGGCCGGAACCCCTCGTCGGCGAGAAAGCCGAGGAAGCGCCGCACCGCCGCCGACTTGCGCGCCACGCTGGCCCTGGCGAGCGGCATCCACGCCTCGCCCAGCCGCGCCAGTGCCGCCTCGTCCGCCCCGGCCAGCCCGCCACCCAGCAGGTCGGACGCCAGCCGCAGGTCCGTGGCATAGGCCGCCAGCGTGTTGCGCGCGGCGCCTGCCTCCGCCGCCAGCATCTCGAGAAAGCGTTCGATCAGCGTGGCATCGCCGCCGATGCTCACACCGTCCATCAGGATCGCGTCATCGCCTCGGCGGCGATCATCCGGGCATCGCCCTCCAGCCCCACGCGCCGCAGCGCCGTGAGCATGTGGTACAGGTAATGCGCCGGCACGCCGTCCCACCGCGCGGTCTGCATGCCCGTGGCAACCAGCAGCGCGACGGTGCCCTGCTGCCCCGCCTGTGCCGCGAGATCGAGCGCGCGGACCCAGCGATCCTGCGCCACGAGCGACAGGCCGTTCGCTTCCGCCAGCCGCGTCGCGGCGGCCGGCGAGAGGCGACCGAGGCCGCCCAGCGCGGCGACGATCAGCTGTGCCCGGCGGCTCGCCTCGCCCGCGCGTTCGGTGAATGCGCCGACGCGGCCAGGGCCCACGTCCACCACCGGGCGCTCGCTGCCCACCGCCAGGATCGCCCATGCCGGGTCGGCCTCCGCCGCCGACATGGCCGACACGACCGGCGCCCATCGCGCCGCCTGCCGGTCCAGCCCGGCGGAGAACATCGCGCCGACCAGCCCCGCGGTCTCGGCGGCATGCGCCTGATCGGGCCGGATGCGGGCGGCGGCGCGCGCCGTCAGCACCGCCGCCGCATAGCGGTCACGCGATCCGCGCGCGCCATCCCACAGGCGGCGGATCGCAGTCATCCGGGCGGCATCGTCCTCGCCGACATAGGCGGCGCGCAGCCGGCCGGCATCGGTCTGGTCGATTTCGGTCGGATCGGTCTGATCCGCCACCGTGCCGTAGAGATCCACCAGCGAGGCGTTGGAGAACACGCCCAGCGCAGCTGCCACCCGCGCCGGCGCGATCCGCAGCGATGGCGCCAGCATCGGCGCGCGCGCGCGCCACGCCTGCACCTGCGGGCCGACCGTCATGAACAGCGGGTCGGGGATGTTGAGGCCCACCGCACTGGCGAGGCCGAAGCGCCAGGCCGTCAGCCGCTCCACCCCGTCCCACTCGATATTCACCGCGCGACGGCCGTTCGCCCCCGCGCCGATCACCTTCTCGGTCAGCAGCAGGTCGATCCCGCCCGCCAGTCGCTTGGCCCGCGCGCGATCGAGCAGCGCACCGGAGGTCGCCGCCTCGCCGGACAGCGCATCGCAGATCGCGGCGGCCAGCGGCCACGCCGCCTCGCCGCTGGTCGCACCGCCGGGGCCGGCGATCGGGCAGAAGCCGGCCGGGTCCGCCGTCGCCAGCGCCGCCTGCATCGCCACCTGGAACATGCGCGGGGTGTAGCGATCGACATCGACCGACTGCACCAGCATCCGCGCGCCATCCGCCTCGCCCAGCCGCAGCAGCAGCCACGCGCGTTCCGCCACCCAGTCGACCGGATTCACCCGGCGCGGCGCGGCGGTGCGGGAGAGCAGCGCCCGCCGCAGCAGGATCGATTCCCAGCGCGAGGGCAACGGCGCGTCCAGCCGGCGCATCAGTCCGCCGAGGAAGCGGCCGTCCGCCCCGCCGAAAGCATCGGCGGGCAGACCATAACCGGCATCGGTGAACGGGCCGACCGCCGCGACCGAACGGCGGGCGTAATCGGGCAGTTCGAGCGGCTCGGCCGGCACCTCCTCGTCCAGCGCGAGCGGGTCGGCGTCGTCCGTCGGTGGTGTCAGCGGGAGCGACGGCAGCAGATCGACCGGTGGTGCCGCCTGCCCGGCCCCGGTCCCGCCCGATGGCGGCACCGGCGGCGCGGCAGGCGGCGGCGGGGCGGCATCGCCGAAACCGGGGGGCAGCAGCGACTCCGGCGCCTGCTGGCCGAGCGCGACGCTGCCAAGACCGACCAGCGCCGCGCCGCCGAGCAGCGCCAGCGCGCGCCTAGCTGGCGGACGCTTCATTCAGCATCGCCTTTTCCACGCGCACCGGCGCCACTTCGGTATTCACCGTGCCGAGGAGGATGATACCCCCCACGATCACGACGAGGATCAGGATGAGCAGGAGGGAAAAACGCGACATCGAGGTTCCTGTGCATAAGCGCGGGCTGGCCGTGGCGCGGCTTTTGCCCGATGCGGCCGCACTGTGTATAGCCCCGCCGCGATGTCGCACAGCCTTAACGCCGCCAGTCCGCTCCGCAAGCGCCCGCTCGTCCTGATCGGCATGATGGGCGTCGGCAAGTCCACGGTGGGCAAGCGGCTGGCCGCGCGGCTGCACCTGCCGTTCGTGGATGCCGACCACGAGATCGAGCAGGCAGCAGGCCTCAGCATCGCCGAAATCTTCGCCCGTTTCGGCGAGCCGGAGTTCCGCGACGGCGAGCGCCGCGTGATCGCGCGGCTGATCGACGGGCGGGCCAAGGTGATCGCCACCGGCGGCGGCGCCTTCATGCAGGCCGAGACGCGCGACCTGATCCTGGCGCGCGCCACCGCGATCTGGCTGGATGCCGATATCGACGTGCTGGCCGACCGCGTCGGCCGGCGCGAGGGGCGGCCGCTGTTGCAGGGCCGCGATCCGCGCGCGGTGCTGGCGGAACTGGCGGCGGCGCGGAACCCGTTCTATGCGCTCGCCCCGGTCCACGTCCGCAGCGAGCCGCTGCCGCACGAGGCCACCGTCGAGGCGATCCTGAAGGCCCTTTCGCAATGACCAGCCCGCTATGACCACGGTTCCGGTTCCGCTGGGCGAGCGCGCCTACGACATCCTGATCGAGGACGGCGCGCTCGATCGCGCCGGCACGCTGCTCGCCCTTTTCGCGCGACAGGCCCGCTTCCTGATCGTGACGGACGCGCATGTCGCCGACGCCCAGCTTGCCCGGCTCACCGCCTCGCTGGATACGGCGGGCCTGCGGCACGACACGGTGATCCTGCCCCCCGGCGAGGCGACCAAGAGCTGGGGCCAGCTTGCCGCCCTCACCGATGCGATGCTGGAACGCGGGATCGAGCGCGGCGACCATGTGATCGCGTTGGGCGGCGGGGTGATCGGCGATCTCGTGGGGTTCGCCGCCGCCATCCTGAAGCGCGGCTGCGGCTTCGTGCAAATCCCCACGACGCTGCTGGCGCAGGTTGATTCGTCGGTGGGCGGCAAGACGGCGATCAACAGCGCAGCGGGTAAGAACCTGATCGGCGCATTCCACCAGCCGGCCTTCGTGCTGATCGACCCCACCACGCTCGACACGCTGCCCCGGCGGGAGATGCTGGCGGGCTATGCCGAGGTAGTGAAGTACGGCCTGATCGACGACGCCGCTTTCTTCGACTGGTGCGAGGCGAACCTGCCGGCGCTGCTGGCCGGCGACTCCGCGGCGCGTGCCCACGCCATCCGCCACAGCGTATCGGCCAAGGCGCGGATCGTGGTGGCGGACGAACGCGAGACGACCGGCACGCGCGCGTTGCTGAACCTGGGCCACACCTTCGGCCATGCGCTGGAGGCGGATACAGGCTTTTCCGACCGGCTGCTGCACGGCGAGGCGGTGGCGGCGGGCATGGCGCTGGCCTTCCGCTTCTCCGCCCGCCTGGGCCTGTGCCCGGCGGACGATGCCGCCCGCGTCACCCGCCACCTCGCCGCCGCCGGCCTGCCGACCACGCTGGACGCCGCCGGGGTGCGGGCGGACGGCGCAGCGCTGGTGGCGCACATGGCGCACGACAAGAAGATGGAGGGCGGCCGCCTGCCCTTCCTGCTGGCGCGCGGCATCGGCCGGACGTTTCTGGCGAAGGACGTGTCGCTCGACGAGGTGGCGGCGTTTCTGGAGGACGAGCGCCAGAGGACGGACGCGGCCTGAGATTTCCCGGTCGGGACGAACCTTCGGCCGGCCCGGCTCGACCATCATGCCGCCCGAAAGCACGTCTCAGCGCCGCAGCGACCCCGCCGCCAGCCACAGCCAGCCGCCGATCAGCGCCGCCCCGCCGATCGGCGTGATCGCCCCCAGCACGCGCGGGCCGCCGAGCGCCATCGCATAGAGCGTACCGGCGAACAGCCCGCCGCCGGCCACGAACAGCCATGCCGGGCCGCGCCCGCGCGGCAGGCCCGTCGCCACGATCGCCGCGACCGCATGGACCATCTGGTACAGCGCGCCCGTCCGCAACCACTCGGCCGCCTTGCCGCTGGCGCCATGCGCGCCGAAGGCCCCGGCCATCACCGCCATCGCGCCCGAAAACGCCGCCAGCGCGACGATCATCCCGCCGCGCTTCATGCCTTGCCGCCCAGCGCGCGATCGGGGGAGAACATGGTCTCCATCGCCGATCGCAGATCGCCCGAGCGGCTTTGCGCCTCGAGCCGCCGCCCGTCGCGCGCGCGGTATTCCTGCTCCACCGTGGCGATCTCCTCGTCCGCGAACCCCATCGCCCCCAGCGCCTGCCGCCCCATGCACACCGCCGACTCGAACACCTCGCGCGTGGTGCCGGCAAGGTCCAGCCCGTCCAGCCGGATCAGCGAGCGGCGATCATAGACCCGCGCCAGCACCGCCGCCTGCGGAAACGCGCGCAGGAGCGGATCGAGCACCTCGGCCGTCAGCCCGTCGCCGTCGACGCAGAAGACGATCGCCCGCGCCTCGCCCGCGCCGGCCAGCCGCAACAGGTCCAGCCGCAAGCCGTCGCCGTAATACACCTTGGTGCCGAAATCGGTGCTGACGTCGATCTGTTCGGCATCGCGGTCGATGATCGTCACCGGCACCGATTTGGCCATCAGCATCTGCGCCACCGTCTGCCCGAAGCGGCCGTAGCCCACCACGATCGCGGGTGCGGAATTGCCGTCGGGCCGGTCGAGATCATCGCGCGCGCCGGGGCCGACGCTCTGATAATAAGGCCGCGCCAGCTTCATCAGGAACGGCGTCGTCGCCATCGACAGGGTGACGATCGCGCCGAACAGGCTGGCCGCCTCGGGCGCGATTAGCCGCGCCCCCTCGGCCTGCGCGAACAACACGAAGCCGAATTCGCCGCCCTGGCTCAGCAACAGGCCCAGCGCCAGCGCCTGCCGGTTGGCGATGCGGAACGCGCGGGCGATGCCGTAGATCAGCGCGGCCTTCACCACCACCACGAGCAGCGCCATGCCGATCACGAACGCGGGCCGCGCCGCCACCACATGCAGATCCAGCATCATGCCGACCGCGATGAAGAACAGCCCGAGCAGGATCGTGCGGAACGGCTCCACATCCGCCTCCAGTTCGTGCCGGTAGGGCGAGTCGGCCAGCATCATTCCGGCGATGAACGCGCCGAGCGCGGTCGAGAGATGCAGCCACTCCATCACCGCCGCCGAAGCGAGCACGGTGAACAGCCCGGCGGCGACGAACAGCTCGCGCTCCCCCAGCCCCCCGATCAGGCGGAACAGCGGGTTCATGATGTAGCGCCCGGCCAGCACCAGCCCGACGATCGCGGCGACCGTATAGACGCCCAGCAGCCAGCCCGGCGGCGCGGCGGGATCGACCGGCGCGCGCGACAGGGCGGCGATCACCGTGATGAGCGGCACGATCGACAGATCCTGGAACAGCAGGATCGAGAAGGCGCGTTCGCCCAGCGGCGTGTTCATCCGGCCCGCCGATTGCAGCATCGGCAGCACCTGCGCGGTCGACGACAGCGCCAGCGGCAGCCCCAGCGCCAGCGAGGCGGCGGGCGAGAAGCCGGTGAGGAGATAGATGGCGAGGCTCAGCCCCGCGCCGCACAACAGCACCTGCGCCAGCCCGAAGCCGAAGATGTCGCGCTTCAGCCGCCAAAGCCGGGCGGGGTTCAGTTCCAGCCCCACGAGAAACAGCAGCAGCACGATGCCGAGTTCGGCGATGCCCAGCTTGCTTTCCGCGTCGCCCACCAAGGCGAACCCCTGCGGGCCGAGCAGCGCACCGGCGACCAGATAGCCCAGCACCGCGCCCAGCCCGAGCCGGCGGAAGATCAGGACGGACACGATCGCCGCGCCCAGCAGCAGCACGCCGTCGCGCAGCAGCAGCGCGGTGTGGCTGTCGTTCAATGCGATGCCCTCATGCGGGCGTGGCGGCGGGCGCGCCCGCCTTCGCCGCCGCCTCGGCGACCGCCTCGAACGCGAGGCGGATCGAGGCATGACGCGCCTTGTGCGGTCGGGCGGGCGCGAAGATATCGAGGCCCGGCCATGCGCCCGGATCATCGCGCTCGCCGGCCAGGAAGGCGGCCAGCTCGTCGCGCGCGACGGCCAGCTCGGCGGCATCGCGGCCGAGGGCGTGTTCGCCCATCAGCGCCGCGGCGGCCTGCCCGAGCGCGCAGGCGCGCACCTCCTGCCCCAGCGCGGCGATGCGCCCGGTCTCGTCCAGCCGCACGTCCACCGTCACCCGGCTGCCGCATACCGGCGAGCGGCGCTCCACCGTGGCGGCCGGGTCGGCGAGGCGGGCGTGATGCGGGATCTCGGTGGCGAGGCGCAGGATCGTGGAATTGTAGAGGGCAGCGGACATACCTCCATGTAGGCGGTGCCGGCCCCCGCCGCTACCGCGAAGCGGGCCGTTCCCCGGCGGCGGCGCGTCCCGCCGCGCGGCGCATCGCCACGAAATCGACGATCGCCCGGCTGCTGGCATTGAGCAGCGGGAAGGTGCGCGATTCGATCATCCAGTCCGGCCGGGCCGATTTCCCGCCGTAGAAGGTATCGGTCGCCAGATTGGCGAGCAGGAACAGCAGGGTAGCGCCGATCAGCCCCTTGAGCGCACCGAAACCGAATCCGAGCAGCCGATCGAGCGGCCCCAGCACCGACTGCCGCGTGCGCCGCCCGATCGCGCCCGCCACCAGCTTGCCGCCGACGAAGACCACGCCGAAGATCAGCACGAACGCCGCCACCGACGCCGCGGTCGGCGTACCGAGCCGCCCCGCCAGCAGGATCGTGGCCGGGCCGTGTGCCATCTTCACCGCGAGGATCGCCGCGATCCAGGCGAACAGCGACAGCGTTTCGGTGACGAACCCGCGCAGCACACCCAGCAGCGCACCGCCGCCGACCAGCAGCAGCACGAGGATGTCGAGAGTCGTCAGGCCCATCCCCGCGCGTTAGCGCAGATGCCCGCCGGCTGGAACCTGCGGTGCGACCGGCCGGATGCCGGACAAAAGGGAACCCGGCTGCCAGGGGACGGCAGCCGGGTCCAGCAGGAGGGAAGCGACCGAGAGAGCGGGGTCGATTCCCGTAAGACGACCGGCCACAGGGGAGTCTGCCGGTCGTAACCTATGCGGTGCGCGGATCGGGGCGATCGACGGGATCGACCAGCGCCCAGAAAACGTCGAGCGGCATGCCGGCCGGTACGGGCTCGCGCGTCGCGGTCTTCTGTCCGCCACCGTGCCTGTTTCGCCGGTCGGTCTCCTGATGCTGGTCACGGTCGTGAAACATCGCCACCTCCTTCGCTGGTATTACTACTACGTTGGTAGAGAGTAGTCGTCACCCTACCAAAACTTTCCTGCGGCAAAGAGATGCTGCTGATACGTGCCCCGACGCTTGAGATCGCCGCGCGCCTCGCCTACGTTCCCGCTTCGTTCGCCAGAGGAAGATACGTGGCCAAGGCTCAGAAACGCTATGTCTGCCAGGCGTGCGGCAGCGCCACGAGCAAGTGGCAGGGCCAGTGCGTCGACTGCCTGGCGTGGAACACGCTGGTGGAGGAGACGTCGAACGTCACCGCTTTTTCGGCCCGCCACGATCTGCGCGGCGGCGGGCGTACCGTCACGCTCGTCGGCCTCGATGCCGAGGTCGAGCTGCCGCCGCGGATGCCCACCGGCATCGCCGAGTTCGACCGGGCGCTGGGTGGCGGGATGGTGACCGGCTCGGCCACGCTGATCGGCGGCGATCCCGGCATCGGCAAATCGACGTTGCTATTGCAGGCGGCGGCCCGGATGGCGCTGGCGGGGCTGCCGGTCGCCTACATCTCCGGCGAGGAGGCGACGGATCAGGTGCGGCTGCGCGCGCGCAGGCTGGGCCTCGGCCACGCGCCGGTGCTGCTGGCCGCCGCCACTTCGGTACGCGACATCCTGACCACGCTCGAAAAGGGCACGCCCCCTGCCCTCCTCATCATCGATTCGATCCAGACGATGCACAGCGACCTGATCGAGGGGGCACCCGGCACCGTCAGCCAGGTCCGCGCCTCGGCGCACGAACTGATCCGTTTCGCCAAGGAACGCGGCACCGCGCTGGTGCTGGTCGGCCACGTCACCAAGGACGGCTCGATCGCCGGGCCGCGCGTGCTGGAGCATATGGTCGATACGGTGCTGGCGTTCGAGGGCGAGCGCAGCCACCAGTATCGCATCCTGCGCGCGATCAAGAACCGCTTCGGCGGCACCGACGAGATCGGCGTGTTCGCCATGGCCGAGGGCGGGCTGGATGAGGTGGCGAATCCCAGCGCGCTGTTCCTGACCGAGCGGGGCGAGGGGATCGCCGGCGCCACCGTGTTCCCGGCGATGGAGGGCACGCGGCCGGTGCTGGTGGAGATACAGGCACTGGTCGTGCGGCTGGCGAGCGGCGCCACCCCGCGCCGCGCGGTGGTGGGGTGGGACAGCGGCCGGCTGGCGATGATCCTTGCCGTGCTGGAGGCGCGCTGCGGGCTCAGTTTCTCCACCGCCGAGGTGTATCTGAACGTGGCGGGCGGCTACCGCATCGTCGATCCGGCGGCAGACATGGCGGTGGCGGCCGCACTTGTCTCGGCGCTGGCGGAGCGGCCGGTGCCGCCGGAAACCGTGTCGTTCGGCGAGGTGGCGTTGTCGGGCGAACTGCGCACCGTCGCCCACGCCGGCCTGCGGCTCAAGGAGGCGGCCAAGCTGGGCTTCACCCGCGCCACCGTCCCGTCTTCCATCAAGCAGGAAGGCTCGGGGATGACGGTATCGGGCTATGCCACGCTGGGCGCGCTGGTGGACCGGATGATCGGGCGCGACTGACGACCGCGCTGATATGCAGGCGACCGGGTGACGAACACCCCTGGGCCGGGCGCAGTCGAGACACAAAACGCGATCTTTGCCGCACGCCCCTCGACGTCGCTTGAGGCAGGTGGCCGGAGAGATCCGCTTACCCCAGCAGCGATTCCACGGCATCGGCGGTCTGCCGCTCGCACCCCGCCCCCATCCGGTCGCGAAAACCGGGGGCGGCGGCGCGGGCGCGGGCATGGAGAGCCTCGTTCTCGAAGGTCGCGCGCAGCATCGCCGCCAGCCGGGCCGCCTCCACCAGCTCGAAATCGAGCCGTGCGCCAAGGCCGAGCGTGACGACCGAGGCGGCGACCATCTTCTTCTCGATATCGAACGGCATGAACGCCATCGGCAGCCCGGCGAGCAGCGCGGAACACGCCATCCCCAGCCCCCCGTGCGACAGCGCCATGCGCGACCGGGCGACGATCCGGTCGAACGGCACCGGCCGCCGCTCCACGATCAGGCCAGCGCCCGTCAACACGGCGGCATCGGCATCGCTCAACCGTGGATCGTGGACGCGCACCTTCAGCCGCGAATCGACCAGCCCCTGCCAGAAACCGTCCGGCCACCGGATCAGGCCGTTCATATAGACGAACAGCTCGTCCCCCCCGCCCGTGGCCAGCGCCGGGGCCGGCATCACCGAGGGTGCGCCGTAGGCGGACCGGCGCCATTCCCGATACGGGTCGATCTCGCGGAACACCGCCGGCAGTTCCAGATCGGACGTGAAGATCTGCGTCAGCCGGTCGAGCGGCGGTCGGGCGTTGGCGCGCAGCGCGGCGTTCACCGCGTCGAGCAGCACCGTCTCGTCCTGTGCGGCCGGCTGCCCGGTCAGGCTGGCGAACACCGGCAGGTGCGCGGGCGGCAGGGAGAAGCCGGTGCCCAGCCCCAGCAGCGGCACCCGCCCGATCGCGCTCATCATCAGGCCGGGGGCGAATTCGGCAGCCACCACGTCGGGCCTGACGGCAGCAAGGAGACCGTCCCATGCGGCGATGATCGCGCGCATCGCCGCCGCGTCGCCCAGCCCCAGCACCGCGAGGATGTCGCCCATCGTGGCGGGCGCAGTCTCCGCGCGGCGGGACAGGGTGGCGAGTTGGGTAGGCCACAGCGGCGCCTGCCATACCGGATATCCGGGCGGCACCGTGCCGATCTGCTGCACGGCGAATACCGGCTCGTGCCCGCGCGCCGCCAGTTCGCCCGCGATCCCCGCCAGCTTGACGATATGGCCGGTATTGGCGCCCAGTTCCCACCCGATCAGGATGCGCGCCATCTGGGAAGCCTAGATGCCGTCCGCCACCACCTGATGGCCAAGCGCGGTGAGCTGGCGCGTCAGGTCGGCGGCGCAGGCATCCAGCCCTTCCGCCTCGGTGGAACGGATGACGAAGTTGGCGCCGACCCGGCCCTCGCGGAAGAAGGGATAGCTGCCGATCTGGCAGCCGGCATGCGCCTTCTCGGTCGCGCCCAGTAGGTCCGCGATCTCGCTTTCGGGCACCCAGCAGCCGAGCGTGCGCGACAGCATCGGGCGGCCGCCCTCCAGCGTGCCGGTAAGCGACTCGAGCATCAGCGCGGCGATGTGCGGCACGCCGGCGAGGATGAACACGTTGCCCAGACGAATGCCCGGCGCGCCCGACATGGCGTTCTCGATCAGCGTCGCGCCGTCCGGCACGCGGGCCATCCGCAACCGCGCCTCGGTCAGTCCGCCGCGCGTCTCGTAATGGCGTTCCAGCACGGCGCGCGCATCGGGGTGGACCACCACCGACAGGCCGTGCGCGGCGGCGATCGCATCCACGGTGATGTCGTCATGCGTCGGGCCGATGCCGCCGGTGGTGAACAGGTAATCGTTGCGCGTGCGCAGGATGTTGACCGCCTCGACGATGGCCGACTCGACGTCGGCCACCACGCGCACCTCGGCGAGGCGGATACCCTCCCCGTTGAGCCACTGCGCCACCTGCGCGACGTTGCGGTCCTGCGTGCGGCCGGAAAGGATCTCGTCGCCGATCACGAGCAGGGCGGCGGTCCAGATGCGGGGTGCGTTCATGTGCCAGCGCATAGAGCAACATCGCCCGGCTCGCAAAGCCGCGATGCCATGCTATATTGCCCGCATGGATAGCTATGTCACCGTCGCCGAGGGCGACACCGTTTCGCGCACGGGCGCGATCAAGCTCTACGGGCCGGATGGTTTCGAGGGCATGCGCCGCGCCGGCCGGCTGGCGGCGGAGGCGCTGGACGAACTGGTCCCGCACGTCGTGCCCGGCGTTGAGACGCAGGAGCTGGACCGCATCGCACGCGAATGCATGCTGCGCGGCGGCGGCATCCCCGCCACGCTCAACTATCGCGGCTTCACCCACAGCTGCTGCACGTCGATCAACCATGTCGTGTGCCACGGCATCCCCGGCGCCAAGACGCTGAAGTCGGGCGATATCGTCAATATCGACGTCACCGTGATCGTGGATGGCTGGCATGGCGATACCAGCCGCATGTTCCTGGTCGGCGACGTGCCGATCAAGGCGAGGCGGCTGGTGGACGTGACGTACGAGGCCATGATGCTCGGCATCGAACAGGCGAAACCCGGCAACCGGCTGGGCGATGTCGCACACGCCATCCAGACCTTCGCCGAGCGCCACCGCTACGGCGTGGTGCGCGATTTCTGCGGGCATGGGCTGGGCCGCGTGTTCCACGATGCGCCGGAGGTGGTGCATGTCGGCCGCCCCGGCACCGGCCCGGAGCTGAAGCCTGGCATGTTCATGACGATCGAGCCGATGATCAACATCGGCCGGCCCGACGTGAAGATGCTGGACGACGGCTGGACGGCGGTGACGCGCGACCGCTCGCTTTCTGCGCAGTTCGAGCATTCGATCGGCATCACCGAGACGGGCTGCGAGATCTTCACCACCAGCCCCGCTGGCCTGCATCGCCCGCCTTACGCATAAGCGGGCGAGGCGATTTCGACCGATGCATCGACTGCCTCAATTTCATGCACGTGTTCACCGATTGCCAACTTTTGCGGCAGTGCAGCGTGTCTTGAAGCGTGATCGGTGCCCGGCGCTTGCGCCCGCGCGACTGGCACGCTTATTGAACACAGCGCGACAAGCGCTCGTCCGGAGGGAGCGCGAGACATGAAGAAAATCGAAGCGATCATCAAACCGTTCAAGCTCGACGAAGTGAAGGAAGCGCTTCACGATGTCGGCGCATCCGGCATCACCGTTACCGAGGCCAAGGGCTTCGGTCGCCAGAAAGGCCATACCGAGCTGTACCGCGGCGCCGAATATGTCGTCGACTTCCTGCCGAAGGTGAAGCTGGAGGTCGTGGTGGACGACGCGCTGGCCGAGCGGGTGGTCGAGGCGATCCAGAACGCCGCGCAGACCGGGCGCATCGGCGACGGCAAGATCTTCGTCATCCCGGTCGAGACGGCGTTGCGCATCCGCACCGGCGAGCGCGGCTCCGACGCGATCTGATTGCAGGCGTCGGCACGCGATCGAGCGGGTCGCGGGCGGGCGCCCATACCGAGTTCCAGCTATTTTTCACGGGGAAGGCTCCAACATGGCCAACAAGGCGTCCGACGTTCTCAAGATGATCAAGGACAAGGAGATCGAGTGGGTCGATCTTCGCTTCACCGATCCCAAGGGCATCTGGCATCACCTGACCATGTGCCAGAACGTCGTCACCGACGACGAGCTGTCCGACGGCTTCATGTTCGACGGTTCCTCGATCGAGGGCTGGAAGGCGATCAACGAGAGCGACATGATCCTGAAGCCGGATCTGGACGCCGTGTACGTCGATCCGTTCTCGGCGACGCCGATGCTGATCCTGTTCTGCGACATCGTCGATCCGGTGTCGGGCGAGCTGTACGCCCGCGATCCGCGCTCCACCGGCAAGCGCGCCGAAGCCTATGTGAAGAGCCTCGGCATCGGCGACAACGTGTACATCGGCCCGGAAGCCGAGTTCTTCATGTTCGACGACGTGCGGTTCGAGAACAGCTATTCGTCCAGCTACTACAAGCTCGACGATCTGGAGCTGCCGACCAACACCGGCACCAAGTATGAGGGCGGCAACCTGGGCCACCGCCCGCGCGCCAAGGGCGGCTACTTCCCGGTCGCCCCGGTCGATGCCTGCGTCGACATCCGCGCCGAGATGGTGTCCACCATGCTCGAGATGGGCCTGCCGATGGACAAGCACCATCACGAGGTGGCGGCCGCGCAGCATGAGCTGGGCCTCACCTACGGCACGCTGACGCAGACCGCCGATCGCATGCAGATCTACAAGTACGTCGTCCGCCAGGTCGCGCAGGCCTATGGCAAGACGGCCACGTTCATGCCGAAGCCGATCAAGGAAGACAACGGCTCGGGCATGCACACCCACCTGTCGATCTGGAACGGCAGCACGCCGCTGTTCGCCGGCAACGGCTACGCCGGCCTGTCGGAGATGGCGCTGTTCTTCATCGGCGGCATCATCAAGCACGCCAAGGCCTGCAACGCCTTCACCAACCCGTCGACGAACAGCTACAAGCGGCTGGTGCCGGGCTACGAGGCGCCGGTGCTGCTCGCCTATTCGGCGCGCAACCGCTCGGCTTCGTGCCGCATCCCATACGGTGCGGGCGCCAAGGCCAAGCGCGTCGAGGTGCGTTTCCCCGATGCGATGGCCAACCCCTACCTGTGCTATTCGGCGCTGCTGATGGCCGGCCTCGACGGGATCGAGAACCGCATCCATCCGGGCGAGGCGATGGACAAGAACCTGTACGATCTTCCGCCGGAAGAGCTGTCGCAGGTGCCCACCGTCTGCTCGTCGCTGCGCGAGGCGCTGGAGGAGCTGAACAAGAACCGCGCCTTCCTCACCAAGGGCGGCGTGTTCACCGACGACCAGATCGACGCCTACATCGAGACGAAGTACGCCGACGTGGCCCGCTGGGAAATGACCCCGGCTCCGGTCGAATTCGACATGTACTACTCGCTGTAAGCCACGGCTGAACCGAAGGGCGGGCGTCGGGTGGCAGCACCCGGCGCCCGTTTTCGTTGGGGCGGCGGGTGGACTTTGCCCCGTCGGCTTACCATGTTGCGTTGCACGATGAACCCGGCGGCGTCAGGCGCCTGCAAAGGTCGATGATGCACGCACCCGCCCCCTCCCAGACG